>JBARVS010000474.1:0-10915 GCA_049646385.1 Phormidesmis sp. | reverse complement strand
CGCGGTTACGGGTGGTCACATTTTGGCTGTTGCTGAAGCTGAGTAAATGGCGCGGCACCAAAATCATTTGGACAATCCATGACGAAAACCCTCACGTTGTGCTTCATCAAGCGCTGGCAAGCTGGTTTCAAAATCAGCTAGTAGCCTGCACTGATGCCCATATCAGCCTATGCGATGCTGGTTTAATCGCCGTTGACAAGGCGCTGCCAAGGCTCGCTAATAAGCCTAGTTTTGTGGTGCCTCACGGTCACTATCGCGGCTGCTATCCTGATGAGCTTTCTCGGGAAGAAGCGCGATCGCACTTACACCTACCGCCAGAGACAACCGCTCTGCTCTATCTCGGCTACATCAGCCCCTACAAAAATGTGCCCCATCTGGTCAATACCTTTGGCCATCTGTTGAACAAAACTGAAAGTGGCAAAATCACGCTAATCATCGCGGGTAAACCCGACAATGACGAGCTTGAGCAAGCCGTTCGACTAGCGGCTGAGCATGATGATCGCATTCAGCTCCACCTTCGATTCATTCAAGATGACGAGCTGCAAATATTTTTCAAGGCCGCTGATTTGGTCGTACTGCCGTTTGAGGAAATCCTTAACTCGGGTAGCTTGCTCCTGTCGCTTTCTTTTAACCGTCCTGTGCTTGCCCCTGATTTGGGCGCGGTATCAGATTGGAAAACTTTGATTGGCAGCGATTGGATTCGGACGTATCAAGGCGTACTCACGCCAGAGATTTTACGAGAGGCTGTTCAAATGAAGCTTTTATTGCCAACAGAAGCGCCGCTGAATTTTTTGGATTGGGATGCGATCGCCCAGCAAACCCTAGAAGCCTATCAGTCGTAAAATTATGAAAGTCGCCTGCGCCACCACATTTGACCTGCAAAAGCCCGAAAGCTGGCCAAAGCGACACTTAGGGCTATACGGTGCAAGCGCCAAAATTGTCCAAACCTTACAAACAGAAGATATAGAAGTAGCGCCCATCGGCCCACTGGATAGAAAGCGTAGCCCGATTACGCGGCTTAAGTGGCAGTTCTACCGAAACTTCTGCCATAAAGATTTTTATAGCTGGGCAGATCCCATCGTTTCTAGACATTACGCTCGCCAGATTGAGCGCAACCTATTACTTTCAGGCGCAGACATTTTGCTGTGCTTAGAAAACGCTATTCCGCTAGCAAGCGTAATCCCTGATCGTCCTATGGTGCTATGGACTGACACCACTTTGGGCAGCCTCATCGACTTTTACCCATACTTAAGCAATCTGTGCAGCGAAACCCGGCGAAATCTATTGAGGATGGAGCGCAGCGTATTAGAGCGCTGTAGTCTGATCATTTTAAATTCTCAATGGGCCACACAAACAGCCCACGACCTCTATGACATCCCTTTTTCAAAAATGAGGGTTATTCCTCGGGTCTCTACGCAGTCTGGCACTGTCGAGTCGGCTGATATTGAAACTCTGATTGCACAGCGTGAAAATAATCCCTGTCGGCTCCTCTTTGTGGGCGTGGAATGGCAGCGAAAGGGGGGCGATACTGCGCTTGAGGTCGCCAAAGCACTTAACGCGCGCGGTGTAGAAACCGAGCTGAATGTGGTTGGCTGCGTCCCTGATGTCTATCTGCCTAGCTTTGTTAAAGTGCATGGCTTTATTGACCGAACAACCGCTACGGGTCAGGCCAAAATAGCTGAGCTGTTTCAATCTGCTCACTTTTTAATTTACCCCACTAGAGCTGATGCGCTAGGCGTTGCGCTCAGTGAAGCAGGTGCTTTGGGAGTGCCTGCCCTGGCCTCCGAAATTGGCGGCATTGGCGGCTTAGTAAAAGCAGACATCACAGGTAAAACCTTTGCCGTCGATTGCGATCCGATTGACTATTGTGAATTTGTCATGCCATACGTTGCCGATGCCAATAAGTATCAGTTGTTAGCGCGTAGCACATTTGACTACTACAAAAATCATGCAAGCTGGCCCGCTGTGGGTAAGCAGGCTAAAACTGCGCTTAATGCTGTACTAACAAGCTAAATATAGCCAACGCGACGCTACATATAGCGTTGTCAGATAATAACGGCACTAGAAATATTGATACGAAGATGCTACGCTCTATACTTTGTAGAAGCTAAATGTAGGGTTTTATTGGAATGTTTTCCTTTCTAAACGCTATATGAATGAAATGCGCTGTCGTTTAATCCTCTTTGTCTAAAGCTATGGTTCAAGAACTTGATCGCACTCGGTCTAAAAGTCCTTTTCCTAAAAGTGCGCCTGCGGCCTATCCGGTGTTTTATCGCACGTATAGCCGTCGGTTTGAAGGCGGACGGCGAGAGGCTTGGCAAGAGGTGTGCGATCGCACCTTAAAAGGCTTAGTAGAACTGGGTAAGCTCACTGACGAAGAGCATGAGCTGGTTTCTAAAATGCAGCGCAGCCTTAAGGCGATGCCCTCGGGCCGATGGCTGTGGGTCGGCGGCACTGAATGGAGCAAAAACCCTCAGAACTTCTCGGGAGCCTACAACTGCACGAGCACGAACGTCACGGACTGGCGCGCCTTTGGCCTGATGATGGATTTGGCTATGATGGGCTGTGGAACGGGCGCGGTGCTAGAGCCTAAGTACATCAACCAGCTTCCTAAAATTCGCAATAAGGTTACGGTCACAATGCGCGGCAGCGTCGGTACAACGCCTGCGGGCCAGCGGCGTGAGGAAGCTGAAATTAAGGTGGATGAGGCGAGCGATCGCGTTGAAATCATCGCCGGAGACAGTCGCCAGGGCTGGGTAGCGTCGTATCAAACGCTGCTAGAGCTTTCGAGTGATGAGCGGTTCGATGGCGAAGTAGAAGCGATTGTGGACTTGAGCGATATTCGTCCGGCGGGCGAGCGGCTAAACGGCTTTGGCGGCATGGCCAATCCGGTGAAGCTACCTGAGCTGTATGAGCGCTGTGCGAAAATTTTAAACAATGCGATAGGGCGACAGCTCAATTCGATTGAGTGCTGTTTGCTGATAGATGAGGCTGCGGCCTGTGTGGTGGCAGGCAATATTAGGCGATCAGCAGGTATGCGTCAGTTCAATAGTAGCGACGATATAGCCGCTGGAGCGAAAGAAAATTTGTGGCAGCAGGACGAAAGCGGCAATTGGCGAATTGATCCGACTCGCGATGCCTTGCGCATGGCAAACCACACACGGGTGTTTCACGAGCCACCTTCATCGGAGAACGTCGCAACTGCCGTACGCAAGCAGTTTCATTCTGGTGAAGGTGCCATTCAATGGGCAGGGGAGGCGATCGCCCGCACCAACACAGATTTACTCGATAGTCCTGAGAAGAAAGAACGTTTCTTAGAACTTTATCGAGTGTCGGAGAACTCGGCTAGGGCTTACCTAAAAGAGTGCCTGATTAAACATCGGCAAGCTTCCGACATATCAAGCGTTGCCAATACAAACACGGGAGAGTAACACCAGAATATGACCACTAATGTTGACCTACGCAATCAGGAGATTGAACTAGAGCTAGATCAGAGGATGTCTCAATATGGACTGAATCCGTGTGGTAAATGATTTTGCCTCACGTAAAAAACCCGGCAAAAACGGGGAAGGCTGAGATGCTAATCCCGTGGTAACTAGGCAGAGTAACGTCTCCTAGCACCGTACAGAGTAGAAGATGAAACTTTATGCAATAGTTCCTATATACTACTTGCATTGAAGACTATAAGCTTCCAAGAGTGTCGGGCTACTAAAGTGAATGGAAGAACCTACTGCGGCCATTACCAGGGTTACTATCTAAAATCAACTTTGGAATATATTTACGCTCGCTATCTCGACCATTTAGAGATCGGCTGGGATTACGAAGTTCAAACCTTTGAGCTTTCTACCGGAGGTTCCTATAAGCCTGACTTTTATTTGATAGAGGAAAGGCGCTATGTGGAGATCAAAGGTGGATTTAACTACAAAACTGATTTGCCTAGAATCAAAGTTTTTGAAGTCGATCACCAGACGAGCGTACAGATCTTTCAAGAGCGTGATTTAAGAAAGCTAATTCGATCTACGCCTTTTGTGTTTGAACAGCTAAAGCGAGAGTGGAAGCAAATTGCACAGGCGTTGGGAATGGACACATCTGGTGAGAATAATCCTCGCTATGGTGTCAAGCAGTCGGCATTAACCCGTTCAAAAATTGCGGAAAAAGCAAAAGCGCGTTTACAAGATCCTGAGTATCGAAAGAAATGGAACGCTTCTAGAAAAAATAGCGAAAAGGTCAAGCGCCAAACAGAGAAACTAAAGCAATATAACGAGCAGCGCTACTATCAGGTTTTTGAAACCTGTCGGTACTGCAACAAACGTTATGAGGTGACGTATCGAAAGAACAATCCACCTCAATATTGCTCACCCAAGTGCTCTGTTAGCGATGTCCGAGGTAAAACTTCCCCAGAAGTCTCTCAAGCTATTCAAGTATTGGCACTAGAGTTTTCCAGGCAAAACGTCGAAGCAATTTTGAATTGCAAGCTGAATAAGATTAAACCTCTGCTTCAGCCGTTTTATGAGCAAATTAGCTCTCTTTACGATATTCAAGATGAACGAACGCTTAGTAAAGCGCTTTTAGGTCATCAAACAGGCCGTAAAGAAATGCTATTTTACTTTCGTGATTTGGTAGAAAAGGTACTCGGAACTATGGGGAAATGAATCCATAGAACCAGGGGATAAAGAGCCCTTGGGATAACAAGCCAAAAAAATAAATTGGAAATCTTAGGCTCAAATTTTCACTGTAATCTAGCTGAAATTCATCTCAATCAAATAGCCGCTAAAAACTATCAAGAGCAGGAGGATGCGTTTAAGGCTGGCGCGATCGCCGTTGCTGCCCTTTTAAATCACCAGTTCCAAGAACCTCGCTATCAGCTTTCTCGCGAAGAAGATCCGATTGTCGGCGTTTCCTTTACGGGCTTTTTTGACTTTTGTGTAAAAGCCTTTGGGGTGGAGTGGCTGCAATGGTTTGAAGCGGGTCGGCCTGACACGATGCAGGGGCTAGAGTTTAAGGAAAAGGAGGCGGCCTACCTGCAGCGGTGGAAGCAGATTGTGCATGAAACCGTTTGGGAGTATTGCGATCGCCACCAAATCCGTCGCCCCAATCGCTGCACCACCGTACAGCCCGCAGGGACTAAGAGCCTGCTAACAGGTGCCTCGTCTGGCTGGCATCCGCCCAAAGCGCAGCGGTTTATCCGTCGAATTACCTTCCGCAAAGACGATCCGGTAGCTTTGGCCTGTATTGACTACGGCTATTCAGTGATTCCATCTCAGTCTGATAAGGATGAAAACGGTAACCTGCTTAACGATCCGTTTGACTTGCGCTGCACTGAGTGGCTAGTGGAGCTGCCTGTAGAAGTGGACTGGGCGAATTTGCCCGGTGCCGATGAGGTTGCGATTGAAAAGTTCTCGGCGCTGGCGCAGTTTGACTTTTATATGCAGGTGCAAAAACATTACACCGCGCACAATACTTCTGCCACGGTGGAGCTGCGAGAGCATGAGATTGAGCCTTTAGCTGAGCGGATTTACGCAGCTATTGAAAACGATGAAGGCTACATTTCGGCGGCGCTGCTGGCGCGGTTTGACGATGTGCAAACCTTTCCTCGGCTGCCGTTTGAGCCGATTACAAAGGCGCGGTATGAGGAAATGCTGATGGAGGTGCGATCGCGTAGAGTGACCGAAAACTTCCATACGGCGCTAGAACAGCATGATGCAGGTGAGCTAGTTGACGCTGGCCCAGCCGGTTGTGACTCTGATAAGTGCCTGATGCCCGAAAAGAAGCCTAGCTAGCGGAATTAAAATTCAGTCAACTTAGTTTGATTCGTTGCAAAGGGAATGCTCTAACCAAGGGTATTCCTTTTTATGCTTAAAGCCGCTGACCTTTTTCTTGAGAAGATTTCGGGAATCGAATCAATATCTAAGGTATCTAACAGCATCACAGGATGTTTTTCATCAGATCTCTAGCTGTTCCACTTGAGCGTTGCCGTGCAGTCAGTCTATTGGTTTTGTTTTGCGATTGGGGGGATTTTTGTCGTCCTTTCTATGGTTGGCGGTGGGGATTTGCTGGGCGATGCAGATACCGACTTTGATGCGGATCTAGACGCCGACTTTGATGCAGACTTGGACGCAGACGCAGACCTTGATGCGGATGCAGGCGCAGATGCAGGTATAGATAGCCAAATAGATACAGATATCGATCTGCTTCGTCATACTCGCCGCCGTAGGCGAATACCCGCTTGGCTATCGATTTTAACCAGCTTTAAATTTTGGACATTCGGCGGCTGCTTTTTTGGCCTGACAGGGCTGGTCATCAGCTTTTCAGAGCCTGATTTATCGACTAGCTTTGTCTTTTTAGTGGCGCTGGCCATGGGATTGCTGTGCGGGGCTGCGTTAGTGAGCGCTTTGCGAAGCCTCAAGAATCGGCAGGTCAATAGCTTGGTGCGCAATGAGGATTTTGCCGGACTGCTTGGCACCGTAGAGCTGCCTTTTGATGTGAGCAGTAAGGGCAAAGTGCTTTTAGAAGTCGGCGGCAGTACGCTGCATTTGGTCGCTCAAACTGATGAAAAAAGGGCTTTTCAGTCAGGCGATTTGGTCTTAGTGGTGGGCCGTACTAACAATCGGCTGTGGGTAGTTTCGGCAGAAGGCAGTGAGATTCACAGTCCCTAAAAACAATATTTAATACAAGCGAAGGCTTAGTTAATATGGCTCAATCAATTTTCAGCGAAGCAGCGCCCATAGAATCGTCAAGCTCATTAGCTGCGCCTCAAATGCCGCTGCTAGCGCCAAGAACTGCTGGCATTATCGGTGTAGGCGCTGTGAGTTCAATCACCCTTGGTCTCGTGGTCGTAGGAGCGGCGATCGCCCTGATCAAATCCAGCCTAAAAATTTGTCAGCCCAACGAAATTTTGATCGTCTCAGGTCGTAAATACAAGCAGGAAAATGGTCTAGGGATTGGCTATCGAGTGATTTTTGGCGGCAGAGTCTTTATCACACCCATTATTGAGCGGGTGGAAAAAATGGATATGACGACGATGCCGATTCCAGTAGAGGTGAAAAACGCCTATGCCAAAGGGGGGACGCCGCTGAATATTCAGGCGATCGCCACGGTAAAAGTTTCGAGCGATCGCCGCGTGGTCGGCAATGCCATTGAGCGCTTTTTAGGCCGCAATCGCTCAGAAATTCAGCGAGTCGTTCGCGAAACCTTGGAAGGCAACCTGCGCGGCGTCGTTGCTAACCTCACGCCCGAGCAGGTGAACGAAGATCGGCTTAACTTTGCTGAGCGCATTGCTGAAGACGTTGCCCGCGATTTGAACAAGCTAGGCTTGCACCTAGACACGCTTAAAGTTCAAAGCGTCACTGACGACGTAGACTACTTAAGCTCTATTGGTCGTCGCCAAATTGCCAAAATTATTCGCGACGCTGAGATTGCCGAAGCCGTGGCCTTGGGCGAAGCCGAGCGCATAGAAGCCGACTGTCAAAAGCGCGCTGAAATGTTTAAGTCTCAGGCGCTGACGATGATTCAAGGCAAGCAAAACCAACTGCGCAAAATTAAGGCCGAGCTTGATCAGCGCTCTAAATCGGAAGAAGAGCGGACGGCGGCGGCAGCTAAAGAAGCAAGGGCAAGAGCCGAACAGCACCTGCAAACCGTTCGAGCCAAGCTAGAGCGGCTGCGCCTTGAGGCAGAGCAGGTGCTGCCCGCAGAAGCTCGTAGAGAAGCGCAAGTGTTGCAGGCCAAGGGCGCGGCGGCTGAGTTTGCTGAGAACGCTAAGGCGGCGGCTGAAGTGAATGAAATGCTGGCGCAGGTATGGCAAAAGACCGGATCGGATGCGACTCAGATTTTCTTGCTACAGCAAATTGACATGGTGCTAAAAGAGGCGGCGACCATTCCGCACAAAATGCATTTGGAAAATATCAACGTGATTGATAACGGTGACGGGAAGGCGATCGCGAGCCTAGCTAATGTGTATCCCGAAGTGGTGAAGCAGTTTTTAATTCAGGTAGAGCAAACCTTGGGCATTGATATTGCTGGCACGCTCAGCCAGAAAGCAGGCCAGAAAACAGGTCAGAAAGAGCTGACATCTGCACAGAATTAATCTTTTAGATAAATGACGCTTATTTAGGAATAACAAACATGTTCAGCTCACTGCTTATTCTCGCCGCGCTAGCTTCAGGATCGGGCTATTTCATCATTAAAAACCTTTACTACATCTGTCAGCCGAATGAAATTTTGATTTTTGCAGGCGGTAAGCAAAAGAGCGAGGATCGAGTGCTGGGCTATCGTTTGGTAAAAGGCGGCAGCAGCATTCGGACGCCCTTGCTAGAAAAGGCGATGCGGATGAA
The DNA here is from genome assembly GCA_049646385.1 of Phormidesmis sp. GTDB lineage: Bacteria > Cyanobacteriota > Cyanobacteriia > Phormidesmidales > Phormidesmidaceae > Phormidesmis. The sequence continues at coordinate 2,585 of JBARVS010000474.1, read as the reverse complement.
CCTGACCAACATGATTATTGAGCTAAAGGTGTCGAATGCTTACTCCAAAGGCGGCATTCCGCTGCATGTAGACGGCGTTGCCAATATCAAAATTGCGGGCGAAGAGCCAACGATTCACAATGCGGTAGAAAAGCTGCTAGGCAAGCCGCGCCAGGAGATTGAGAAAATTGCTAAGGAAACTTTAGAGGGAAATTTGCGCGGCGTGCTCGCTAGCCTGACGCCTGAACAGGTGAATGAGGATAAGATTGCTTTTGCCAAAAGCCTGCTAGATGAGGCCGAAGAAGATCTTGAAAAGCTAGGACTCGTGCTAGACACGCTGCAAATTCAGAATATTTCTGATGACGTGCGCTATTTGGATTCGCTGGGCCGAAAGCAGCAGGCTGACCTGCAGCGCGATGCTCGCATTGCTGAGGCTGAGGCTAAGGCTGAGTCGGAAGTGCAGACAGCTGAGAATAAAAAAATTACGAGCGTACGCCGCCTAGAGCGAGACATTGGCATTGCTGAGGCGGCGGCTGAGCAAAGGACGCAGGACGCTTTAACCGGGCGGGCGGCTGTGGTGGCTGAGGCTGAGGCCGAGATTGCGGCTGAGCTAGCCAGAGTTCAAGCAGACGTGCCAGTGCAGGAGGAACGGATTAAGCAGGTGGCGCAGCAGCTACAGGCGGATGTGATTGCCCCGGCTGAGGCGGATTGTAAGCGGGCGATCGCCCAAGCAAAAGGCAACGCCTCCACCATTTTAGAAGAAGGCAAGGCCCAGGCAGAAGGGACGCTACGCTTGGCTGAGTCTTGGGTGGCCGCTGGTGAGAGCGCTCGCGATATTTTCTTATTGCAAAAGCTAGAAGGCTTGCTCAAAACGCTCACCTCTACGGTGCCGCAGGTGTCGGTGAAGAATGTTACGGTGATTGATACCCAATCTGGCAATATGGCGACTCAGGCGGCGGCTTTTATGACGCAGCTTAAGCAAACTTCGGGCGTAGACCTAGCGGGTGCTATCAACGGTTTGGGAAATGGGAGTTCCCTAACAAACGGAGCGAGTAAGGGTGCCAAAATCTTCCTAGCGGAGAGGGAAGACGGCAAGGCACCGTCCTAATATGCAAGTAGTTGTCTGCTATTCAACCCGCCGTTTAATCCTATGAGACTTTCTCCTGCCGGTCAGCGCTTTTATCAAGAGACTCAAAAAGCTGACGGACGGATTAACTTAGCAGCGGCGGCCCTTTATATTGCCCAAGAAGACTATTGGGATATGGCTCCCGATCAGTATTTGGAGACGTTGGATGAGATGGCGGCTGAGGTGCGATCGCGTCTTCCCAAAGGCCGCTATCCGCTCAAAATTATTCAGGTCATCAATCACTACCTGTTTGAAGAGCTAAAGTTTTCAGGTAACAGCCAAAACTACTACGACCCTGAAAACAGCTACTTAAACTGTGTGCTCGACCGCAGGTTGGGCATTCCGATTACGCTGTCGCTGGTGTATTTAGAGATTGCCGCGCGGGTTCAGTTTCCGATGGTGGGCGTAGGAATGCCAGGTCACTTCTTAATTCGCCCGGTGGTTGATGAAATGGCCGTATTTGTCGATCCGTTTCACCAAGGAGAGGTCATGTTTTTGGCCGACTGTCGAGAAAAATTCTATCGGCAGTATGGAACGGGCGCTGAGTGGCAAGATGAGTTTTTAAGTGCGGTGCCGCCTAAGGCTTTTTTGGCCAGGATGCTGATGAATTTAAAGATGGCTTATTTGAATATAGAGGCTTTTGAAAGTGCGGTGGCGACTTTAGATAAGCTGCTGATTTTGATGCCGGGACAGCCTCAGCAGATGCGCGATCGCGGCCTTTTGCACTATGAGCTAAAAAACTATGAGCCCGCTCAGCGAGACTTGCGAGATTATTTGCGATCGCACCCTAGCGCCCCCGATCAGCAAACCATTCAAAAAATCTTGGACAGAATAGGTCTGTAAGATAGTTAAAAGCCGCTCAATGGAATGAAAAAATGGACGTTATCCCTGCAATTGACCTCTTACAAGGGCGCTGTGTCAGGCTATTTCAAGGTGATTACGCACAGTCTCAGGTATTTAACGAAAACCCTGTGGAGGTGGCTCGGCAGTGGGAAGCTCAAGGGGCGACTCGCCTGCATTTAGTTGACCTGGATGGGGCAAAAGCTGGGAAGCCAGAAAACTGGCAGGCGATTGCGGCAATTTCCAAAGCCGTGAGTTTGCCTATTCAAGTGGGCGGTGGCCTGCGTGATGCTGATAGAGTGAGTGCCCTGTTTGGTTTGGGCGTGCAGTACGCAATTTTAGGCACCGTCGCCGTTGAAAATCCGGCGCTAGTCGGTCAGCTATGCCAGCAGTTTCCTGGGCAGATCATTGTGGGGATTGATGCCAGAGAAGGCAAAGTAGCCACTAGAGGTTGGCTAGAAACCTCGGAAGTGATGGCGGTTGATCTCGCTCGGCAAATGGGTGGAATGGGCGCAGCGGCGATTGTATATACCGATATCAAGCGCGATGGCACTTTGCAAGGGCCGAATCTGGAAGCGCTGCGAGAGCTGGCCACGGCGATTGATACGCCTGTGATTGCTTCGGGTGGCGTGAGCAATTT
>JBARVS010000473.1:0-4140 GCA_049646385.1 Phormidesmis sp. | reverse complement strand
AAGCAGCTTAGGTGTTTACTCGGCAGACGTTAATCTCTTCTTAATTGTGTCTTAAACAGCGCGTCGTATATTCACTAGCCTTTTGCTTATCAAAAAATTGATGAAATGTTTATTCAAGGTTGATAGTCTGGGTTTTAAGCGTAAGAATGTAAAGGCATGTAAATAGTCGCCTCTATGCCTGCTGATCTATCTAGTCGCCCGTTGCATCGGCTTTCGCAGCCGCAGCTAAAAACTTACGACGTCACCATCGTAGGCGGCGGCGTGGTAGGGCTGAGCTGCGCTTGTGCCCTTAAGGATTCGGGCCTACGCATCGCCGTTATTGAAGCGCAAACTGCCCAAGCCGCCGCCGGACGACAGCGAGCCTATGCGTTTTCGCCAGTTTCAGCCAAGATTTTAGACGGCCTCGGACTTTGGGATATTGTTGGCCCACAGCTCACGCACTTTCAGCAGGTAAATCTTTCAGACGCTGACTATACCAAGGCGCTGACCTTTCGCCCTGAAGACGGTCGAGGCGATGCGGTTTACTATTCGGCTGAGCACACTGTGCTAATGGCGGCGCTGCAATCTGTGGTCATAGCAGCACCCTCAATTGACTACTGGTGTGAAAGCGAAGTATTAAGCATAGAACCCACCGTAGAGAGCAGACGGCTGAGTGTGGCGTGCGGCCAGCAGCAGTACCTTTTTCAAACGCAGCTATTAGTAGGTGCTGATGGTGCGCGATCGCTAGTTCGTCAGTTAGCAAACATTAAAACCCTCGGCTGGAAATATTGGCAGTCCTGCATTACCGCCGTGCTAGAGCCAGAACACTCTCACCGCAATACCGCCTATGAAAAGTTTTGGCCCAGCGGCCCCTTTGCGATTTTGCCACTCCCTCACAACCGCTGCCAAATTGTCTGGACGGCCCCTCACGCCGAAGCCAAAGCCCTGCTAGCCCTGCCCAAAGAACAGTTTTTAACTGAATTGCAGTCTAGATATGGCAATGACATGGGCAGGCTTAAGCTGGTGAATGAGCCGATGATGTTTCCAGTGCAGCTTATGCAAAGCCGGGAGTACGTACGGCCCGGTATTGCGCTAATTGGCGATGCGGCTCACTGCTGCCATCCGGTTGGTGGCCAAGGGCTCAATATGGGCATTCGCGACGCGGTGGCTTTAGCCGAAGTCATCCAGCAGGCCGCTCAACAAGGTGAAGACTTCAGCAGCCTCAAAGTGCTCAAGCGCTACCAACGATGGCGCAAAACCGAGAACTGGTTTACGCTCAGCCTCACAGATTTTCTGAACCGCTCTTTTTCCAATCAGTTCATGCCGCTGTTGATTGCGCGTCGCGCGGGCATCTGGGTGCTCGATAGCATCAGCCCGCTCAAGCGCCTTATTCTACAGCTCATGACGGGCTTTTTTGGCAAGCTCCCTTTAAAGGCGAAGTAGCGGCAGAGAACCAGAAGCCACCGAATGAATTGAAAGGATTTTTAGGATATTACGCTCGGGTGATTGAGCCGTGATGCTTTAATTTATATACATAGAATCTTGTGCTATTCCCGAAAAATAAGCGGCTAATTCCTTCCTATGGCATGATGGCGGCAGCTTATTTAAGGAAGTGAAAACCATGGGCGCTTTAGATTGGGGCATTGTTGCAGCGTATGGAATGGTCTTGCTATGGATTGGCTTTGCCGCTAGCCGTAAGCAAACCAACACTGATGAATACTTTCGCGGGTCGCGGCAGCTACCCTGGTGGGCGCTGGGCTTTTCGATTATTGCCACCTCTTTCTCGGCGGCTTCGCTGTTGGGTGGCCCTGGCGAAGGCTTCACTAATGGCTTTCTCTATCTTCAGTTGCAAATCGGTGATCTGATTGGCTACGGCTTAGTCATTGCTTTGTTTTTGCCCTTTTTTATTAGGCTCAATCTGACGACGGCTTATGAATACTTAGAGCGTAGGTTTGACGGGAAAACGCGATCGCTCGGCTCCCTGTGCTTTTTGCTATTCGTCATTGCTCGGCTTGGCGGCCTGCTATATGCCGCTGCCTTAGCGGTTGCCACTGTAACGGGCCTGTCACTGGGCTGGGCAATCCTGCTAGTGGGTGCGGTTTCTATCGCTTACACCGTAGCCGGGGGAATTGCTGCGGTGGTTTGGACGGACGTACTTCAGTTTGCAATGATTTTTGTGGGGCTAGGCGCAGGCATTTGGACGGTGATTGCTGAGGTGCCCGGTGGACTGGGCGAACTTTGGAGCATCGCTGGAGAGGCGGGCAAACTCTCGGTGATTAATCCAGCGTGGGAGCCCGATTCCATTTACTCGCTGCCCACAGCCTTGTTCGCCTACGGCACCTTGGCCTTTGCCGTAGCAGGGACTAATCAACAGTCTGTACAGCGCTATGTTTCATGCGCGGATGTGTCTTCGGGCCGTAAAGCCATTCTTTTAGGATGGTTTTCGGGCTTTTTAGGCGTTGCGGCTACTTTGGTATTAGGTGTTCTTCTCTTTAGTTTCTATTCTCTTAATCCTGGGCTCCCCGCCGATATCCCCGCCGATGGTATTTTGCCGCACTTCATTGTCAACCATGTGCCTATCGGTGCTTCAGGGCTTTTGGTCGCCGCTATTTTCGCCGCTGCAATGTCTTCTATCGACTCAGCGCTTCACTCTTTAGCCACCTGCATGACCGTAGACTTTTATCAGCGCTATGCTGCCTCAGAGAGAAGTGAATCTCAGTCTTTGAAGGTTGCTCAGGGGTTAATTGTTGTTTGGGGCGTGATTGGCATTGGCTCTGCTTTTTATGTGGCTTCGACTGGTGAAGACCTACTGCCTTTTTTGATCAAATATACAACAATGATTTTAGGCCCTTTACTTGGCCTCTTTTTAATGGGCGTGTTGATTCCACGTGTGAACGCTAACGGCGCTTTTTTTGGTACGATCGCTGCTGTTGTTTTACTCGCTATTAACTCGGGTACGGGCTGGCTGACGTTTCCTGGAATCTGGCAGTCGGCAGTTATTGCACCCATTGCGGTAGTGCTTGGCTTAGCCATCTCTTTCTTAGGGAGTGTTCCTGCCGATCGCTCAATAAACGGACTTACACTATGGAATAAATAGCGTGAATTAGGTTTGTAATGGCTCAACATGTTTTGATTACTGGCGCGTCGCAGGGATCAGGTAAGGCGACGGCGCTGAAGTTTGCAAAAGAAGGGTGGGATGTGACGATGACGGCAAGGGGGAGCGATCGCCTCAGCACCGCCGCCGCCCAAGTCGAAGCACTCGGCTCAAAAGTTCTGGCGCTGCCTGCTGACGTAGGCGACGCGGAACAAGTTCGCAGCCTAGTCAAACAGTCCATAGAGACCTTCGGCAAAATAGACGCCTTGATTAACAACGCTGGAATTTGTCTGACTGGGCCGATGACGCGCACCACCTTAGAAGACTGGCATCAAATCTTGAATACCAATTTGTGGGGCTGCATTCACACTATTCAGGCGGCGCTGCCTTCTATGCTCGTGCGGGGTCAGGGTTCTATCGTGAACATCGGCTCGTTTGGGGGCAAAATGCCGCTGCCGCAAATGACGGCCTACTGTACGAGCAAATACGCCATCACCGGGCTCACGGAGTCCTTGCGATTGGAGCTAACGCCCAAAGGCATTCATGTCGGCATTGTGCATCCTGGGGTGATTGACAGTGATTTTATGGAGCGGGCGATGTTTCGCGGTGAAGATGACAAAGCCGCTAGCGACAATGAAAAGCAGATGAGCCAAGCGCTACAATCTGGCTTAGCAAGTCAGCCGGAGGATATTGCAGAGGCGGTGTGGACAGTAGTGGAGAAAAAGCAGAGTGAGACTGTGGTGGGGGTAGCGGCGATCGCTACCGAACTCAACCGCCTATTTCCGCAGCTCACTCAATGGGCACTCGCCAAAACAGCAGACAGCTAAACCGAGGCTCTTAGCATTCTTTAGGGAGTTTAGAACTAGGCACGCACCTTATCAAATCGCCGAAATCCTTGCCTCATCCCGCTCTATGCCTTTAGGTACATATTCCTATTTTTTAGCCCAAGCGCCTTGCAACATTCCGTTACATTTGCTATGATAGCTATATCGGTTGAAACACAGCGCTTTCTTTTTGAAGCCTTTGCCCTCAACCCATACGTACCTAACTACCGGAATAATAACCAT
>JBARVS010000472.1:0-2540 GCA_049646385.1 Phormidesmis sp. | reverse complement strand
ATTTAAAAACGGTTGAGCGATGGTATCTCAACGGGATTAACTACTCTACGACCTTTGCGGCTTGGCTGAAAAACTTTGATGGTAATCAGGACTATTTTGGTGATTTAGACTACGGGATGGACTTCGCTAAGTTCCGCCGGATATGGCGATTTTATTTAATCTGGTTTGTGAGAAACTTTGCTAGCTGTGAGGGCGAGATCAACGGCAACGGGCAGTTTCTGTTGGTTCATGCATGAGCGTGAGTAAGCATCACCCTCTACAATCAACAGATAAACTACCTACCGGTCTTTACCTTTGGCTTTATTCAAGTCCTTCAGCCAGTTGGCCTTGCCTCAAAAGTCAGGGTGCCCTCAGAAAAAGACACCCTAGCCGCAGACGCAACACTCAGCTCGTGATAGCGATCAAAGGCAGAATTTTTTCTGCCTTGAGCTGACGGTTTACAGCACTGATAACGGCATAAAAGGATGCAGTCACAATGTTTGAGTGAATACCAATGCCATAGCCAGTGCCCTGCTGCGTCGCAATTTCAATCAGCGCCAGTGCCTTTTCGTGACTGCCCTCACCGAGCGATCGCTCCTCATAATGCCGAATCTCAATACCGCCTAAGGACATCAGGTCATCACTCCCTTTACCCGCTTCGCTATTGAGCGCACTCACAAAAGCATCAATCGGCCCGTTGCCCTCTCCATGCAGCGTGATTTTTTGTTTATCTTTAGTGAAAAGAAGAGCCGCGATCGCCATCCGCCCCTTTTCACCATCCAACACCACATCCGAAAACTGATGTGAACAATAGCTCAAAGGTGTTTCAGTCTGAGCATACTCTGCTGTAAAAATCTCCCAAATAGCCTGAGCAGACATCTCCTTTCCGCTCACATCCATCGCCTGCTGCACCACCTTGCTAAACTCTATTTGCAGCCGTCTAGGTAACACTACGCCGTAGTCTTTCTCTAATAAAAAGGCAATCCCGCCCTTCCCAGACTGGCTGTTAACCCTCACCACAGACTCATAAGAGCGACTCACATCCGCCGGATCTATCGGTAAATAAGGCACCGCCCACAAGTCCTGAGAGTCTCTAGCCGCAAAGCCCTTCTTAATAGCATCTTGATGAGAGCCAGAAAACGCAGTAAACACCAGCTCACCAGCATAAGGATGGCGAGGATGAACAGGTAGCTGAGTGCACTCCTCTGCAATCCGCACAACGTCATCAATGTTAGAGAAATCCAAACCGGGCGAAATCCCCTGAGTATAGAGATTCATTGCCAGCGTAACCAAATCTACATTGCCCGTGCGCTCTCCATTGCCAAACAAACAGCCCTCTACCCGTTCAGCCCCGGCCATTTGAGCAAGTTCAGCAGCCGCCACGCTACAGCCCCGGTCATTATGAGTATGCACACACAGCACAACTGCATCGCGATAGTGCAAATGGCGATGCATCCACTCCACCTGATCGGCAAAAATGTTGGGAGTAGCCGCTTCTATAGTAGCCGGAAGGTTAATGATTGCTTTAGCCGCAGAGGTCGGCTGCCATACGGCTAGCACCGCATTGCAAATTGTTTTTGCAAACGAAAGCTCTGTAGAAGTAAACACTTCTGGAGAATACTGAAATCGCCAAGCAGTCTCAGGCTGAGCCGCCGCAAGCTGTTTGATCAAGGCAGCAGCGGCGGTCGCTAGGTGAACAGTACCCGCTTCATCCAAGCCAAAAACAACCTCGCGAAAAACGGGAGCCGTCGCGTTATACAAATGCACAATAGCTTGCTTAGCGCCGCGCAAAGCCTCAAAAGTGCGACAGATCAGGTGATCTCTAGCGGGTGTGAGCACTTGCAGCGTGACATCTTCCGGCACCAGATCTTGCTCAATCAGATGACGCACAAAATCAAACTCTGTTTGAGAGGCAGAAGGAAACCCGACCTCAATTTCCTTAAAGCCAATATCTACCAGCGTGCGAAACAAACGCAGCTTGCGAGCAACGTCCATCGGCTCAATCAGCGCCTGATTGCCGTCCCGCAGATCGGTACTGAGCCAGATCGGTGGCTGGGTAATGGTTTTGCTAGGCCAGGTGCGGTTTGCCAATGCAATGGGCACAAAGGGTGCGTACTTGTTAGAGGGTTGAGTCAACATTTGAAGATTTTGTATTTGAAGGGTTTGAGCTGTGATAGGCAAGCGTCGCAAGTAGTCCTTACAAGCAGCTTGTAAAGATTTCCTGTATTTGACCTGTATTGATTTAAAGGGCGACAGCAAAAAAGCTAAAAGCAAAGGCGCTCAGCTAAAAAGTCTATAGGTTGGGTGTAAAAAATATTATGCGCAGCCGCGCAGCAGCAGTCCGCCAAGCCCATTAAGGCTAAGGAGGCTAGTGCTGAAAACGTATAGAAGTGCAGGCTGGATACTCATAAGGCAAATCATAGCCTGATAAAAATTCATAAGTCAAGCCATTCCTGACCAAATAAGCCGAAGGCCGTAACATAATCCCAATATATTTTCTTACCCATTTTTGACATATTGTTTCTGACGTATTGTGAAATTTGCGTAAAGCTACATATAAA
>JBARVS010000471.1:0-2821 GCA_049646385.1 Phormidesmis sp. | reverse complement strand
CCTCAGTGCTCAGCAAAGTCCACAGGCGATCGCGCACAAACCCATGACTCCCCCGCCCAAGCCCCTCCGGGTCAGGCCCAAACCAAGGCCAGCAAATAGGAATACCTCCCTTCGTCGCCCTACCCTTTTCGTAATAAGCATTCTCGCTCACAAACATCAGATCCGCCGACTCTCCCATCGGCTTAAAAGAGAGCACCTGAGCCGCATAAACCGAAATCTTAGCGCTAGCACTTTCATTACTAATTTCAACAACTGGAAATCCACCCTCGCCTTCGACCACTTTCACTTGGCCAAAAATACCAAAGTCTTTATTGAGCTGCTCAGCTGTCATACTGCTTGTCCATAGAATCTTTCCTCTCTATTTAACAACACCTTGTTTTCCAAACCACCAGAAAAGTCGTCAATTAAACTTTCTCACGTTAGGACTTAAACGGCTCATTTCAAGTCCTAACATGAGCTAAATAAGTCTTAAAAGTAGCTATCTTATTGCAAGACTAAAACAAGCCCACCCGAGTCTTAAAAATGGACTCAGGCGGGCTTTTATAGACTCGTCGTAAGACACAAAATCTTGCTTTAATACTAAAGTTTGTGATAATCCAATCAAGTCTTATTTCGCAATTAGTTTTACACGGGTACTTACCTGCTAAATGAGCCAGACACTTCTCCTTATTTTTTATTTCAGTGTGGGGCTAGTTACCCGGCTTGGCTGGTTTTCTGGCCTAGAAAGCGGGCAAGGAATCGATTTTGTGTCAGACCAATCTGTAAAAGTGTTTTCATCTTTATAATGTCGCGGCGATCGCATCAGCAGTTGCCAAGCAGTACCTGCCTCTAGCAGATTAAATCGATCAGGATATTCAGCCTTCAGCAGCTCTTGGAGTATTGGGTAGTAGTCCGAGTTCATCCCTGGGAAAATGTGATGTTCTGTATGATAGGAAAAGTTGTGGTGCAAGATATCAAAAATTCGAGGCACTCGAATTGAGACACTGTTAACTAAAGGGTCATTGGTGTTCGTCATGCGGCAAAGCATATGGTTGGTGTAAACGTAGAACAGAATGCCGCTGTAACCAATCCAAATAGGCAAGAAGTAGCCTAGAAGCAGCTTTATTGGGTTAAAGTCCAAATAAGCTACAACGCTTAAATGCAGTCCTATCATCAGCGAAAGCTCTAAGATGATGGCCTTTCTCTCTTTGGGGCTGACGGTGAAGGCAGCTGCGGGATACTGGGTTTGACCATTGTTGTATATTATGACCGAGCTGAGATTGCGAAAGGTATGAACTCCCCAAGCATGTGCCATGCCAATACCTAATAAAATGGGATGAACTTCAGCAGAGGGCACAAAGCAGTTTTGAATCCACTTACCCCAGTTTTTGGGCTGCTTGTTCAGATAGTTCCGATCTGGATCTTGAACGGAATTTGTTTTGCTGTGGTGCTCTCGATTGTGGACGGCTTTCCAGAAGGCGGGTGGTGTCCACAGCAGGGTCAGGCCCAGCATACTAAGAGCCCATCTTAGCCGAGGGTTTTTAACGGCGCTGCTGTGAAGTAAGTTGTGCGTACTAAAGAGTAGAACGATCACGCTGTTGCCCATCACAAGCGCTAGCGGCAAAAAAAGCCATAGCCAGTAGGGATTCCATTGATCTAGATAATCGGCGATGCCCCAACCCGTCATGAGGATTGCCAAATTAATAGGCAAACTCCATACTTGCCTTTGATCGGGTAAAAATGCCTCTGGGGGCATCAGTGGCCGCAGTTTTTTGGCGTATCCTGCCTGCGTAATCAGGTGCTGGTTGTCCGTATCGTTCATAAAACCTTGTGCATCCATCTCTTAAGGTGTGTTAAGTCAAAGCTCCGAGTCTCTGCAATCAGCGCTATGATTTTGCCAAGCAAATTTATGGTTAGCTGGGTCATTCTATCGAATTTCTTAGCAGACTGCTGGAGGCTCTATCATGACTCAGATATCTGTCGAGAGAAAGGGTTCAAAAAACAACGTTCAGCGCCACATTCCGGTCATTGGAGATATTCACAACAAAAGTCCTCTGGCCTATAGAGCAACGCGGGGGGTGGTTGAAGTTGTGAATAGCGTACAGATGGCTGTGGCAGAAGCTTACATTCATGGGCTGGAGGTGCCGGACTCAGTTCTGCAATCGCTGTTTGATACTTGCATGCCTGTTTTATTTAAGTATTTTCCATCGCTTTTGGCTCCCTATGAATGGGTTTTAAAAGAAACGGAGGACACTGCTGAGGGTGCCAAGAACCTGATGAAAGTTCAGTACGATCTGCCTCAAGGAATGCTGAACCGAATGTTGGGAGATGGCAACCTAGTCTATCCAAAATACAGTATGGGGCTGTGGGAAAATGGGGCACAGAGCCTTGAACAATCACAGATGCGGATGATCGACAACATGATTGAAAAGCTAGATATTCAAGATGGTGATAACATCTTAGACTTTGGCTGTGGTTGGGGTTGTATTCCTAATTACATCATGTCGAAGTTTCCGAATGTCAGGTTTACTGGCCTGAATCTCAGTCATGAGCAGTGTGAGTATATGCGTCAAAAGATGCAGGATCCCAATAGCTTTCTCAGCTCGGGTAGATTTACGCTCGTTGAGGGGGATCTTAACGAGGCTCAGTTTGAAGATAAGTTTGACAAGATTCTCTCGGTGGGAGTATTTTGCCATGTAGGAAATTTGACTAAGGCTTTCGGAAAAATTGCCGCTTGTTTGAAGCCATCTGGCAAATTTTTTGTGCACATTATTACGGTCCGCACGCCTAACAACATTTCTAGCGTGTATACCCATAAGTATATTTTTCCGCATGGCCGCTA
>JBARVS010000470.1:0-8000 GCA_049646385.1 Phormidesmis sp. | reverse complement strand
GCTTTAGATAGGGGCGTGAGCAACAACGCCTTTAGGCAGTTTGTGATTGGCGTAACGGGCTATGCCAAGCAGGAAGAAATTACCGGATTTTTTACCAATACGACTGAGCAGTTCATGGGCTCTAACTCTATTACTGACTCGCATATCTCGACGATTACAGACACGATTTTAATGCTGCAGTATGTAGAGATTCGCGGTGAAATGTCGCGGGCTATCAATGTGTTTAAGATGCGCGGTTCGTGGCATGATAATTCTATTCGCGAATATATTATTGATGCTAACGGCCCGCAGATTCAAGAGTCGTTCCGCAATTTTGAAGGTATTATCAGCGGCTCACCCAGGCGGGTGGTCAATACCGAAAAGAACGATCTTTCACGTATTTTGCAGGGCGTTCAGGGTAAGAAAAAGGATATTGACGATTCGTTGAACACATAAATCCATCGGCCCATCCCGTAGGGGCAACCACGTCGGCAAAAAAATAAGGGCACTCCTAGTGGGTGCCCTTACGGGGTTGTTGGTTTTTTGTGACGAACATGAAGGGATTCGAACCCCCGACCCTCAGAACCGGAATCTGATGCTCTATCCAACTGAGCTACATGTCCGCGATCGCTTAACATCCCCATTCTAATTTTCTTAGAACAAGATGCCATCCGGTTGGAGTTAAATTCTATCATCTCTGCTTAAAAATAAGCGCGAGTAGTTACAGTCGGTAACCAGAAAAATGAGGTTTCTTCGCTGAATGATTTAATGAAGAGTGAGGCAAACAGTGCTTGAGCACTATATTATTTGGGCGGTTTGAGGCGATGAAGCGTAGACGAATTTTAGGATATGGGGCCAAAGGAATAACGGCTGCGGTGGGGGCTTCGGCGATCACAGCCTGTAGCCAGCAGCAGGGCGGCAGCGCAGTCAGCGGCGACCTGCCTCGGGTGCAGTGGCGCATGGCGACGAGCTGGCCGCAGTCGTTAGATACCATTTATGGCGGTGCGCAGAGGGTGTGCGATCGCGTCTCTGCTCTCACCAGTGGCCGCTTCACCATCGATCCCTACGCGGCTGGCGAAATTGTCCCTGGTTTGCAGGTGCTAGACGCGGTACAAGAAGGCACCGTTGAATGCGGACACAGCGCCGCCTACTACTACGTCGGCAAAAATCAGGCGCTTGCCTTTGGCACAACGGTACCCTTTGGCCTCAACGCCCAGCAGCAAAATGCCTGGTACTATCACGGCAGCGGATTGGAGGCGATAAACAAGCTCTATGCTGACTTTAACGTGATCAGCTTCCCTGCTGGAAACACGGGCGTTCAGATGGGCGGCTGGTTTAAAAATAACATTCAAACCGTTAGCGACCTGAAGGGATTGAAGATGCGCATTCCGGGCCTTGGCGGTGAGGTAATGGCAAAGCTAGGCGTGAACGTGCAGGTGCTGCCGGGGGGCGAAATTTTCTTAGCTTTAGATCGCGGTGCGATTGACGCGGCTGAATTTGTCGGGCCTTATGATGACGAAAAACTAGGTTTGCATAAAGCCGCTGCCTACTACTATTATCCTGGCTGGTGGGAACCCGGTGCAACGCTTGATGCCACCGTGAACCTGGATGTTTGGAATGGACTGCCCAAGGAATATCAAGAAGTTTTTAAGACGGCAACTTACGAGGCCAACATCGATATGCTCTCTAAGTACGACGCGCTAAACGGCTTAGCCTTGAAAAAATTGACAGAGCAGGGCACTCAGCTCGTTCCCTACAGCGATGAGATTTTGAAGGCCGCTTCCCAGGCATCTACCGCGCTGTTTGAAGAAAACGCGAGCAAGGACGCTACTTTTAAAGACATTTATGAAAACTGGAAGTCTTTTCGCGACTTGGTATCGGGCTGGAATCGAATCAATGAGCTGAGCTTTTCTAAATTTGTAGAGAAGTGATTGTTAGCTAGATTATTAGCAACCTTTAGCTGAGTGGAACGTACCATGCCAATTTATCAGCGGCAGAATTAGCGAGTCGTCGAGAGACGATGGAGGCAAAGAGCAAAGCGGCTTGGAAACCGACCTAGCTTCGGCAGCGACGAGTAACAGCAGCTCTCAAAGCTTATGCACTACTGGCTACGAGCGCCGATCAAGGTGCCGTTCGCAGCCTGGAGAGGCTTGAATAAAACAGTAAGCAGCTTCTTCATAAGTAGAAGTCGTCTGCCAAAACAGGTTCATCCTTGTGGGATGCTTCGCGCGCTGCTGTAGATACGTCGTTTTTGATGGGGTCTGCGTTGGGTTCGCTGACGGCCAGCATGTTTAAGATTTCATTACCGCCCGTAGTGAGAATGCCTGCCTGCAATGTGTCCCAAACGGGTGTAACCGATAGCAAGAGCCGATGGCCTTTGGCAGTAGCTGTGAGAAGCTGAGTTCGAGGGTCTTTCCCGAGCGCAACTTTCAGCCAGTTTTTGCCCACCATCCGATCTACGGTGCGGCTGACGGTGGACTTTTCCATACCGAGGGTGTGCCCAAGCTGCCCAGGGCGAATTGGCTGCTGGCTAATCACAACGGCTAAAACGTTGAGCTGGTTGATGGTTAAGCCATAGGGACGAAGTGCTTCGTCGTATAGTCGGGTGACGGTGCGGTTAACCTGCCGCAGGCGACGAGCGATGCAGTCTTGCGACATCTGCTGCGCTGTTTCTAGGGCCTGATGTTTGGTTTGCTTCGGTATGTCTTGAAAGGTTGAAACCATTGATGCTGCTAATTTTTTGTAAGCTGAGGCTAGGGTTGAATATACAACTTAAGGGTTATTTTTGCGAGCAATAATTTCAGCCCAACATTTTTTGCTGTCTTAGCTGCCTTATTTTGAATGAGAGATGCTTAATAGAAGTTAATATATATCAGGTAGGAGACTTTTGCATTAAAGGCTTTTTCTTCGGTCGAAGGTAGGGCGCAGGTGTGCTGTTGATGTGCCTGCTGAACAGCCTAGCGCTGTGGGTTTACTATCGCGATCGCTTTCGGTGGCGAGCGATCGCGCCTTTCAAAAGGATGGAGCCCTGAAGAATTTAAGGGCAACTTGCCGGGTGTGTCTGTAGTTGCACTCATGTTTGCCCTGGCAGGTCACTATGCTGAAGGCCACCTTACGCCCGAGCTATGGAAGCTTGCGCTCTATACAACGCCCATGATTGCCGTCGGCATGGGTGTGGGCATCTTGCTTTCTAAAAAAATTAATGCGAACCGCTTTAAGCGGCTTGTGCTTGCTTTGCTAGGCGTCGTGGGTCTAAGGCTGATTTGGTAAAGCTTGAGTAAGGCCAAGCAGTCCTGTAATGTGTATAATTTTAGATATCTATACACATTGATCTTTAGATGCGCACAAATATTGTTATTGACGATGCACTGATGGAAGAAGCCCTAAAGCTGACGGGTCTTGCTACGAAGCGTGAGGCTGTTGAGCTGGCATTAATAACCTTGGTGAAGCTACGGCGACAGCAAGATATCCGTAAATTTAGAGGTAAGTTGCAGTGGGAAGGTAGCCTAGATGAAATGCGAAATGATGAAATGCGAGGCGCTGAATGATCTTTGTAGACTCCAGCGTTTGGATCAGATACTTTAACGGTGCTGATCTGCTAGAAGTTGAGTTGTTAGACAGGCTGCTAGGTCATGTTCCCGTCATTGTTGGCGACCTGATATTGCTGGAAGTGCTGCAGGGCTTTCGGCATAAAAAAGACTGCGAAATAGCGAAGAAGCTGCTTTTGTCTCTTGATGTGTTTGATATTTTAGGCAAAGATATTGCGCTTAAGGCATCTCAAAACTACCGGATGCTTCGCAGTCAGGGTATCACCATCCGAAAAAGCGCAGACGTTATCATTGCCACATTCTGTATTGAAAGAGACTTTCAGCTTTTACATGTAGATAGAGACTTTAATCCTTTTGAAATGCATTGTGGCTTAAGGAATGCGCTAAAAGAGGCTACTGACTGATTGAAGGTAGCCAGCTAACCAGCGGTGGAAAGGCGATGATGGCTGCTAACACAAGCAGCTGTAGGGCAATAAAGGGAATGACGCCGCGATAGATGTTGCCAGTTGTGATTTCTTTGGGGGCAACGCCGCGCAGGTAGAACAGTGCAAAGCCAAAGGGGGGTGTGAGAAATGAGGTTTGTAGGTTTGCGCCGATAATCACGCCATACCAGACCAAATCGATGCCGATTTGCTGAGCGATGGGGGCAAAGAGCGGTACGACGATAAAGGCGATTTCAAAGAAGTCAATGAAAAAGCCTAATATGAAAATGGTGATCATGCTGACGAGCAAAAAGCCGATTTCGTCGCCTGGAAGATTGGTGAGTGCTTCAAAGATAAATCTATCGCCTCTGAGCCCTCTAAATACTAGGCTAAAAGCGGTGGAGCCAAATAATATGAAGATCACCATGCTGGTGGTACGTAGGGTGCGATCGCACACGTCCTTAACGCCTGCCAGCGTCAATTCTCTCTTTAATACCGCCAAAATCATTGCGCCCAAACACCCTAGCGCGCCCGCTTCGGTGGGCGTTGCAACCCCAAAGAAAATGCTGCCCAGCACTAGCAATATGAGGGCCAAGGGCGGCAGCATCACTTTAATAATTTTGCTGTAGAGGGCTTTGCCATGGATGCTAATGAGTTCGGCAGGTAGAGCAGGGGCAAGGTCTGGGCGGATGAAGGCGATCGCCAGCACGTGAATGACAAACGCCCCTGCCATCATCAGCCCTGGAATCACCGAACCTAAAAACAAATCTCCAACAGAAATTCCGAGCTGATCGGCCAGCACCACCAGCACGATACTCGGTGGAATAATTTGACCCAACGTGCCAGAGGCCGCGATCACACCGCTGGCAAGATCTTTGTTGTAGCCGTAGCGCAGCATCGTGGGCAGCGATATTAGGCCCATGGTTACTACCGTTGCGGCCACGACGCCCGTTGTAGCCGCTAGCAGCGCCCCAACTACTACCACCGCCACCGCCAAGCCGCCCCGCACCCGACCAAACAAAGCCCCCATCGTCTCTAGCAAATCTTCAGCAATGCCAGACTTTTCCAACATGGCTCCCATAAAAATGAAGTAGGGAATAGCCAGCAGCGTAAAGTTGTTCATGATGCCGAAAATTCTCTGCGGCATCGCCGTGAGAAAAATCGGGTCGAATACGCCTACGGCAATGCCAATTAGCCCGAAGAGAAGTGCCACGCCGCCTAATGAGAAGGCAACCGGGTAGCCTAACGAAAGCAGCGCCAACGCTCCGGCAAACATGGCAGGGCCAAGCCAATCGGTAATCATTCGCTTTCTTCCTCAGCTAGATTGGGGGTAGGCTCGCCCTTAATAATGGCCCAGTTTTTAATCGCCTCAGAAATGCCCTGTAATATCAATAGAGCAAAGCTGATGATAATCATCGTTTTGATCGGGTAGCGAATCAGTCCGCCCGGATCGGGAGAGGTTTCACGAACGGCCCACGACTTAGCGATCGCACCCCAAGAAAAAACAATCACCAGAACCGAGAAAGGCAGCAGAAAAAAGAGAGTGCCCAACAGATCGACCATCGCCTTGCGGCGGCGGCTCCAGCGGGCATAAAACACATCAACGCGGACATGCTCGCCGTGCTGAAGGGTGTAGGCGGCTCCCAGCAGAAAAACTAAGTCGAACAGATACCACTGGGTTTCGATGAGCGCGTTAGAGCTAAGGTTTTGACCGATGGCGTTGCCAATGTAGCGGCCTAATACATTCCACACGCCGACGCCGATCATCACCAGCACGAGCCAGTAGGCCAGTTTACCGATCAGGTTCGTGAAATAGTCTATTTTTTGGGCAATGGGCAGCAGCGAGCGTGTGGCGGTTGACCGATCGTTTGGCACGGTGTTTTACCTGAATCTACGTCAGAGATTACAGGAGGTATCTTACCGCGATGATAGACTGCAATCGCCGATCGCGATGGCAAGCTAACGGCCCGTTAAACTACAAATCCTTTACGACTGCCCTTAATCATAAAAAATTAGGAGTCCGACACTGTGGCCAAAGGCAAAAGTGAAAAAAGAGTTGCGTTAATCACAGGCTCAACATCGGGAATAGGAATGGCGATCGCCCAACGACTAGCTGAAGATGGCTTTGTAGTTGCCTTTCACTCTAAATCTTCTGTACTGACAGGGCAGTCATTGGCCGCCGCGCATCCTGGCTCATCTTATTTCCAAGCAGATCTATCTGATCAAAATCAGTCTCGTAGTTTGGCGGCGGCGGTGGTATCGCGCCATGGTCGCCTGGATGTATTGGTCAACAATGCAGGAATAAGCGCAACGATTCCACATGCTTCGCTCAAGGAAGCTTCACCGGAGATCTGGCGATCACTGTATGAGGTCAATGTCATTGCACCTTGGACGCTGATTACAGAAGCTGAACTTGCGCTACGCCAGTCATCAAATCGCGAATGTCCTAGCTGCATTCTCAATATCAGCTCTCATGCGGGCATTCGTCCTAAAGGAGCCTCAATTCCATATTCTGCTAGTAAAGCCGCTTTAAACCACATGACCAAGCTGCTTGCGGTTAGTTTAGCGCCGCAAATTCGGGTGAATGCGATCGCTCCAGGCTTGGTTGAGACGCCCATGAGCAAACATTGGGACGCAGCGCGAAAACTTTGGAGCGAGCGATCGCCGATGGCGCGTGGCGCACAGCCAAAGGAAATCGCGCAAGTGGCTTCAATGCTAGTTTCGAGTCATTATTTAACAGGAGAAATTATAATTTCAGACGGCGGCCTAAATCTCACATAGCAGGCAGCATTCATGTTTCATCACCTGTTCGCTCCCAAATGACGGATGAAAGCTGTGTGCATACGCCCCCTATACTATTCTTTATTGTCTTTTTGATGACCTTTCTGTTGACTGTGTGTTGACTGCTTTTTTAAATATAGATTTCCCCAATACGGAGTAACGTTCCCTTGCCTGCCAACATCCCGCTACAGTTTGTCAACGAAGACCAAATTAAGCGCGACTATGTTAACTATTCAGTTTGGTTAGAGTCCTCTGGCTTTACGGGTAAGGCGGGCACGCACTGCCTGCTGCCCTCGGCGGAAGGTGAGCTGGCGCGGGTGCTAGTAGGCAAGCCCAAAAGTTTTGACACCTGGACGATGGGGCAACTCGCCAAAACGCTGCCTGCGCAAAAATACGAGCTAGCCGACGACTTTTCGCCCGAGGTCGCCACCAAGCTTTGCCTGGGCTGGGTGTTAGGTCAATACCGCTTCACCCGCTACAAGCGCACCGACGCCGACGCCTTGCCGGAGCTAGCCTTTCCCGACACAGTAGATCAGCACTACGTGACGGCTGCGGCTGAAGCTACTTATTTGGTGCGCGATTTAATTAACACACCCGCTTTAGATATGGGGCCTCAGCAGCTAGCGGCGGCGGCTCAAAAGCTAGCTGACGAGCATGATGCGGACTGTAGCGTAATTGTGGGCGAGGCACTGCTAGAGGCCAACTACCCGATGGTGTACGCGGTTGGCATCGCGAACGGCCACGACAATTCACAGACGCCTCGGCTGATTGATATTCGCTGGGGTGAAGCAGATGCGCCTAAAGTCACCTTAGTGGGTAAGGGCGTCTGCTTTGACACAGGTGGGCTCGATATTAAGTCAGCGGCGGGCATGAAGCTGATGAAAAAAGATATGGGCGGCGCGGCGCAGGTGCTGGGGTTGGCTCAAATGATTATGCAACTGCACGTACCTGTGAGGCTGCGGGTGCTGGTGCCAGCGGTGGAAAACAGCATCTCAGCCAATGCCACGCGGCCTTCGGACGTGCTGACTTCGCGGCAGGGAAAGACGGTAGAAATTGGCAATACCGACGCAGAAGGGCGGCTGGTGCTGGCGGATGCGCTGACGGCAGCGAGCAGCGAATCACCGGATCTGTTAATTGACTGCGCGACGCTAACAGGGGCGGCGCGAGTGGCCGTCGGCGCTGAAATTGCTGCTTTATTTTGCAATGATGAGGCCACGGCTCAAGCGCTGATGCAGGCAGGCACCGAGCAAGACGATCCGCTTTGGCAGCT
>JBARVS010000469.1:0-3278 GCA_049646385.1 Phormidesmis sp. | reverse complement strand
GCACAATATCCTTTCTTAGAACACCCATTTCTACAAGATCTTCAGCTAGATCTTGATCTGTCATGTTTCGCTGAAGCCACACTTTGCCATCTCGAATATCAATGTGCACAAAGCAATGATACATCCGCAGGCTATCTTTCCACCCCAGCTCTAGCCATTGATAATGACCTCTTTCATCATCAAAAATGAGCTGACTTTCTATTTCCTCATCCCCTGTTTCTGATTTGACAAATCGAGATAGCAACTGTCGAACGGCCTGCCGATAATTCTCTAACTTATCCATTGCACAATCTCAGCTTTGATAGCGTCATACACTATTAGTTTTACCTGATATTGGCTGATTGCAGTCTGAGAAAAAGCTAGCTGAAAAAAGTTTTTATAAGCATCTACAGGTACCGCAAGATATAGCAAGCGATCTGGTTCGGTAACGCTCAATGCCAGCCGATAGCTTAGAAACTGCCCTAGAGCCGCGTAAAAATCAGTGATGGCAGATGACCTTAGAAAGCTCTTAATTTCAATCGCAATTTTTTCGTCTCCTCTATTAGCAGCTAGAACTTTTTCGGCGGCTAAATCTATCTGAAATCCAACACCGCCAAATTTAATATCTAAAGGATCTGCTGTAATGACCCACTGCTGTTTCTCTAGGGCATGTCTTACAGCATTGTGAAAAATATCTCTAGCCATACTTCAAGCCTTAGCTATTTGCTATTCATTCTTGCTCAGGTTACCAACCTGCGATGTCATGATTGCTGATCTAAAAATATCCGAAAAATTTGACGCGATCGCCCACATCGCAGCCCTGAAAATTCAAAATCGATCTACGGTATTACATTGACCCCTTTTTTTAAGCAGGCTATAGGTACCTGCGATCGCCCATGAAGCTCGCCTCCCGTATCCGTCAAGTGACGCCTTCTATGACGCTGGCTATTGCTGCTAGGGCCAAAGCCATGCAAAAAGACGGGCTAGATGTCTGTAGCTTTAGCGCGGGCGAGCCTGATTTTGATACGCCCAAGCATATTTGCGAAGCGGCTAAAACAGCTATAGATGAAGGCAAAACTCGCTATGGGCCTGCCGCTGGTGAACCCGCCTTGCGAGAGGCCATTGCCCAAAAGCTTCAGACTGACAATGAGCTTTGCTACGGGCGTGACAACATATTAGTGACTAACGGCGGCAAGCACGCGCTGTACAACCTGATGATGGCCTTCATTGAGCCCGGTGATGAGGTGATTATTCCATCGCCCTACTGGGTGAGCTATCCCGAAATGGTTAAGCTCGCAGGCGGCACCCCGGTAATTGTGCCAACGACGGCTGAAAACAATTACAAAATTACCGCCGAGCAGCTGCGCGCCGCCATCACGCCTAACACGCGGCTGTTTGTGCTTAACTCACCTTCTAACCCCACTGGCATGGTGTACAGCCCCGCAGAAATCAGAGCGATCGCTGCCGCTGTGGTGGAAGCGGATATTTGGGTGGTCTCTGATGAAATTTATGAAAAAATTCTGTATGGCACCGCCGAGCATCTCAGCATTGGCGCAGCTGGCCCAGAGATATTTGAGCGCACGATTACCTGTAGTGGCTTTGCCAAAGCCTATGCGATGACGGGCTGGCGACTGGGCTATTTGGCCGCGCCCGAAAAGATTATTCAAGGCGCTATTACGCTGCAAAGTCACGCGACTTCTAACGTGTGTACGTTTGCTCAGTATGGGGCGATCGCTGCGCTCACGGGCCCTACCGACAGCCTCGACACCATGCTATCGGCCTTTACCAAACGACGACTGGCCATCATCAACAGAATCAAGCACATTGACGGCTTAAGCTGCGGTGAACCCGACGGCGCATTTTACGTATTAGTTGATATCAGCCAGCTAGGTATGCCCTCCGAGCAGTTTTGCAAAGCGCTGCTCAACGAAAAATACGTGGCTACCGTTCCAGGGGTTGCCTTTGGCGCAGAAGGCACCATCCGAATTTCTTATGCTACCGATCTCGATACGATTGAGCTTGGCATGGATAGGCTCAGCGGCTTTGTGCAATCCACATTGGCGCAGTAACTCAGCGGCTGGCCGAGAGGAGGAGTTTTTCGACTTGCTGATTAAAAGTGTTTCTCTCTTTAGTTGGACGCGGCGATGGGCTGTTATCGCTATGGTTGAGCGTGATAAAGAAAAGGAGACTTTTTAATGATAAAGCTATTTGCAAATGCAGTGGGCTCTATGGCGGTGCGGGTGGGGCAGCTTGTAGCCCAAGGCTGGGCCAAAGTGCAGGCCAGCGTGCAAGCGATGAAATTGCAGCCGCAGCGATGGGTGCCTATTGCCTTTGTTGGCCTGTTTTTGCTAACGACTAGCGTGGATTCGGCTAACCTGAACCAGAGCACAAAAGACGCTTTGAACAACCTTATTTCAAAGGGCGAAAATGGACGGCCCGTGACCGCCGGACAGTGGCAGTCGGAGAACAAGGCGCTGCAAGGACAGCCTGCTAAGCAAGCCAAGCGCATTGCTAAAGAGACGGCAGATGCGGTAGGCGAAATGGGTGAAATTTATCCCGGTAACGTAAAGGAAGTTACGCCCGGTCTTAAAAACCGCACTTTGGAACGCGACGATTAATTTTTTAACAATTATCTGACCCGTATCTAAATAAATCAGGCTATCTGTAAAGAACCTTCAAACAGATAGCCTGATTTGTGGTGTATCTATGCATATCAGCTATGAATCAACATGCTTGCCAATAATTCTGGCTAGCTTAGGCACCGCATCTACCACATCTCGCTTGACCGACGGACGTAGCTTGCTGTAGGAAGCGCCGATGATGCCACCGCCGTTTTTCGCGATGCGGGCATCGGTAGTGCTCAAAATGACATCAGCCGTGCGATCGCTGTGCTGACTCAAATAAGAGACCGGATCGCCCTGCTGCGCGCCTTCTGTCCATATCGGGCTTAGGGCAGTTAAGGTCTCAGGCAGCAGGCGACGAACGGCACCTGAAATGTAGTCTTGGCTAACACCTTTGACCAGTTTGTAAGTTGTCTTGAGGGCTATTCCAGAGAGCCCAGTTTTGGCTGAAACCTGCTCATCAATAAGCTGAGTACAGTCGCTGACCATACGGGTGTAGGTTGATTTGTCGCTGATTTTATCGGTAAGTTCCATATTTAAGCGATTGGCTAGTCAATATAATAATCTTTCATTTTTTCGAGCCCCCTAAGAAGCGCTCCGGACAGTAGGCCCTACTTCACGTTCTAAAGCAGTTAAATAGGATGATCGATTCTAAAAATAGCCTCCGCAGGCTTGGCA
>JBARVS010000468.1:0-4480 GCA_049646385.1 Phormidesmis sp. | reverse complement strand
ACCTTCATGAGCCCTGCGATACCGGGCGGCTTGGTGTTTGAGTGATAAAAAAATGCCGCGTCGCCAGCTTTCATACTTTTGAGAAAGTTTCGCGCCTGATAGTTTCGTACGCCGTCCCATAGCTCGGTGCGATCGCGCGCCAAATCATCGATGCTATAAACATCTGGCTCTGACTTCATCAGCCAATACTTCACGCGCTATTCTCCTGCTGGTCTATAAACTCATCTACCCACTCAAAAGTCAGCGGCTTTGGCAAGGTTAAATCAGCCCGCCGCCCTTTTGGTAAATAGCTCAACGCTAATTCTATGTAAGCAGGCGGTAGATGCCTTAGCCGCTCTGACCATTCAATCGCTACGATACCAGGCTCTATTTCTATACCCTCCCAATAGGTTTCTAAAAACAGCGCGTCGGCCTCGGCGGGCAAAAGGCGATACAAATCTATGTGATAAAGCGGCACTCGCCCGCCCGTATACTCGTTAATTAAAGTAAAGGTAGGACTATCAATTTCGACAACGCCAAGCCCCTTGCCCAAACCCTGCACCAGCGTTGTTTTGCCGCTTCCCAAGTTGCCTTTTAGCAGTAGCACGCTCCCCGCCGCAAGCTGCTCGCCCAGTGCCTGCCCCAATGCCTGAGTAGCCTGCGCAGTTGGTAAGTTAATGACCATTGCCTTTTAAAAAATTGACGTTTGCTCTGTATGTTTTAGTTCATCCTAACGGCGTATAAACTATAAAGTATGATTATCACCGTTGCCAGCTTTAAAGGCGGCGTCGGCAAAACGACGACGGCTATTCATCTTGCGGCTTTTTTACAAGGGCAGGGCAAAACGCTGCTAGTAGATGCAGATCCTAATCGGTCGGCTTTGGGCTGGGCAAGTCGGGGCGAGCTGCCTTTTGAGGTGATGGATGAGTGGGCAGCCGGGGAAAAGGCTGGTGCGAGTATGAACGTGGTGATTGATACGCAGGCTCGCCCGATTGCGGAAGATCTTTCGGCTCTGGCGGCCACTTGCGACCTGCTGGTACTGCCCACGACGCCGGATATTTTGGCTTTGGATGCGCTGGTGCTAACTATCGAATACCTCAAAGCGATTAGCTCGCCGCACTATCGAATTTTGATTACCTCTATTCCGCCTAAGCCGAGCAAGGCGGGCCAGGAGGTGAAGGCGCTGCTAAAGGAGACCAATTTACCTGTGTTTGAGCAGGGTATTCGGCGGCTGGCTGCGTTTCAAAAAGCGGCGCTGCAAGGGCTACCTGTGTACGCAGTGAAAGACCCTCGCGCTGAGATGGGCTGGCAGGATTATGAAGCGGTGGGGCAGGAGATTTTGGAGATTGTGCGGGCGCGATCGCTCAACGCAACGTCGCCAGAAGTCCCCGAACAGAAAGATTTCTCTTTTTGAACTTCTCTTTTTGAGCTAGGCGATCGCGGCATACCAGCTAGCGTAGGGCGTATTTTTGGCCATATGACGATTGTAATCAGGCGCGCCATCGTTCCACCATGTCGGGCCGCGTTCTCCTAAGGCGACTTTGGCTTGGTTGACGCGATCGCGCGCCACCGATAGCGCCGCTGAGTCATCTGCTTTTTTAGCCTGCTTAACCTGCCTACGAGCGTCCATAAGCTGCTTGACTAAGGGCTGTCTTTCATCTTCAGCTAGGGCCGGATTGGTACATCGCCACAGCCGACCCCTAACGACGAAATAGCGACCGTCTGGTGTCTTAGGATGTGCTGTGGGATGGTTCATTTAACGGCTAATTTTGCTTTACTGGTCTGATTCACTCGCGGGCGATCGCACTACCGATTCAAACCCGATTTTACGGTGGGTGCCATTGCAAAAGGGCTGAGTTGTTGATGCCCCGCAGCGACAGAGCGCTATAACTTCTTTATCAATTGTGAAATCGCTGCCTTCAGCATCGGTTAGGGTCATGGGGCCTTTGACTAAATAGGGGCCGCTATCTTTAATTGTAATTTGCGTATCAGACATGATAATTCCTCTCAAGTAGCTGGAGTGGTTGCCAAACCGCCATCACTATACATGTTTACCCATCCTCAAGAAATATCTTTCTATACCAGTTTCTATGTCAACAGAGCGATATTTCTGTATATTGGCAAACCAAAATCTTTCGAGTGAAGGAAGACTTTGGTAGAGGCGATCGCTCACAATAGATGATGCGAACTCAAAAAAAGAAGAAATATTATGGATACTCAATCTATGAAAGCCGATGATTTAACCGTAGGCGCAGACAGTGCTGATACAGGTGAAATGGGTGAAAAACTGTTGATCAGCGGTGACCAAATCGCCCTGCGCATGTGGAACGAACAGCCGGGAGACGGCCAAAATAAGTCTAGCCATGCTCGCGACTATGAGACCGCAGGCTACGTCATTGAAGGCAAAGCCGAACTCACCATTGAAGGTAAAACCGTTTCGCTAGAGCCAGGTATTTCTTGGATAGTGCCTCAGGGGGCTGAACATTCTTACCGCATTTTAGAATCTTTTCGAGCGGTGGAAGCAACTCACCCACCCGCGCGGGGCTATCGCAGCGGGCAGTAGTTTTGACCCTCGAAAGCTAATTCTTAGACCCGTCGCATTTTTTTTAACGCCATGAAACTCTTCTCAAAAACAGAACTACACGCCCTCAACGCAGAACAGTCATCGCCCTGCGTTTCTATCTATTTACCCACTCACGAGCTAGGGCCAGAGACCAGACAGGATCCTATTCGATTAAAAAATCAGCTCACCGAAGCTGAGGGGCTGTTAGCTGAGCGAGATCTCAACGAAAAAGAGATCCAGGACTTGCTCAAGCCCGCTGCCGACCTGCTAGAGAACAACGACTTTTGGCAGCACCAAAGCACGGGGTTGGCATTGTTCATTACCGCCGATAAATTTCGCTACTACCGAGTGCCTTTGGCGTTTGAAGCGATGACGATGGTAGGTGAGCAATTTTACACTAAGCCGTTAATCCCGCTGATTAGTGACGACGGCCAGTTTTATATATTGGCAGGTGGCCAAAACGAAATGACGCTGTATCAGGCCACTCGCTACAGCGTACAGCCCGTAGAATTGGGGACTGCGCCCCGGAGCCTAGAAGTTGCGCTTAGATATGACGATCCCGAAGCGTCGCTACAGAGCCATACGGGTGGCAAAATCGGCGTCGGCGGCGGCAGCGGTCAGCAAATATTTGCTGGACAGGGCGGTGGTAAGGACAGCGAAAAAACAGATATTCTCAGGTTTTTTCATCTGCTTTCAGATGGCGTAGAAAACGCGCTAGGCGGTCAAACAGCGCCGCTGGTATTTATGGGCGTAGACTTTCTTTTTCCTATCTACCAACAGGCTAATAAATATCCTTATTTGATGGAGGAAGCCGTTGCCTACCAGCCCGATCAGCTGAGTCCTGAAGAGATACGCGATCGCGCCTTCAAAATCGTTGAGCCTCGCTTTAGCGCCGACCGTAAAGAAGCCCTCGATCAGTACGGCAGCCTAAAAAACAACAGTCAGGCCACTGATAACTTGGAGGCCATCTTAAACGCAGCTTACAACGGTCAAATTGATACCTTAATAGTCGCTCAAAACGCTCAAAAATGGGGTAGCTTCGACGTTGAGTCGCGAACCGTAAGCTATCACGATGAAAAAGAAACAGACAGTCAAGATCTGTTAAACGTTGCTATATCACAGGCACTAGCAACAGATGCCAAAGTATATGTGATTGATCGTAGCGACATGCCCCAAAACTTAGATGAGAAGGCGGATGCGATCGCAACCCTACGCTATCCAATGATGACGCCTGGATGACGCCTGGATAACACCTGAGTCAGTTGGCTCGTAACCGCGATTACTTAGTCCATTAGCTCACCGCTCTCTTGTAAAGCATGGAGCCTTTGATAAAGCCCGCCTTTTTCTAGCAGCTCATCGTGAGACCCCACTTGGCTGATGCTGCCTTTGTCAAGAACAACAATTTTATCGGCATCGCGAACGGTGCTGAGGCGGTGGGCAATGATGATTAGCGTACGGGTGCCAAAGAGCGATCGCATCGCCACCTGAATCGCTCGTTCCGACTCATAGTCTAAGCTAGAAGTCGCCTCATCAAACACCAGCACATCCGGATTTACAACCAAGGCTCTAGCAATTCCAATCCGCTGCCGCTGCCCGCCCGAGAGCCTGACGCCGCGTTCGCCTACGGTAGTGAAATATCCGTTGGGCAACTGTCGAATAAAATCATCAGCCTGGGCAATCTGACAAGCCTGTTTAATCTCCTTAAAGCTAGCCGTCGGATTACCATACAAAAGATTCTCCATTAAGGTGCCGTTAAAAATGTCTACCTCTTGATGAACAATGGCTAGTCGCTTGCGATAGCCCGTTACATCTAGCTGGCGAATGTCTTTACCATCGATGAGTACCGCACCGCTGTCGGGCTCAAAGTAGCGCAGCAGCAGCTTTACCAAAGTAGACTTACCCGAGCCTGATCGACCGACTAGGGCAACGGTTTGATAG
>JBARVS010000467.1:0-5149 GCA_049646385.1 Phormidesmis sp. | reverse complement strand
GACGATCCAGCAGCGTTAATTGCCACCGTCTTCCCCGGCATCGCCAACCCTTTAGATGGCACCACGCACGATCAAAAGGTCATCGCTCGCTCTTCTGCTGTCGGCGAAGATGGCCAGAGTGCTTCCGCCGCTGGTCAATATATTTCAGTTGCCAACATCACCAGCCCCGCCGCCTTAGCGCACGCCATCAAAACTTGCCTGAATGCCTACAACACCCCTAGCGCCATTCGCTACCGCCAGAGCCACCACCTGCCAGAAGGCAAAATGAATGTGCTGGTGCAGCCTCATATTTCTGGCGAATATTCCGGCGTTGCCTTTAGCCGCGATCCGGTCACGCAAGTCAGCGGTGCGGTTGTCGTAGAAGCGCTGCCTGGAGAGGCAAGTCAGGTCGTTTCTGGCAAGACTACGCCAGAGCGCTATCAAGTTGAGGTGGGCGATCAGTTCATTACAGCAGATGATTGGCGGCTTCCTTCAGAGCTAACGTTGCCAGTCAGCGGCGAAGCTAAAGGACGCACGCCGACCAATCTCATTCAGCAGGTGGCCTATCTCGCCCGCCACTTAGAGAATCGCTTTCACGGCATTCCCCAAGATATAGAATGGACGTTTGACGGTGAGCAGCTATGGGTGCTGCAAAGCCGCCCGATTACGACGCTGCTGCCGATTTGGACGCGAAAAATTGCCGCCGAGGTGATTCCTGGGGTGATTCGTCCGCTCACTTGGGCCATTAACCAGCCCCTCACCTGTGGCGTATGGGGTGAGCTGTTTACCCTTGTGCTTAAAGATCGCGCGGCTGATATCGACTTTTCACAAACGGCGACGCTGCACTACTCAAGGGCCTACTTCAACGCCACGCTGCTCGGCGGCATTTTCACGCGAATGGGACTGCCGCCCGAAAGCCTGGAGTTTTTGACCCGTGGGGCTAAGTTTAGCCGCCCGCCTTTGAGCGTGACGCTGCGCAATGCGCCCGGTTTGCTGCGGCTGCTGCGTCAGGAGATGAGCTTGCCGACTCGGTTCGCGCGCGCTGAAGCGGATACTTTTGCGCCTGCGTTTAAAAGATGGCAGCTAGCGCCTTTGGAAGGTTTAGAAGAAGGGGAAATTGGCGATCGCATCGAAGAAACCCTTGCCCTACTCAAGCAGGCTACCTTCTACAACATTCTAGCCCCGCTTAGCTTGGCCCTCCGGCAGGCGGTACTCAAAGTAGATTTGGCCACCCTAGACAATAGCCAAAGCCCCGAAGTGATGGCGCTGAAAGAACTTAAGGAAATGGCCACACAGATGCGTGCCTTTTGGTCGCCTAGCTTAGAGTCATCTCTAAACCACCCGTTTGGCCAGAGACCGACAACCAGCACTTCCCTATTTGCCGCGCTTTCTGAGCATCCAGAAGGTCACCATATATTTGATCAGCTCGACCGATTTTTAGACAAATATGGCTACCTCAGCGAAGTCGCTACCGACATTGCAGTCCCAACCTGGCGCGAGTCTCCCCAGCCCGTGCGTGAGCTGCTAGCTCAATATTTATTAGATGACGATCTAAATAGCGAGGCAACAGCAAAGCCGCCGCACAGTAAAAATGCATCCGGACAAAAGCAAACAGCCAACGCTGGCTGGCGACACCAGCAGGTTCAAGCTCGCCTCGATCTCAAAGGCCGAGTAGCAGAAACTTATAACCAGCTATTAGCCCACCTGCGGCAGTGCTTTGTCGAAATTGAAAGCCGCTGGCTTACGACCGGCAAGCTAGAGTCTCAGGGCGATATTTTCTTTTTGAGCTGGGACGACGTTCGCGCTCAGCTCATACTCGATCAGCCTGCGCTTTTAGCTGATCGTCAGACGCCCGATCAGCTACGCTTTAAAGCTGCTCTGGGAAAAGCACGATGGGAAGCAGCCGAAACCAGTAGAGTTCCTAACTTGGTCTATGGACGCACACCACCCACGTTACTGTCCACAGCAAACGCCCTACTGCCCATAACATCGGGTACGCTACAGGGTATCGGAGCCAGCGCCGGACAAATCGAAGGCACCATTTACGTGCTAGCAGCCCTGCCCAGCACTGCCGCCGATGTTGCCCCTAGCGCTGCTTTGAACATCAACGCGCAAACCATTTTGGTGGTTCCCTACACAGACGCTGGCTGGTCTCCTTTGCTTTCTCGCATCGGTGGCCTGATTGCCGAAGTGGGCGGAGCGCTCTCACATGGAGCTATCATCGCTCGCGAATATGGCATTCCAGCGGTCATGGATGTTAGTGAGGCCACTCATCGGCTCAGCACGGGTCAGCGCGTTCGGCTTGACGGCCAGCGTGGAACAATCGAAATCTTGTAGATTGGTTGTAATGAACTTAGCTCAAACCTACTCACCTAAAACCTGTCAGGGCACCTTTAGCGGCTCAAATGCACTCAAGCTTTTTTATCAGAGCTGGTATCCAAAGCCTTTTGCCACGGAGGGCGCTTTTCCTAACGTCGAAGCCAGCGCTGAAGAAGACACTCAAGAAAACACCGAAGACGAGCCTCCTTTACGACCAGTCTGCGCGTCTAGCAGATCATCCGGCCAGACGTCTGGCAGGGCGTCTGGCAAATCATTAAAGGGCGTGCTGGTGTTAGTGCATGGCTTGGGCGAACATTCTGGGCGCTATTGCGCGGTGGTAAAAGGGCTGACGGCGGCGGGCTATGCAGTTTATGCCTTTGACAATCAAGGCCATGGCCGATCAGAAGGGCAGCGCGGCCATATCAACCGCTGGCAGGACTATCGCGATAATATTCAGTCTTTTTTGCAGCTAGTGCGTCAGCAAGAGCCTACCGCGCCGCTGTTTTTGATGGGTCATAGCTTAGGCGGGCTGATCGTTTTAGACTATGTTTTGCGCAGTGCTCAATCTCCTCAGTTCCAAAGCTTGAATCTGCTTGGCATGGTAGTGAGCGCGCCAGCTATTCAGCCATCAAGCGGGACGGCTCATTCTAGTCGCGTAATCTTAGCTCGTCTGCTGTCGGGCCTGTTTCCTCGGCTAACGCTAAAAATGAAGCTCAGCGCCAGCGGTCTTTCGCGTAAGCAGGAAGTTGATCAAGAGGTTGCTGACGATCCGCTGATTCACCCTTACGCAACCTTGCGCTGGGGCAGTGAAACGCTCAATACAATTAAGTGGGTAAAGGCCCATATTGATCGGCTACAGCTTCCTATTTTGCTCACGCACGGCGATGCCGACCCGATTATTTCACCCGAGGGCAGCCGCGAAATTTTCCGGCAAATACAAAGTCCAGATAAAACGCTGACCCTTTACCCCGGCAGCTACCCCGAGCCTCACAATGATTTGGACGCGGATATCGTCGTTGCGGATTTGGTCAACTGGCTAAATGACCTAAATGACCTAAATGGCCATGTGTCAACGGCTGTTTGAGAAGTCTGCTACTATGGTTCCTTGGCTGCGTCTCTAGTTTTGCGCTGCTGATAGAAATGCTCTATCTTGCGAGGTTCATCCCTCTAGAGAGTTTCTCTTTTAACATATTGCTTTTAAGCTAGATTCTGTGTGCTGCGTATGCGCTGCAAGCGGGATAGGGCATCCCATTCGGGGCGTAGAATAGTGGCTGAGGAGCCTGTTTACTAGCTTATGTCTTTCAAAAATCTTGGCTTGCGGGCCGAACTGTTGCGTGCCGTAGCCGAGCAGGGTTATACCGACCCAACGCCGATTCAAGCGAAGTCGATTCCGATTGTGATGAAGGGCCGCGACGTGATGGCCAGCGCCCAAACTGGCACTGGTAAAACGGCGGGTTTTACGCTGCCGCTGTTGCAGCGCCTTTGTGAGGACTTGCCGGATCAAAGCTCCATCGATCAGACATCTTTCAAAGCATCATCAAAGTCCGGCAAAAAGCAGACGCAGGCTGGCTCCAAACCCGTTTTAAGAAAAAAGGGCGAATCTGGCAGGGTGACTACTGCTGGCGGTTCTACTGCTGGCGGTCGCCCTATTCGCGCGTTGATTGTAACGCCCACTCGTGAGCTGGCGGCTCAGGTGGGGGAGAGCGTTAGCACCTATAGCCAGTATCTGCCGATTCGCTCGACGGTCATTTTTGGCGGGGTCAAAATCAATCCTCAAATCTCTAAGCTGAGGCAAGGGGTGGATATTTTGGTGGCGACGCCGGGGCGCTTGCTCGATCATGTAAATCAAAGAACGGTTGATCTTTCCCATGTGGAAATTTTGGTGCTAGATGAAGCTGATCGAATGTTGGATATGGGCTTTATCCATGACATTCGTAAAATTTTGACGCTAATTTCTGACGATCGGCAAACGCTGCTATATTCGGCGACGTTTTCTCATCCGATTAAAAAGCTGGCGGATAGTTTTTTGCGATCGCCCGAACTGATCGAAGTCTCGCCCAACAACGCCGCCGCCGACACCGTAGATCAGCTCATTTATCCCGTAGATCGCGCCCGCAAAAGTGAGCTGCTTTCATTTATTATTGGCTCTCGTAACTGGCAGCAGGTGCTTGTATTTACCCGTACCAAGCACGGCGCAAATCGGCTGACCAAGCACCTTCAGCAAAACGGCCTTACCGCCGCCGCCATTCACGGCAACAAAAGCCAGGGAGCCCGCACCCGAGCGCTAGCCGCCTTTAAGTCAGGCGATGTGCGCATTTTAGTAGCTACCGACATCGCCGCCCGTGGCCTAGATATTGACATGCTGCCCCACGTGGTGAACTTTGAATTGCCCAACGTAGCCGAAGACTATGTGCACCGGATTGGTCGCACGGGCCGAGCCGGGAATGAAGGTCAGGCGGTTTCGCTGGTGTGCGTTGACGAAAAATCGCTGCTGCGAGACATTGAGCGCCTGCTTAAAAGGGAGATTCCTAAAGAGATGGTCTCGGGCTACGAACCCGACCTCTCGATTCCGCCGGAGCCGATTCCGAATGGTCGCAACAATACGAGAGGCGATCGCAACAGTGGCGGCAACAGAAAGCGTTCAGACGGGCGATTCTCCGGTGGCAAGGCAGCGCCAACACGCGGTCGCTCTAGCACCCCCCGCCCTTCAAAATCTACTAAACCCGTCCTCAAAAGTCGCCGCTCATCCTAAATCGGCTAATCGCTCGCGCACCTGTCGACGAAACTCCCTAACGGCTCGGCCTTGGCCCACTTCTCTGGCTCTGACCATGTACTTATCAGCGAGTTCAGC
>JBARVS010000466.1:0-29729 GCA_049646385.1 Phormidesmis sp. | reverse complement strand
GAGCAAATGAGCCCTCTTCTCAAGGTATTAAATAACCGGAGGTCATCTCAAGAAAACTCAACAAAACTCTATTTTAAGGTTTTATTTTAGAAGGCGGAAAGGAGACCTAACGCAATCTCCCCCGCTTTCTGCTGAGGCTGCTGAGGCTTAGTTCAAGCTCACGCGCTTAGGATTGCCGCCCATGTGAACCGTATCGACAAAGCGAGCCGTCTTACTCTGGCTAGAAATCACCAGGCTTTGAGTTCGGTAGCCGCCGTTGAAGAAGCGAACGCCGTTCATTAAAGTGCCCGGTGTAATACCGCAGCCTGCAAACAGCACGTTTTGGCCGTTGGCGAGTTCTTCAGCGGTGTAAATTTTGTCAGGGTCATTAATGCCCATAGAAGAGAGGCGCTCAAGGTTCGCTTCCTTGCTCTCGCCAATCAGTCCGGTCTTAACAACCGCTGGGTCATAAATGAGCTGACCTTGGAAATGACCGCCCAAGCAGCGCATCGCCGCCGCCGAGATCACGCCCTCAGGCGCTGCGCCAATGCCCATCAAAGCGTGGACGTTAGTACCCTCAAAGCCGCAGGATATTGCCGCCGAAACGTCGCCATCGCTAATCAGGCGAACCCGAGCGCCCGCGTCACGAATTTCTTGAATGAGGTCGTTGTGACGCTCGCGCTTCATCACGATCACAACTAGCTCATCCACCCCGCGATCCAGGCATTCGCCTAAAATCTTGAGGTTTTCAGCCGGAGACTTGCTGATGTCTACCTTGCCTTTAGCAGCAGGCGGAGCCGCGAGCTTGCGCATGTAAAAGTCAGGCGCTGCAAAGAGACCGCCTTTTTCAGAGATGGCCAGTACAGCCATAGAGCCCGGTTGACCGTAGGCGCAAAGGTTAGTGCCTTCGCAGGGGTCAACTGCAATATCAATTTCAATTAGCTCATCAACGGTGCAAACCTCGTCTGCGTTGGGCTGGGTGCAAATCCCGACTTCCTCGCCGATGTAGAGCATAGGCGCGTCGTCGCGTTCGCCTTCACCAATAACAATTTTGCCGCGCATGTGAATTTTGTTCATCCGCTCGCGCATAGCTTCTACCGCTACTTCGTCGGCGATGTCTTTTTCGCCTTTACCCATCCAGCGAGCAGAGGCGATCGCTGCCTGCTCGACGACTTCAATAATCTCTAAACCGAGAGTGGTTTCCACGGGATATTTATTCCTCCAAACTGTCAAATCTAGCCGAATCTTAAAAGAGTATTAAATTCTTTATAAGGCCATCATTCAGTTTATCAGAGAATCGGGATCGCCTTGCTCACGAAACAACTGGCAAGAGAATGGATCTAGCACAATGGTTGTTTCCTACTATCTGAGTTTCTATTTGAGCTAGATGGCTACAGTGGTTCTGGCTTGGCAGCTTTGGCTAGCTTTACATACAGGTCATAGTCCATCGTGCGATTCTCCTGCGGCGCAGCTTTGCCATCACCGACCGTCACCGTCAGGCCAATGGCTTGAATCGCTGAGGTAACGCCTTCTTCGGGCAGCTCAGGCAGCGGGAAAACGCCGCCCTTAAGCGCGTTTATTTTGGCTAGGTCTAGATAAAAATGACCGTTGTTAGGCTCAGGCGCCTGACTGGTGAGCGTTTGAAACAGTCGATTAGCGGCTAACGGTCTCTTAGGCGCTGGCGTCACCTGCTCGGCTGCGCCATCACCTACTGCAAAAAAGGCGACGTTACCCGGTAGCCAGCCATGACTAAACTGCACACCCTGAAACGGCGAAATCCACTTAGTGGTAGAACCGCCTTCAAATTCGGTCGTCTCGACCCGATAGCGATAGCGGCTAGCCATCACGTCATCTAGCTGAGCCCAAGCAAGTTCTGCCGTTTGGCGATCGTTAGTTTGCACCATCATCATCAGCGGCGCGCTCTCAATAACTGGCTCATCAGCGGCGAGTCCATCGGCTTTTTGAGTTGCTTCGGGCGCTGCGCCTGCTGCATTAGCTTCGTTGGAATTTGTTCGATTCTGGCTCTCTTTTTGGGCCTCGTCGCCCGCCGTCTGTATCGGTGGCAGCACGCCCAAGGCAAACTCGCCAGCGGCCCAAGGCATAATATCTTCGTCTAAGTCCAGGCCCGTTTGGGTGAGCAGTCCTGCCTTGAGGTTTTGAGGATTAGGAAAAAACGGCGGTGAGCTGTTGCCTTCGCTAAAGCCCTGCCAAAATCGCTGAAGATTGCCGCCCGATATCATCACTAGCGTGTCATCTGGCAACCGCCGAGGCATTTCACTTGCCTCGTTGCTGAGCTTGCTGTAGGCCAGGTCGTTTTTAGGAGAGAGCCAGCTCGTACCCTGAAATCGCAGACCTTCGGGCTCTATTAAAACGGTGGCGACGATGCCATCAGAGCCCTGTAGCGGAATAATGCTGCCGGATGACACGCTATTATCTGACAAAGCTTCGCCCGCAGGCGATTTCATTAGCTGGGTGGCCGTTGGAATGTTGAGATAAATCTGAGCAAAGTTTTTGCCGGGTGGCTGTGGAGACTGCACGTGAGTAGCTGCCTTGCGATAGCTAGATAAGTCCAGCAAAGAGCGATCGCCCTTAGCGGTGTCAATGGCCTGCTCAATGGCCTCTGGGCTGTTGCTTAGCAGTAGCCAGCTCGTGCCAATCACAGCCGACTCTACCGCCATGCCTTCTTGGGCTTGAATAGTGTTAACGTCAACACCCTTGTAGCTGCGGCTGGTTGTCTCTGTATTCTTAGGCAGGTCTTCTGGCCTGTCTTTGGTCGTATTTTGGGGCGGGGCTGCATCCTTTAGCGCTGGCTGTAGCAGTGCCTTGGCCTTGAGTGGGTCGGCAATGGGCACGACTAGCACTAAATTTTGAGCGGCTGTTTCGAGCCCGCTGGCGCTGCGCTTGTCGCTTAAAACCGCCAGGGTGACGCGATCGCCTATCCAAGGCTCAATATCGCGCTTAAAGCTATAGCCGTTGTCGGTAAGCAGGCTCTTTTTCCACTTTTTGAGCAAACCATCAAGCTGCTGCTGCGTCTCAGCGGTGCCAAACTGCCGGAGCTTCGTCCAGGCCAGCTCATCGGTGGTGACGGTCATGGTGGCTAGTGCGGTTTGAGGG
Source organism: Phormidesmis sp. (assembly GCA_049646385.1). Classification (GTDB taxonomy): domain Bacteria; phylum Cyanobacteriota; class Cyanobacteriia; order Phormidesmidales; family Phormidesmidaceae; genus Phormidesmis. Next base: position 26,636 of record JBARVS010000466.1, on the reverse strand, counting down.
ACTAGCTGAGTGCCCGCAGGCGAAAGGCTCCTGGGCGCACGCTGCACAAAATTGAGATAGGCGATCGCCCCGCCACCCAGCAGCAAAGCGGCTCCGACTAGCAGCAGCTTGGGCGGCTTTTTGGGCAGTCGCCGCGCAAATTTAGATTTTTTAGCCGATTTTCCAGTGTTTTCAGCGGGTTTTTCAGCGGGCACCATTTTCTTTAAGCTAGCTAACGTTAGCCATATGTCGCCTGCACTGTAGCAGAGAAACTGCTTTTGCGCCCAAACCTTGAGTTTTTTTTCTATGACCTAAGCGCCTTTAGGCAAAAGGCTATGCTAAGTTTTAGCCCCATTGGATACTCTGTTTAACATGACCACCCAAACGGTTAAGCCTATCCCTCAGCCTGGGCCTCAGCCCAGCAGTTCGCCCAGTCCTCAATCAGCTAGCCATGCAGATCGCAAAAAGCTGTGGCTTGCCGCTATTAAGCCGCCGATGTACTGCGTGGCCGTGATGCCCATTTTGGCCGGGAGCGCGGTTGCCTATGCGCAAACGGGTACTTTTCACCCTTCTGTGTTTTCTATTTTCGCACTGTCGGCGATTTTACTGTTGGTGTGGGAAAACCTCAGCAACGATGTGTTTGATGCGGCCACTGGTATCGATCAAAACAAGCACCATTCTTTGGTAAACCTCACGCGCAATCGCTCGCTGATTTTTTGGCTGGGCAACGCGGCGCTGCTGTTGGGGGTTGCCGGAATTGTGGCGATCGCCCTTTGGCAGCAAGACATCACGGTGCTGGCCATGGTGCTGATTTGCTGCGGGCTGGGCTACCTGTATCAGGGGCCACCTTTTCGGCTGGGCTACCAGGGGCTGGGCGAAGTTCTATGTTTTTTAAGCTTTGGGCCGCTGGCAGTTGGCGCAGCTTATTACTCACAGGCTCAAAGCTGGGGCCCGCCGAGCCCAGATGCTTTGGCGACTGCTCAAAAGGGCGCGCAGGCATGGAGCTGGCACGGTTCGCTGCTGCCCGTTGCCCTGATAGTTGGCATCACCACGACGCTAGTGCTGTTTTGCTCTCATTTTCATCAGGTTGAAGACGACCTTAAGGCTGGGAAAAAATCGCCAATCGTGCGCTTAGGCACCTACCGAGGCGCTCAGGTTTTACCCTGGGCCTGTGGCGCGATTGGCATGATTTGGGCGATCGCGCTCTTGGCGGGCGGGCTACCGTGGAGCGCTTTGCTGATTGGGGCTAGTGCGCCAGCAGCCGTGCGGCTATGTCAGCATGTGCTAGCCTTTCACGATCAGCCTGAGCGAGTGAGTAACGCTAAGTTTTTAGCCATTCACTTTCACTTCTGGAACGGCCTGCTGCTGGTATCGAGCTTGCTAATGGCAGCGATTGGATCAACCGGATCAACTCTCGGGACAGCCATTAGGTGAGCGCTTATGACTTCTTCTCTCCCTGCGTTATGTCCTAAGCTATCTTGTCGCGTGCAGTTCGAGTTTCGCACCTATCGACGGCCCTTTCGCCAAACCCTTAAAACCAGCCATGGCGCTTGGAAGCACCGCGAAGGCATTATTCTAAAATTTACTGACGATCAGGGGCGGGTAGGCTTTGGCGAGGTAGCGCCCTTACCCTGGTTTGGCACCGAGACTCAGGCGCAGGCGTTAGCTTTTTGCGCTCAGGTTCCGCCTCAGCTTTCAGCGCGCACTGAGTTTGCCATTTTGCCGACGCTGCCCGCCTGCAAATTTGGCTTTGAAGTCGCCCTACACAATCTTTCTCGCGATATTCACTGCACTGAGCTAGAAGCCTGTCAGTACAGCGCTTTACTGCCTGCGGGCAAGGCGGCACTATCGGCCTGGAGACCCCTATGGGCCTTGGGCCATCGCACTTTTAAGTGGAAAATTGGAATGGCACCCGTCGCCGATGAGCTGGCATGGCTAAGCAGACTCATGGCGCAGCTACCGCTCGGGGCCAAGCTACGGCTAGATGCCAATGGTGGGCTTCATGAGCTAGCGGCTCATCACTGGTTGGATCAGTGCGATCGCCTGGGTCACCGCATCGAATTCATGGAGCAGCCGCTACCGCCTGAGCACTTTGACAGCCTGCTCAAGCTCGCCCGCCGCTACCATACGCCCATCGCCCTCGATGAGTCAGTGACCACGCTTGAGCAGCTCAAAACGCATTATTTTCGCGGCTGGCGCGGCATTTACGTGATCAAAGCCGCTATTTTTGGCGCGCCTAGCCAGCTTAAGCAGTTCTGCATAGACTGTCCGATTGACGTGGTCATTTCGTCCGTTTTTGAAACCGACATTGGCCGTCAGGCGCTGATTGACCTCACGCTAGAACTCGCCACGCTGTTGCCCCATGCGCCTCGCCGCGTGCTGGGGCTAGGAACTCAGCAATGGCTACCCAATGATGGCCTAGACGATCCTGACTGGGAGGCGTTATGGCAGCGGCTACATCGAATAGACTGAGCCCAGCAGCGCTATGGGCAAGGCTGCGAACTGACTGGCAGGTTGATTGGCAGGTTGACTGGCAAGTTGACTGGCGCGAAAAAGAACAGGCGGCGAGCAAGGATAGAGGAAATCAATGGCGAGAGCAGGTCATCACTCGCCGTCAGCATTTGAAAGCTGTAAAAAATAGGTTGGCAAGCGGCTCGAACCCCTCTTTCCCTCTCGTTCTCATTGCCGAATCTGACCCTGCTGACTTTCTGTCAGGCTTTTGGGCGGCTTTGCTAGAAGGCTGGAGTGTTGCGCTGGCCAACCCGCTGTGGGGAACGCAGGAATGGAAATCGGTGGAGCAGCTTATCTACCCCGATTTGACATGGGGGCAAGCAGCGCTGCGATCGCTAACCATCAGGCATAAAGCAACGCCAAAAACGAGTCCTCAATCAGCTCAGCCAGCTATTTTGATTCCAACTGGGGGCAGCAGCGGTCAAGTGAAGTTCGCCTGTCACCGCTGGGCCAGTCTGATGGCCTCGGTAGAAGGGTTCCTTGAGCGCTTCAGCCCAAACGGAGAGCCGATTAGTACCTGCTGCGTTTTACCCGTTTACCACGTCAGCGGCCTGATGCAAGTATTGCGCGCCTGGGTCAGCGGCGGGCGGGTTACGATTGTGTCTTTCAAACAGTTAACAGCCTCTAAAGCGTCTGACACGCATCCTAAGCCATTTCCAGCAGCTTCTAGCAGATGGTGTATTTCACTCGTGCCGACTCAATTAGAGCGGCTGCTGCAAGCAAACCGGGCGAGCTGGCTTCGTCAGTTTCAAGCAGTGTTTTTGGGTGGTGCACCTGCTTGGCCTACGCTCATAGCGCGAGCTGCTAGCCAACAAATTCCACTATGCCTTTCGTATGGCATGACTGAAACAGCAGCGATGGTGACCGCGCTGATGCCTGCTGATTTTTTACAGGGACAGCGCAGTAGCGGGCAACCCATGCCTCATACCAAAATCCAAATTTTGAATGATGGTCGGCTAGCTGGTGATGAAGAGATCGGTCAAGTGGTGGTGTGTTCAAAGGCGATCGCTCAAAACTACTATCAAAATGACTATCAGCGCTACGACAGCAGCCATTCGCCCCCCTTACCTGGCACCTTCTCACAAAACACCTTTTACACCGACGACTTGGGATATCTCAGCGCAAACGGGCATTTGCATATCATCGGTAGAGCTAGCAGCAAAATTATCAGCGGCGGCGAAAACGTTTTTCCCGCCGAAGTCGAAGCAGCCCTGCGCAGCACTGGCCAAGTAAAAGACGTTTGTGTTGTCGGTCTGCCGCATCCTCAGTGGGGAGAAGCTGTCACAGCGGTTTACGTTCCTACTAATTTAGAGGTATCCGCTGAGAGTCTTAAACGGGCGCTGGCAGAACCTACTTCAGGAAAATCTGTGCCAATACTTAGCCGCTATAAACATCCTAAGTATTGGGTGTCCTTACAGCGACTACCCCGTAATGCCCAAGGCAAGCTCAATCGGCAGCAGCTTCTCCAACAGCTTCTCCAACAGCTTTCTAGTCAGCTAGCTCAGCAAATCCCTCTATCCAATCTACTAGCGCCGCCGTCAGCACCCGTCGTCGCCGATTCGGAGCATCGGCGGCCCGAACCGCCGATGCTGCACTAGCCTCATCGCGCAGGCTAATGCAAACATGCCGAGTCAACGCTTTAGCTAGCAGCGTTTGGCCCTTTTTTTTCGCTTTCGTGTCAGCTTGAGCGGTAATGGCGTAGGTGACTTCAAAGCTTTGGGGGTTTAGCTGCTGGGGCGTTAGGGCAATGGCGATCGCATCTCCACAAAACAACGGCTGATAAAAATCGGCCTCTGCGTGAACAATCGGCACCGCTGCCTCACCTGAGCCAGAAAAAAACCGCTTAAGATCGATGCCCGACTCGGCTAGCGAAGCCTCATAAGCTTCATGACACAGCGAGAGCAGATTCGCAAAATACACCACGCCTGCCGCATCAGTTTCCTGAAAACGAATCACCCGCCGATAAACAAAATGCATATCATCCCATTAGCTGGCGTTAGGCTGAGCCGGACGGAAAGGTATGCCATTTTGTCCCGGCAAAGGCGGCAGCGTGACCGAAGAGCTAGGCTGAGCAGGCGCTGTTTTCAACGCGCTCAGGTTCAAATTAAAGTCAGAAAGATTAAAGGCCATCGCCTGCATCGGGCTGTTGAGCGCCTTTACCAGCTTGGTCAAAGAGTCCTGAATCAATCCATCAGGATTCACCAGCACCCAGCCATCTGCCGTTTTTTGCGCCATTTCAAAGTGCAGGTGAGGCCCAGTAGAATTGCCCGTAGAGCCAACCAACCCAATCACGTCGCCCTTTTTCACCCGATCACCCGGCTTGACCAGAATGTCCGACAGGTGAGCATAGCGACTTTGTAGCTCAGTTTTTTCAACTTTATGATCAAGCACAACCATTAGGCCATAGCCGCCCGCATAGTCAGCCGATACCACCGTCCCCGCTTGAGCGGCCAGCACCGGCGTTCCCTGCTCTGCACCGATGTCCGTCCCTGCATGAAACCGCTGGTCGCCGGAGATAGGGTGGATCCGAAAGCCAAACAGCGATGTAATTGGCGCAGGAATCGCCAGTGGAAAAATAAACTGCTCTGCGGCCTGAAGGTTCACCAGCGGACGGATAGAACGATTGAGATACTCACGGCCAGCGGCGGTTGTCGAGCCGTTGAACCGGATGCCTGAAGCGCTAAAGCTGACGGGGCCAACGTTAACAGCAGGCGCGCTGCTAGCAGCCGGAGCAGAATAGGAAGGCGCATTTACAGGGGATTGAGCATAGCTACCACCGGGCGCTGCTGTTGGCGCAGGGACAGGGGCAGCACCACAGGCACCATTCGGCACCGCGCGATCGCCCCCAACCGTAAATTCACAGCCCGTAGACTGCTCAGAAACCACCACATCAGGCGATTGAGCGTTGGGCGACTGGGTTGCACCCACGCTGTAGTCTGTCGGATCTACAAATACACTGTTGTATTCTTCGGGCAAGTTGGCCCCTTCAGGCAGCTCTGCGGGTACCAGTTCGGTAGGCTGCACTGGCGCGGCAGGCTCAGCAGCAGGGGCAATATCAACAATGGGGGGAGCCGCCGAGCCTTCTGGATAAATGTCCGGTACAGCGGCAGGTGTTTCTGAGGCTATTCCTTCGGCAGTTAAGACTTGTGTACCGCCCACATAAGCCGATAGCGGCCCCGCGATCGCACCTGCTTCGACTAGCCCCGCCAACGGGCTACGGCGAGCAGTCTTAGTCGCAACTGATTTTTTGACTGAGGCGAAGGTGGGGGGCGCAACCTTGGTAACACCTGGCTTTACAGCAGAATGAGCGGTGCGGGCAGGCTGAACATCAATTTTGATAGAGGGTGTGGGTGTAGCAGGCGCGGCGGCGGGCGCAGCAGATGCAGAGGGTGCGACGGCAGAAACAGCAGGTGCAGAGGCTACGGGCGGCACGAAAGCTGGAGCAGGCTCTACAAACGTAGCTGTCGGTTCTGACACGCTAATAGGCGCGGCGGGTGGCTGAACATTTGCGACCTCAAAGGTAGGCTCAGCAACAGGAGACACCGCATCAGCGGCTGTGTAGATAATGGGTGAAGCGGCAGTTGAAGCAGCGGCTGAGGGCGTGCCGACTGGAGTGATGCTTTCGGCACTGGTCGCGTAGTCATCAGCTAAAAAATCGCTTTCGGCTCTAGCCAAGCTGACGTGACTGGTCACAAAGCCAAGGCCACCTAGCAAACCCAGGGTCACGAACCAGCATCGTTGCAGTTTAGTTTTGCTTAAGGGCTCGCTATCCTTTTTGGCCGTGTTTGGCTGGCCTGTGTTTGGCTGGCCTGTATTTGGCTGGGTAGTATGCTGGGGCGCAGTCATAGTCAATAACCTAAAAAATAATCCCAATTTCAGTCAATCGATCTTAAGCTTATATGCGGATCTTGCCTAGCTTGACACGCAAAGACGCTGGCGGCACATCTGAGCGAATTGAGCGCGGTAAGTTGAATAAGGCAAGTTGAATAAGGCAACCCTTAGATCATCCTCTTCTAAGATTTGGGTGATGTCTCCGGAATGGTTTGCTAACTGCTTCATCAGCCGAGCAGCAGTCATTTTTTTAAGGGTGAATTCTTGGTGGTTCAAAGCGATCACTTCCTCAACGCCAGTCATGTGACGTTACGAGAAGGATAATCGCGCTCGAAGCCACTATCTAATGAGACAAACTCATCCATGCGTATCAGTAAATTTGAGTGTGCCTTCATGAAAACTTGATTGCTTACCCTCTGTTGAAAAAAATACCCCTGTAGAATTCCCCTAAGTACGAGGGCAATCAGCACCTCTAAACAATTTATTTTGTTTTGAGCTGCGCTTTTTGGCATTAGCTCTAGTATCTTTGCGAGTGTGATGGCGGTTTTGGGTATTGGGTTATGCCAATTTATGCCCACGCCAATCACGGCCTGCTTTATACGAGGTGCGGATTTTGCGCTGGTCGGCGAGCTAGCAAAATCGGTGGTGGGCTGTGCCAGTTTGGTCTCGGTTAAAATCCCGCCTAGCTTCTTGCCTTCAAAAAATAAATCGTTGGGCCATTTGATTTTAATGGGCAGTCCTAGATTGTTGAGCGCGATCGCAATTCCCCAAGCGCTCATAGAGGTAAGCTGCCCCTGATCGCTCACGGGCCAGTCGGGTTCTAAAGCCAGTGACAAATACAGTCCGCCCGGTTCAGATTGCCACACTCGGCCATGCTGCCCGCGCCCAGATGACTGCCGCTGGGCGATCGCCACCGTACCCGCGATCGCCCCTTGCGCCATCATTTGCCACAGCCGCGTGTTCGTAGAAGGCAAACTTTCAAACACATGCACATCGAACCGAGGGCGAATGCGCTGAAACTCAGGACTGATGCCTAGCTCGGCACCTTCCATGGCCAGCGCTGACTGAATTTTTTCAACGCTAATGCTACCGCGCTCCGTGTCTACAGCCTTGATGTTGGCCTTGATGTGGTTAGACCTGCTATGGCTAAGGCGATCAGATCGCTGATTAGCAAGATTGATTGGTATTATCGGCTTTATGATGACAAATCTTCCTCCTCTCACAACCGAAACGCTGTGGGCCATCCTCAACGAGGAGCTGCCCGATGACACTGTAAACCAATTGGTGTGGCACACTCTAGGCTATCGCTTGAGTTCTAGCCAGGAGGGTAGTGCTGATGACGCTAAAGCGCAGCGGTGGCTCACTGATGGTGTAGACGAACAGTGGCAGCAGAAATATCCCGATCCCCCCAATTTTATTGAAAGCAGGCCCGCTACCGTGCAGCTCACTCGCGCCATTCCCAAAGAGAACAAGCAGCTCCTAAAAACGCTCTTAGGCTTTAAGGGCTACTCGATTGATCAGCTCGTTCCTCGGCTCACGCGCAGAGCTACGATGGCGAGCTGGCTCCTAAGCGAAATGCGCCTTCAAGGACTGGTATAGGCACGTCCACCTGCATCAAAATCTGCACCGCTATAGCCGCTAAATCTAAATAATAGTTATTGACATATAGCACTGACATGCAGATTATCAGCCGCATCTATTACTTACTTTAATTCCTAATGAATTCGCTATTCTCTGTCGCCCTATGTCAACCGTATTTGATTTTTTAGCCAAAGGTGGCCCCGTGATGGTGCCGATTGTAGGCGCTTCTGTGTTCACGGTGGCCTGTGCGCTAGAGCGAGCCACCTTTTGGACTCATTTGCTTAAGCATGAGGCTAAGGTCGTCAGCGAAGTGCTCAACATTGCTCGCAGCGATTTAACCGAGGCGGCGGCGATCGCCTCCAAAGATCGCGACTTACCCATAGGCCGCTTCTTGCTCGCCCCTTTAAGCCTCAAAAATCCCTCTCCCGATAGCTTTCGCTTAGCCCTAGAAAATGCCGCTGATAAAGAGTTCGTTAAAATGCGCAAGGGCGACAAGCTGCTAGAAACGGTGGTGGCGATCGCCCCGCTGCTCGGCTTGCTCGGCACCGTCACTGGCCTGATTAACACCTTTGAGAACCTCAACATTGGCGGCGGCGGCGGCGGTGAGGGCGCTGCGGGTGCTACTGCGGCAGCAGGCGGTATTGGTGAAGCCCTAATTACTACCGCCGCCGGGATGATTGTCGCGATTGTGGCGCTGCTGGTTTTGCGCATTATGGTGACGCTACAAGCCCAGCAGATGGACTATTTTTCTGAAGCGGGTAACGAGCTAGAGCTGATTTACCGTGAGTGCTGGTATGAAGCAGGTCTTCGGCCCTATTCAGCTCGGCCCCCGGCCCCGCCTCCAGATTAAAGGCAGGCCCACTCACCCAACCTTTCGTAAGCTTATTTTGTAGCTTTATTTTGTAGCTTTATTTTGTAGCTTCATTTTAGATAGGAGGCGAGCTTCAGCCCATGCGTTTCCGCCAAAGCAGTGAAGACAATAGCATCCCCACCATCGACCTTATTCCCATGCTTACCGTCATGATGGGCGTATTAGCGTTTTTTGTGGTGATTTCAGTTTCTTTGGGCAGCGAGCAGCTCATTCAGGTCGATTTACCGCCTGAGCAAACCGAAGATACGCCTGCTGCGGAAACGCCTCAAGATCCTTTTGTTGTAGAAATGGACGCTAGCGGTCAGCAGTTGCTCAACGGTGAGCCGCTCAGCCGCTCAGCGCTGTCTGCCCAAATTCAGGCTTATTTAGCTCAAAGCACCGATAGCATTGTCTATTTAGTGCCCAGCCGTGAGCTGCCCTACGAGCAGGTCGTGCAGTTTTTAGGCGACATGCGGACGATTGGCGGCGATCGCGTCTCCTTAGCGCTCGACAACGCTCAAACGACTCCCTTACAGCCCTAACAACCCCATCCCCAAACGCTCCTTATTTTCCTTATTTGCTATGCGCACCCGTCATCGCCCCCCAAGCCGCATCCCCGAAGTCAACCTAGTCCCCATGATGGATGTCCTCATGACGGTACTTATTTTCTTCGTAGTCATTTCTATGGGGCTCACAGGCGTTCAGCTCAATGGCGTCACCCTACCCAAATCAGTAGAAAGTGCCGATAAAGCGACTGCTGCCGACCAAACTGAAAGCGACCCCTTTTTAATTGGGCTAACCGCAAATAAGCAGCTAGTTTTAGACGGTGAGCCCACGAGCCTGCAAGCCCTTGCACCTGCTATCAAAACCTATCTTAAAGAAAACCCCAACGGCAGCATTATGCTCAAAGCCGACCGCACGCTGCCCTATTCAGACATCGTTGGCCTTCTGAGCGAACTCAGAGCAGTAGGCGGCCAAAGCGTGTCTTTAGCTGTGGAATAAGCGGCGAGCTGGGCAGCCAAAAAGCTGCAAAGTAAGGCTAGCGATCGCGCTAAAACTTAGGAGATTTATGAGGTTATTGTTAGCTTCAAAATGGGCACAACACCCGTTGAACCTGCCGTTGCAACAGACACGCCTGGGATAATTCAAAGCTATACCGAAGCTCAAACATCTCTCTAGAAAAGCATTTTGGGCCACTCACCGATAGCAGAAACCTATCAAGTAAGTTTGTATTGGAAAAGCCCTGATAGAAGCGAGACCCGTAGTTTCCTCCAAACCTATATATAGTCTCGGTAAAGCCTCGTTGTCTTTACGGATCTTCGATTATTTTTGTGGATAAATGTGAGTAAGCGAGAGAGCCGCCCAAGCAAACGCCTAAGGATATAGCTGCTCGCTTCATTCCTGATTCTCATACGGATATATTTATGAACCCAACTTTTAGCTTCCTCCAGAAACACGGCCTGAAAGTATCTTTACCTTTGCTCTTACTGGCCACTGCTTGCGGTGACGGCGGCGGCAACACGGCTTTCCGACCAAACGGAGGATCGGCTGCTGGCCAAGCCATTACCAACGCAGCTAAGCCCGACACTAGCGCCTTTGGTGTCCCCAAGGCTCCTAGCACAGGTTTAGGAACGCCTAACGTTACGCTTCCAGACAACACTAACAATAGCTCCTCTGGGCCAGTTCTCCCCCCAACGAACACTGGTGGGGGTGCTATCACAGGTGGAACTGGCAACAACTCAGGTGCAGGCGCGGGCGCGGGTGCGACGGCCTCAGTACCTGAGCCTGCTGCTCTTGCAGGACTGGCGATCGCTGCTGCGGGCATGGTGGTTATCAAGCGCAAGCAGTCTGCTGCCTAAGCAGAAGGCTATGCGTTGAGACCGCTACAAGTAGAGGCTAATGAACTAACACTGTGTGCCCCCGCAGGCTAGTTCTATAAAAAAGCTCGGCTGATCAAAGCGATCGCCGAGTTTTTTTCGTTAGCGCTATAATTTATCCTCATTAGCCTTGCTTTTCACGTTTGTTTCTAATGGATGCTGCTCAGATTCAACAATGGCTGATTGACCTTAAAAGTGACCGTTCAGCCTTGCGCGATCGCGCCTCATCCAACCTGTGGCACCTGTGGTTTCATCAAAAGGGCGTCTACGGTGCTCAGCAGCTCATGCGAGCCGAAACGCTTCTGCAACAAGATCAGGCGGTGCAGGCCGAGTCATTGCTTAGCGATATCATTCAAGCCCAGCCCGACTTCGCTGAAGCCTGGAACCGTCGCGCCGTTTTACGCTACACCCAGGCCGACTATTGGGGGGCGATCGCCGACTGCCAGCAGGTCATTCAGCTCGTTCCTCATCATTTTGGGGCGCTGCATGGGCTAGGGCTCTGTCATAGCGCGGTGGGCAACTACACAGCAGCGATTCAAGCCTTTCGTCAGGCGCTAGCCGTACAGCCCTACGCGCTAGCCAACCAGCGCATGATTTTAGAATGCACGGCCCAGCTCGGTTAATTAAGCTGGGTTAAACCAAGCTAGGTTAAAGCGATCGCACTCAAAGCGACACATTCTATGGCAACCTAAACTGTAGATAAGTAGTCAATCGAACTATGCAAACTTTGTCATCCCCAGCGGACTCTATAAACAGCTCCGAGCCGACCGCTAGCATCGCCCCAGAAACGACTCCTGAAACTACCTTTGACACAGCTATTATCCGACGTGAAACTCGCCCGGTAAAAGTAGGCAGCGTCACAATTGGCGGCGGCCATCCGGTGGTGGTGCAGTCGATGATTAATGAAGACACCCTTGATATTAAAGGCTCTGTAGCAGGTATTCGCAGGCTTCATGAAGCAGGCTGTGAAATTGTTAGAGTCACGGTTCCTAGCATGGCTCACGCTAAAGCTTTAGCAGAAATTAAGCATCAGCTAGCCGAAACCTACCAAGCAGTGCCCTTAGTCGCCGATGTGCATCACAACGGCATGAAAATTGCTCTAGAGGTCGCCAAGCATGTAGACAAGGTGCGGATTAATCCCGGCCTGTACGTGTTTGAAAAGCCTGCTAAAAACGAGGATGGCAGCGATCGCACCGAATATACCTCCCAAGAGTTCGCCAACATCGGCGCAAAAATTCGTGAAACCCTTGAGCCCCTAGTTATTTCACTACGCGATCAGGGCAAAGCCATGCGCATTGGTGTCAACCACGGCTCTCTTGCCGAGCGGATGCTCTTTACCTATGGCGACACTCCCGAAGGCATGGTGGAATCAGCCCTGGAGTTCATCCATATCTGCGAGTCGTTAAACTTTTATAACCTCGTCGTTTCCCTCAAAGCATCTCGCGTACCCGTCATGCTAGCGGCCTATCGGCTGATGGTAGCCCGCATGAATGAGCTAGGCATGAGCTATCCGCTGCACCTTGGCGTAACCGAAGCGGGCGACGGTGAATATGGCCGCATCAAATCAACCGCAGGCATTGGCACCCTGCTCGCTATGGGCATCGGCGACACCATTAGGGTCTCTTTAACCGAAGCTCCCGAAAAAGAAATTCCGGTGTGCTATAGCATTTTGCAGGCGCTGGGCCTTCGCAAAACCATGGTGGAATATGTCGCTTGCCCCTCCTGCGGACGAACCTTGTTTAACTTAGAAGACGTGCTTCACAAAGTCCGTAATGCCACTAACCACCTCACCGGGCTTGACATCGCCGTGATGGGCTGCATTGTTAACGGCCCTGGAGAAATGGCCGATGCTGACTATGGCTACGTCGGCAAACAGGCAGGCACCATTGCCCTTTACCGAGGCCGTGAAGAGATTAAGCGCGTCCCCGAAGCGCAGGGCGTAGAAGAACTGATCAATTTGATTAAGGCCGACGGCAGATGGATAGAGCCCGATGCTGAAGCGGCAGCTAAAGACGAGGCTAATGGCGCAGAAACTGGGGCGATCGCACCAGAGACAGTCCCTCAAAAATCTGAAGATTTAGCCGCTGCGACAACAGCAAAAGCTCGTTAAAGCTGAGGCGTTCACTTTTCAGTATATTCTCATACAACAGAGCCGACTCTTCATCCTAAACTCAGGCAACTCATAAAAGGGTTGTGTTAAATTAAGCTCACTAGCGTCCTTCAGAACGGGATTTTTTCTTCTATGGCTATTACTCAGCGCGGTCTTATTCTTGGCGCAACCGCATTAGCGAGTGCTGCTGTGGTAATCACTGGCACCGGCATTCACCTCTCCGATGGCCAAGCCTTCTTTAAAGAAAGCCCCAAAGAATTAATCGATGAAGTGTGGCAGCTAATCGATAATGACTACGTTGACGGCTCGTTTAATTCCCTCAATTGGACAGAAGTTCGCACGTCTTACTTGAATCGCTCCTACACCGATCAAGAAGAAGCCTATACCGCCGTACGCGAGATGCTCAAAAAGCTAGACGATCCTTACACGCGGTTTATGGATCCTGAAGAGTTTAAGAGTATGCAAATTGACACTTCGGGCGAACTTACCGGGGTCGGCATCACCATTACACAAGAAGAAGAAACCAACAACATAGTCGTTGTTTCGCCCATTGAAGATACGCCTGCTTTTGAGGCAGGGCTGCTTTCGGGCGATGTCATCACCTCTATTGACGGCCAAAGCACCGAGGGAATGGAGCTTAACGATGCTGTGAACCTAATTCGCGGCCCGGTTAACTCCAAAGTAAAAATTTCAGTTACCCGCGAAGAGAAGCCCCTAGAGTTTGAAATCGCGCGCGCACAAATTGAAATTCATCCGGTGAAGTATTCTGTAGAAAGCGGCCCTGAAGGAACGGTGGGCTATATTCGTCTGGCTCAGTTTAGCGCCAATGCTTCGGATGAAATGCGTGAGGCGATCAAAGCGCTAGAAAAGCGTGATGTAACTGGCTACGTTCTAGATCTGCGGTCTAACCCTGGTGGGCTTCTATTTTCTAGCATTGATATTGCAGAAATGTTTATTGATGAGGGCAAGATTGTTTCAACCGTAGATCGCAATTCTGTCAGCGATGAAGAAGTTGCTAAGCATCAGGCCATCACCGATCGCCCGCTGGTCGTGCTAGTAGATGGCGGCTCAGCGAGCGCTAGTGAAATTCTCTCAGGCGCACTGCAAGACAATCACCGAGCCGAACTTGTCGGCACTCAAACCTTTGGCAAAGGGCTGGTGCAGTCGGTTCGGGGGTTGGCTGATGGTTCTGGTGTGGCGGTTACCATTGCTAAATATCTGACGCCTTTGGGTCGAGACATCAACAAGCTAGGCATTGAGCCCGACTATGTGGTAGAACTCAGCGAAGATCAGCGTGAAGAACTCGTCAAAAATCGCGATCAGGTGGGCACCATGGCAGACCCACAATATTCCAAAGCTATTGAAGTGCTCACTGACGCCATCCGCACTCAGCAAAACTCAGCGAGTACGGTCGGTGCTTCTACGCCTGCGGCCAAGTAAGATCGAGCAGCTACCTAGCTAGGCTTACATTTCCCTGCCCTAATCAGGCCAACGCGCTTTGCAATGGCCTGATTTTGCGTTTTAAACGGCCCCCATTTTTCCAGCGGCGGCGGAGTTAAGGCGGCTAATCCGTTAGCAGACATAAGCTTGCACTGCTCAGAGTCTTCTTTGATGATATACCAGCTTTCTTCAGACATTTTATTTCCAGGCTCCTGGCTGCGTACTATGAATAATACTATTATTGTTCGTTCCAACAGGCTTTTAGCATTGTTCTAAATAAGGTATTGCATTCGCTTTTACTAAAGTTTGCTGTAGCTACTGGTAGGCTAGCCTCTATTTCTTTTAAGCTTTCTGCAATAAAGCGCTCTAGCGCCGGGATTCGATCAACGGTATCGATCTCTGATGTGCCGGATTTTAGCGTGATTAAGCCATCTACTATCTGACGGATTTCGCCCTGTGGTAAAAAGGTTTCAACGAGCTTAGAGAAAAGCATCGGCGGCTGAGTGCCATACTCAACAACCCAACGCGCTGCTAGGCACGGACGAACAGAGTAGAGATAGTGCTTTAGGCTGACTTTTTTATGTCGGGCGCTTCGCCGCTGATGACCATGGGCCATAGAAAGATAGTGATGACAGGAGGCGAGAGGTAGAAAGGCTTGTGTGGCTAAGCGCCTAAAGTTATCTGCTTGGGGTTGCAATTCGCGGTAAATGAGCGGCGAGTTCACCCATTCCATCAGCGCCGGATTAGACTTTCGCAGCAGCCCAAATGCCTTTTGCAAGTCCCAGCCGCTAATGTCTAGCTCGTCTGCAATAGGTCGTTCAATGACATCGCGCCCCTTATAAACGTTGATATACCGCCAGGGGTCTCGCGCGTAGATGAACCTAACGTCGTAATCGCTGTCTTGAGAGGGAAACCCCCAAGCGCGACTGCCTGACTCTACCGCAACTATAATTTTGATCGACTCTTCAGCCGCTAGTCGATCAAGCTCGTGATGTATTCGAGATTGAATGCTCATTGGGCTGTGCTGCGGTTCGCAGGCTGTAGGTAATGATGGCGGCGAATAGGCAGATGATGGCGAGCGATCGCACCACGCCCTCAACCCCAATTCTCTCCTGTAATATCGGCAGCAGCAGCGCCCCTAATACAGCGCCTGACTTAGCAATGCCACCCGCTAGCCCTGCGCCGCTCGCTCGAATCTCGGGCGGGAACAATTCTCCCGACAGGAGGAAAGTGGTAGAGTTTGGGCCAAAGTTCATCATTAGATTGAACAGAATAAATCCGGTGAAAAGCAGCGCCAAGCTTGAGCCAGATAAAGCGAGAATGCCTAGCCCAGCGGCCATGCCAACAAACCCAATAATCTGTAGCCGAATGCGGCCAACTCGATCAACCAGCAGAACAGCGAACAAAAAGCCAATCACCAAAAACACGTTAACAATGGCGGCTCCCCGAGCTGAGGCCATTTCTCGCATCAACAAGCCGTCACTATCGGCAAAGGCCAACGTTGCAATAATAGTTGGCGTAAAAATGCCAATGCCATAGGTAGCAATATCTTGCAAAAACCAGGGAATAGAAGCTAAGGCAGTTTGTTTGAGGTATGCAGGTGAAAACAGATCGGCGTAGCCTAGCTTAGCAGATTCTTTTGATGCCGTTAGTTCTGTAGAAACTTCAGCAGAAACTTCAACAGGTTCTAGATGAATCGGCTTTTCTAGCAGCTTAGAGGCTGATTTAGAAGCTTCCTCATAGTTGCCTTTGGCAATGTAGTAGCTAGGACTTTCTAATAAAAACAACAGCCGCAGCCCGCCCACTAAAACAGAAAGCACAATGCCTACGCCCAGCATACAGCGCCATGCATAGTTAACTGCTAACTCGGGTGCAATCTGTTGAAAGGCCAAAATAGTTGCCCAGCCAACCAGCGCACCTAGCAACGCACCCACAGACTGAAAGCTAAAGGCTCCAATCACCATGCGTCCGCGTACGTTAGCGGGCGTATTTTCAGTGATGTATGACACGCTGATGGGGTAGTCTGCGCCGATGCCAATGCCCACGGCAAAGCGAAAGAACAGCAGCGACCAGGCATTCCAAGCCAGCGCGGTGCCCAACGAAGCAACAACAAATAGGCCAATATCGATCATCAGCATCAGCTGTCGGCCTACTTTGTCGGTGACGGGGCCAAGGGTAAGCGAGCCCACCAGGGCACCCGCTAGAGCAGCAGTGGCGATCGCCCCCACCCAGCCCGCGCTCAGGCCAAAGTCTTTTTGAATAAACGGCATCGCCACGCCGATAATAAAAAAATCAAAGCCATCTAGCGCAATTAGCCCCGCCGAGAGAATCCACAGCATCCACATGGGGCGAGTGAGCTTTGAGCCGTTGAGTTCGGCCTGAAAAATTTCCGCTGGAGAGACGTTGGCCTGCTCAGCGGGTGACAGCGGATTTAGATTGAGCGCGGAAGCGTCTGAAGGAGTCATGGCGAATTGATTTTAGGGCCCTGAAGCAGGTAAGTCACTGGCCATTTTAGTCAAAGGATTGGGCTTTGGCTGCTGGGGCGCAATCACGGGGCGCAGGCTGGGATATACCGTTAGCTGATCGCTGTTTACCCAGCCGGCGTAGTAGCGTACTGTTGTGCCCTCCAGGGTCAAATCCAACAGATCAAAGTCTCCTCGAATGGCCTTATGATCGAACATGAGGCCGCTGCGAGCGCTGGATGAAACCAAACCATAGGGGCCACCGCCGACCAAGTTAAGCGATACTTCGTCGAGTCCGCGTTTGAAGCGATCGCCTGCCCAATGCCACTGTCGCCCCGGCCAAAAAATGGAGTTTCCCCCCGCCGCTCGCTGAGCTACCGCGTTGGCAACTCGATAGCCGCCCTGCGACAGAGTTGTTTCAAATCCAGCCTTGTACACCACTTCGTAACGGGCCATCCCAGGCTGTGCGGCTGGCTCTGTTGTTGCATCCTCTAGCGCCTGAGAAATCCACAGCGCCTCGACTTCTTTCCCCGTTAGCTTGGCCTCAGGTTCAGTCGCCAAAAAGCTTGAATACACCTCTACACCGCCCTTGGGTAGCGCGGCTGTGGCCATTAGCCGCCAGCAGTTCCAGCTATTAGCTTCACTGATGGCCTGCCACTGTACCCGGCAGGTGCCATTGCCTGTGGCCACCCACAGCGCCTCGTTTTCTACCGCGAGCTGATGGGGAATCGCGCCGACTAGCGGGCTGTTTATCACCGTAAAGCTCTCTAGCTTTTCACCCTTGGGCTGATAGGCCACCAGCCCACTGGCGGGCGCAAAAGGATTGCCCTCGCCGCTGCGCTGGGTGCCTAGCCATAGAGTTGTCGTCCCGTTCTGCTCGGTCGCCACTACATCGGTAATTTGATCGCCTTGGAGCTGTTCGGGTTGCTGAACGCTAAGCGCCTGCGTTTTGAGATCGTACTGTAGCAGGCTCGCAAAGCCATTATCGCCCTCGCCCTGGCTAGTGGTTGCGGCGAACCAAAGATTATTTCCTGCGATCGCAACCCCTGCCATACTAGGCACCCCTAAGCTCGCGCCTAACTGCGCCTTTTGCACATCAGAGACGGTGTACAGCTCGCGGCTGATAACGTCACCGTCCGGCTTTTTTAGCTCAAAATATACCGCGTCTTCTAAGGCTGCTGGTATTTGCGCCTCGGGCGCTGACTCGGCAACCGCTTGTTTAGATAGCTCACTTGTTAACCAATCAGCCTGTAACCGGATGCGATAGTCGTAGGTTGTTCCTTCTATTTCAATAGATTCGTAGGGGGGATTGGCGATCGCCGCCAAGTCGCGCTTATAGTCATAGGCGTCTTCATTATCAGCCGCCTCATTAGATACGGCTATCCATGTTTTGTTGCCTTTGCAAAAGTGAAATGTGTAATGGGGCGTTGCCACAGCAACCGTTTGCTTAAAAACGGTGACGCCTTCAGGTCGAAAGTTAAACTGCTCAAAAGCAGCCGTATTCTCTGCATGAGAAAGCGGTTGAGGCGTGCTTTTTGCTCGTTTGCAGTTCTTTAGCTCTGACGGCGAATCAGGGAAGCCTGTAGCCTTTTTCGCTTCAGCATTCGAGCCCGATGCCTCAACTTGAGCAGACGAAAGCGCATCGCCGCCATCTTCTGAGGTTGAATCAACTACCGGGGTGGTTATTGGCGAGCAAGCGCTCAGCGCTCCTAACAAGCTTATGGCAATCAAAAGTCTTTGAGCTGGCAGCAGGGTTTTTGATGGAATTTGCAGTTTATACTTCATCCGGCACGCCACCGTCAGCCAAAATTTAGGAGAAACCTGGCAGTGTGGCCCTTCGTCTATGTTTTATACTTTAATCATATCAATTGATTCATTCAAGAAAAAACGCTTAGCGGCCCTCTACCTTTCTTACGTTCTTTCTTACGTTTTGCCTTTTGGCAGAAAGCCGAAAACTCGACTGGCCTTCTAAATAGGTTTCTCTTAGAAAAATAGCGCGGTGCTCTGGCGCTATGAAATAGTCAAATAACCGCTGTTTGCCTTTAAATGCCGCTATGCCAGAAATTGCACGATTTTATGGAATCATCATCAAAGTATTCTTTGGTGACCATCCACCACCTCATTTTCATGCAGTTTACGGTGAGCATAACGCGCTCATCGGCATTGAGTCGTTAGAAATTATAGAGGGAGATTTGCCTACACGCGCTGAAAGCTAGTCATTGAGTGGGCCAGTCTGTATCAGCAGGAACTGCTTACAATGTGGATGTCCCAAGACTTTCGCAAGCTGCCGCCATTAAAGTAAACCAAATGTGATGTCGTCATGCAATATCCGCGAATATTAAAGGCCGAAGCTGTTGATGAACGTACGCTACTTGTTGAATTTGCAGATGGAGGAGTCAGGGAATATACAATTCATCATCTGCTAGAAAAACCGATGTTTTTTGCTTTGAAGCAGCCTGCTTTTTTTAAGAGCTTTAAGGTCGAACCGGGCGGGTATGCACTCGTCTGGAACGAAGATATTGACATCAGCGAATATGAACTATGGAAAAATGGGGTTGCTGTGACAGGTCGCGAAAAGCAATTTTGATAGTGCTGTAGGCACGGGGTGGATGACCAAGCAGCTTCGCGGATACGATTTGCTGCTTTGCATACATAATTAGCTGCTCATTGTATACAACGAGCTACTCCGCTTGTAGGCTGAGCTGCTTCGCGAGCAATATGAGCTGCTTTTTGTATACAATGAGCTACTCCGCGAGCAATATTAGTTACTGCGCCTGTAGGCTGAGCAGCTTTGTATATAGACAAAGTAACGTCTTGTGTAAGCTGAGCAGTTCGGCAAACAGGCGCAGCAGCGCTTAGATAAATCGATCCAGGGCGGCTTTGAGCGCGTCTAGCTCAGCTTCTATGTTGCCTTCATCGACGGCCCGCGTAATGCACTCGCTGAGGTGCTCATCTAAAATAATTCGCGCTACTCGGTCTAGCCCGCCGCGAATGGCCGCGATTTGTACTAGCACGTCTGGGCAGGCGCGGTCGTCTTGCACCATGGTTTTGATGCCGCGAATGTGGCCTTCAATGCGAGAGAGCCGATTGATGATTCGCTTGCGAGAGGCTTCGCTGTGAACATGCTGAGTCGCTTGGCCTGGTGCATGATCTTGTGGGTGGCCGGGTGAGTGATCGTGTAAATGTCGCTGCGGTTGACTCTGTGAATAGTCGTCAGCTAGGGGGGCCGGCGAAGGCGATGGTGGAATTTGCTGAGCGGCTGATGACTGGGCTAAAGGGGGCTTCACGGAATAACTCACCGAATGACTGGCTTAATATCTGGCTGAATAATCTGGCTAAATGATCGGGTTGAACAACTAGGGGCAAAGGAAATAAGGCTAGGCGATCGCCCCAAATTATATGCGCTGAACGAGTATCTTTAATAGCTTAACGAATACCGCCTGCTAAAGCATTGTCGATTGGCGCGGTGCCAGCAACGCTCAAACGGCTAGAAGTTACGGCATTATCAGCCAGGGTCAAGATGCGATCGCAGAGCCTTTGTAGCAGCGGCACGTCATGACTAATCACGATTAGCCCGACCTGCTGCTGCTTTACAAACGTCAGCATTACCTGCCAGATGAGCGCCTGAGTGTTGGCGTCTAGCATGGCGGTCATTTCATCGGCAATGAGATAGTGGGTGGATGGATTGAGCAGGCGGGCGATCGCCACCCGCTGCAGCTCGCCGCCGCTCAGCTCGTGGGGGTAGCGGCTCAGCCAGCCCGGATGAATGCCCAGTGCCTCTAGCTGATGCGGATCGGGCGGGTGGCTCTCCTGCAAAATTTGCTCAATGCGCCAGCGCGGATTTACCGACAGCTCAGGGTTTTGGAAGATGAGCTGCACGGGGAAATAGCCTTTGGTGGGAAGCGATCGCCCCGCTACCGTCACATTGCCCTGATCAGGCGATAAATAGCCCGCTAGCAGCTTGCCCAGCGTCGTTTTGCCATAGCCGGACGGGGCCATAATCCCTAGCACTTCACCGGGCGCAACCGCCAAGCTTTGATCTTGCACCACCCAAGGCAGGCGATCGCCATAGCGAAACCATAAGCCGTTACCCTTCAGCATGAATACACCTCACCCATCCTTGTTTTACTCGTCTTAGCGCTGGCCGCTGCGTCGTGCAAGCCTCAGTTACCCAGGGGCAGCGATCGGCAAAGAGACATCCCGGCGGCAGCTGCTCGGGGCTGGGCTGGTTTCCAGGCACCGGGATAAATTCGTTTTGCGGCAGCGATCGCCACAGCGCCTGCGTGTAGGGATGCCGCAAATTTCCTGTTGTAAAGTCGCGAGCCGCCGCAATCTCAACGGTCGTGCCTGCGTAAAATACCGCCACGCGATCGGCAATTTGCAGGGCCGCTTCTATATCGTGCGTAATCACCATCACGCCGCGCCCCTCCTGCGCCAGCTCTTTTAAGTGGTTGAGCGTTTCGGTCACGACATCAGGATGCAGCCCCGGCGTGGGTTCGTCGGCAATTACAAGCTGCGCATCGGTCACCACGGCGGTAGAGACCAGCACGCGGCGAGCCATCCCACCCGAGAGCTGAAAAGGATAGCGAAAGCGAGTGTTTGCGGGCAAATCGTAGCGCGCAAAGGCGTTGATGAGGCTAGTTTTTGCCGCTGCGCGATCACGTCCGGCTCGCCGTGCGGCCCTTTGCACCTGCTCTCCGGCCATCATCAGCGGGTCTAAGTAGCCTACCGACTGCGGAATCAGGACGATGGTTTTACCGCGCAGCGTGCGGCAGCGTGCGGGGGTGAGCGTCTCGCCTTGAAACTGCATTTTGCCGCTAATCGTTGCGTTCTCTGGCAAAATGCCGAGCAGCGCGTGCGCTAATAGGCTTTTACCCGAGCCGCTAGCGCCCACCACCGCGACCACTTCACCCGCCTGCACCTCTAAATCTAAATCGGTGATAACAGTGAGCTGCTTGCGGCGTAACCCCTGGTCGTATTGGGTAAAGCTCACGCCCAAATTAGAAATTGAAAGCATGATTATCCCTGGCTGGTTTTTGGATCGAGCAGCGATCGCATATTCTCACCTAGCCAGTCAAAGGCTTTCACCGACAGCAGCAGCAGCACACCGGGCATCACTCCTAGCCACCAATATCCGGTAGAAAGATGGCGCATCGACTCCGCCAAAATAATGCCAATTGCGGGCAGGTGCGGCGACAGGCCAATGCCAATAAACGACAGCGCCGCCTCGTGCAAAATCGCGTGAGGAAACAGCAGAATCAGCCCGACAATGAGCTGCGGCACGATATGCGGCACCATGTGATGACGGGCAATCCACAGCGGCGGCTTGCCCAGCCTTCGCGCTAAATGAATATAGTCGGCGCTGTTCACCTGTAGCACTTCAGCCCGAATAATCCGCGCTAGGTTTGTCCAGTGGGTGAGCGCGACGGCAACAATAACGCCCTTCGTCCCACCGCCCACCGCAAAGGCGATCAAAATCAGCAGCACCAAATGCGGCAGGCTAAAGAAAACATCAACAATCCAAATAATCACCGCATCGACCCAGCCACCAAACGTACCCGCCAGCAGCCCCAAGCCCGTGCCAATCACCGCGCTGATGCTAGCAGCGAGCAGGCCCACCCGCAAACTCAAAGAAAGTCCGTGGAGCGATCGCCTTAACATATCGCGCCCCAGCCAGTCGGTGCCAAACCAGTGAGCCAGCGAAGGCGGCTGATTGCGCTGCGTGAGCACCGGGCCGAGGCCCGCCTCTCCTAAAAACCAGGGGCTGATAATGATAGCGAGTAAGAACAGGCTGCCCAGGGCGATCGCTACCAAGGTTTGCTGTCGTCTGTTGTCGCGCCGCCGCGTTGGTTCTTTTCGAGTCGGCCTAAGGGTAATCGTCATGACGTGAGCTGCCCTCCCAAACGAATGCGCGGATCGATGATGGGATAGGCTAAGTCGGCCAGCGTATTGCCCGTATAAACAAACAGCGCGCTAAAGAACACAATGCCCACCAGCAAAGGAATATCGCTGCGCAGCGCCGCCTGCACCGTCGCCTCGCCCAGTCCAGGGTAGGCAAACACCTGCTCGACTAGCACCGAGCCACCAAACAGCTCGCTCAAAGAGGCAAACTGTAGCGTAATGGCAGGTAGCAGAATGTTGCGAAAGCCGTGATAGCGCACCACGTTCCACAGGCTCGCCCCCTGCGCTTGGGCAAATAGCACATAGTCACTTTTGAGCACGTCAATCAGCTTTTGACGGGTGTGCAAAGCGATGTTGGCAATGCCGATAATGCTCAGGGCGATCGCGGGCAGCAGCAGATGATGTAAATGCTGCCAAAAGGTGACATTTTGCGAGAGCACGCCCGGTGGGGCCGCGCAGCAAATCGGCGCAATTTGCCAGGAGACCGCAAACACAATCAGCAGCAGCAGCGCCACCCAAAACGTGGGCGAAGAGGCCAGCGTGTAAGCATACAGGCGAATCAGCCGATCTATCCAATGGCCCTCTAGTGCGCCTGCGATAATGCCCAATGCCAAGCCCAAAAAGCCCGAGAGGAACCAGGCGATCGCCAGCATCTGTAAAGACGCCTGAAACCGTGAAGCAATCACCTCACTCACCGGCTGATTAAACACCAGCGAAGTCCCTAAGTTACCTTGCAAAAGCTGCCCTAGCCAATCGAGAAAACGAATTCCCATCGGCTGATCGAGCCCCCAGCGTTCGGCAATCAGCGCTTGCTGATCGGCGCTGATTTGCATGATATCTGCGCCAATGTAAGCCTTCACCGGGTCAATCGGCGAAAAGCTCAGCAGCACAAAGGTAAAAACCGCCACCGCCATCAGCAACAGACCCAGCCGCAGCAGCTTTCGCGCCGCAAATATCAGCACAGCCCTCAACCGGACGTTTACTCGCATGTCCAGTTCCACTCAGTGATATTAGTCGTAATCGGCCAGCCATGGCCATGGGGCTCTATCTGAGACTGGCCAACATCCAAACAGTCATTGACAAAATAGGTATGGTCTAAATTCACTAGCCAAGCCCAAGTCGCATCCCCTTTGGTGGTAACGCCCTGCTTACCATCCCACTGCGCCGCCTTCCAATAGGTCACAGCTTCCGCTTCCGAAGGCGCGCCCATCGCCAAATCTAACGTGCTATCAATTTGGGAATTGGCATAGTAGCCCGCATTGTTAAAGTCACCCTGCGCCGCCTGCGAATAATACAGATTGTACATTTCCGTTTGGTCATGGCTGCCCCAGCCAAACACCACCACGTTGCTGTGCATGAGGGGGCCAATATCATCCCAGCTCTTACCTTCTACATTGGCCTGTATGCCAACGGGCTTGAGCATTTCAGCAGAGGCCAGCGCGAGGGCCTGCCGGATACTGTCATCCGCCTTGTACAAAATTGTAAATTCAGCTTTGGTGCCATCTTTTTCAACAATGCCATCACCATCGCTATCGGCCCAGCCACCTTCCGCCAAAATCTGCTTGGCCTTTTCGGGCTGAGCATCTTCAATGCTGGCCTTTGTCTCTTCCCAGGCCAACCCGCTCACCGGGCCATAAGCAGGCGAACCGTACCCTTCCAAAATGCCGTCTACCAGCGCCTGACGATCCAGGGCATAGTTTACGGCCTGTCGAATCGCTAGGTCGGCAGTGACATCGTTACCAATCGGATCGCCATCCGCCGTTTTTTTACTATTGGCAGGCAGGTAAGGAAACAGCAGTCCGCGATTGTCCACGCTGACGACATCGCGCAGCGCCATGCCCTTAATGGTTTGCACCGCTAGCGACTGAGGCACCGCCGCCACCTGCACCTGACCCGCCTTGGCTGCGGCAAAAGCACCATCTTCATCTACAAACAAAAACACCAGCCGCTTAATTTTGGGCGTCTCGCCGTAGTATTCAGGGTTCGCCTCTACGATCAGCTGCTGGCCTTCGTCCCACTGCACCATTTTGTAAGGGCCAGAGCCAATAGGATTGCGGGCATAGTCTTGACCGTGCGCATGTTCGGGCACGATGCCGAGCGTAATCAGGCGATTGACAAAGGTGCTTTGCGGCTTTTTCAGCGTTAGCTCTACGGTGCTGTCGCTAGTGGCCGTAGCCTTTTCTAACTGAGTGACGTCGGTGAGCCCGCCGCTTTCTGCTGCTTTATTAAAGGTGTAGGCCACATCAGAGGCCGTCAGCGGTTTGCCATCTGAAAACTTTGCATCTTCTCGAATGGTGACCGTCCAGGTTTTGCCGTCTTCGCTGACTGAATAATCTGTTGCTAGGTCGTTGACAATGTTCAAGTTTTCATCGCGCTTCAGCAGCGTGCTTTGAAACAGCGATGCGCCATAGCGTCCCCAGCCCAGCGTGGGATCGTAGCCTTCTTCACTTTCGCCGCCAATCGCCAGCACAATTTGCTCAGCCGATCCTGACTGTGCTGGCGAACTCTTAGAGACACTATCGGCTGTGTTGGAGGTTGATGAGGGGGTGCAGCTTGCGATCGCCCAGCTACTCAGTAAAATACCTACTGCTTTGATCAGACGATCTCTTTTAATTACTCGCATGTTGAAAATAGTCAAAACCCTTAATTTAAGTAGCCCTTGCTAAACCAACCGTATCGCTACTGACTACCTAAAAACAATCCGGGGGTAGGGGATATAGAATTTTGAGGACTGTGGTAAAAAGACTATTGAAGGCAAAGTTCTCGCCTTCAGAACTGAGGCTTTGTTAGTTAGGGTCTATCAGCAAGCTAAAGGTTTGCAAAAACCTACGAGTGACTTTGCTTTCAGCTCATTTCTAACAGCGCCCATTGAGAGGAATTTAAGAATAAACCATGGCATACAAACTACCCGATTTGCCTTACGACTACACCGCTTTAGAGCCCCATATCTCTAAAAGCACATTGGAGTTTCACCACGACAAGCACCATGCAGGCTACGTCAGCAAGTTCAACGATGCGGTAAAAGGCACCGACTTCGACAATCAGCCTATTGAAGAGGTCATTAAAGCCGTTGCAGATGATGCCGAGCAGTCTGGGCTGTTTAACAACGCCGCGCAAGCCTGGAATCACACCTTTTATTGGCACAGCATGAAGCCCAACGGCGGCGGTAAGCCAACCGGAGAGCTAGCCCAAAAAATTGAAGATGATTTTGGCAGCTACGAAGCCTTTGCAGAAGCCTTCAAAACCGCAGGAGCCTCTCAGTTTGGCAGCGGCTGGGCGTGGCTAGTGTTGGAAGGCGATACGCTAAAAGTGACTAAAACCCCTAATGCCGTCGATCCTTTAACCAACAATCAGGTGCCCTTGCTCACTATGGACGTGTGGGAGCACGCCTACTATCTAGACTATCAAAACCAACGACCTGCCTACATTTCCACCTTTTTAGATAGCCTGGTGAACTGGGACTTTGCCGCTCAGAACCTAACAGCGGCCTAACAGATACTGCTTTAAGGCTTTTGCTTTAAAGCGTTACATCTGTTTCGATGTCGTCTACATTTTGGCTCTACTTTGCGTTAGCTTGGCCTACGCCATTTACGCAAAGAGAGTCACCTCTTCGTGCGGATTTTTTTATGCTGACTCTTATGCCCGACTATCCTCATATTGTTTTATCTTTTACCTACCGAGGTTGGAAGCTAGAGCTTGACCAGAGCGACTTAGATGGAGAAATAATCTACAGCGTTTGGGCCAATGATGATCGCAGTAGCATCGTAGCGGTGCCCTGTGCGCCCTCTCGCACGGCAGCTATCAAAAGAGCCAAACAATGGGTAGATCGTCGCGCAGCTTCTTAAACGCTCAAGATCTGAAACACTCAAGATCTGAAACGCTCGCAGCTCAGGCTAGCTGCCAAAAACGAACCGTCTCAATCACTAAAATAGCTGCCCATACTAATATGCTCAGCCCCGTGGCGGCGGCGGCAATGTCTTTAACGATTCGGATGCTCTCATTTCTTTCAGGCTCTACAAAGTCGCATAGCACTTCAATCGCGCTGTTAAACAGCTCAGAAACCAGCATCAGCCCCATCGCGAGCAGTATTATGC
>JBARVS010000465.1:0-9023 GCA_049646385.1 Phormidesmis sp. | reverse complement strand
ACTTAGAGGGGCAGTCTCCGGCAGATCTGGGCGAGCCGGGTAGCCATGGGGCAAGTTCTTTAGAGCTGGCCGACAGGTGGATTCTCTCTCGCTACCATCAAACGATTGAGCGGGTGCGCAATCAGCTTGATACTTACGGCATGGGTGAATCTTCTAAAGATCTGTATGAGTTTACCCGAGGAGACTTTTGCGACTGGTATATTGAGCTGGTAAAGCCTCGGCTGTATGGCGATGGTGACACTAAGCGCGCCGCACAGCAAACGCTGGCATACGTGCTAGAAGGCATTCTTAAACTGTTGCATCCTTTTGTGCCACACATTACCGAGGAGCTGTGGCACACGCTGACGGGCGTGGGTGAAGAAGATTGTTTGGCGCTGCAAAGCTACCCTATTGCAAACGCTAGCCTGATTGACACCGAGCTAGATCAACAGTTCGACTTATTGATTGATACGATTCGGACGATTCGCAATTTACGGGTTGAAGCGGGGATTAAGCCTTCTGCGCAGATTGAGGCTATTCTCAAAACAGATAGCGCTATTGAGCTGCAAACGTTGAGGGCAACTAAGCCATACATTCAGCAGGCAGCGCGGATTGAAACGCTGAATATCGCTAGCACTGATTTTGCCCCAGCACATGCTGAAACGGCTGAAACGCTGACGGTTTCTAAGGCAGCAGAGATTGTTGAAGAAGTTCCTGCTGAGAATCCTGCTGCTGTAGCTTTGAGAAAATTTGAGGTGTCGGCAGATGATTCAGCTTGGCAAAAGATATCAGCTGCGGTTCTACAGTTTTTAGACCAGCCAACGCGATACTTTGACAACTTTTTTGCTGATTATAAAAAGCCTGTTCTCTCTCTTTCTATTTTGCTGGGCGTAGGCATGACTTACAAAGTCTTGAATTCTATGCTGGCGGCGATTGATGATGTGCCAGGGCTAGCGGCTCTCTTTCGGCTGGTTGGAATTGGCTATAGCGTTCAGTTTGGGGCGCGTAAGGTGCTTACTCAGGAAAGGCGCGATCGCGTTATCGCTGAGCTAAAAGACAGTTGGGCTGAAATCAAAGGAGATTCTGAAGACACGAATGAACACGCTAACCGTTCGGCTACTCAAGCGATTCAGCTAAGCCCTGTGTCCGAAGGCATCACCGCTGCTGACATCATTAAAGCCGATTCTGACGCTAAACCTACTTATGAACCCACCACCGACCAGCGCAAAATGTTTGCTGGGGTCACAGGTACCGTGCAGGTGCTCATTCCCTTGGTGGGCGTTGTAGATATTGAGGCGCTAAGAGCCAAGCTAGAAAAAGACTTGGCTAAGGCGGAAGGCGAAATTAGGTCGCTGGGCGGTCGCTTGAGCAATAAAGGCTTTACTGAGCAGGCTCCAGCAGATGTGGTGCAGGGCGCTAGAGATACGTTGGCTGAGGCTGAAAAGCAGGCCCAGCTAGTGCGCGAGCGGCTGGCTATGCTGTAGGGAAGGGGGCTTAATGGCCCGCTGGCCCGCCTGTTGGCTTTGTCTTTTTGAACAGCAGCACTAGCAGAGCACTCACCATTAAGGCCCATCCCATGAAGTAAAAGCAGTCGTTGTAAGCCATGATGGTGGCCTGCTTACGAACGGCTAAATCGATGGTGGCGATCGCCTGGTCGTGGGCCTGACCCGGAAAACTGCCCTGACTGGTAAAAAATTGAGTCATCTTTTCGATTCTCTGCTGGGTCAGCGGATTATAAAGCGAGATGGATTCGCCTAAGCGACTAGAGTGAAACTGCTCGCGGCGAGAAAGCAGCGTGGAGAGGGCCGCGATTCCAGTGGAGCCGCCTAAGTTTCTTGACATGTTAAACAGGGCTGAGGCTGAGCCGACCTGCTTAGCAGCGATGCCTGCGGTGGCAATGCTTGAAAGCGGGGTTAGCACTAGCGGCTGGCCCATCGCGCGGACAACCTGTGAGGGAATGAGCTGTAGGGTGCCTGTGTTTTCCGTCAGCGTGGAGTTCATGAAGCAGCTCACGGCAAATAGAGCTAACCCGACGGCGGTAAGAAATCGCAGGTCAAACTTTTTCATCAGGATGGGGATGAAGGGCGTGATTGCGAGCTGGGGCAGTCCGGCCCACATGATGGTGAGCCCGATTTTTGTGGCGTCATATCCCTGAATTTGAGTTAGGAACAGCGGTAGGATAAACACCGATCCATACAGGCCCAAGCCTAACGCTAAGGTGACAATAATAGAAAGGCCAAAGTTTCGCTGCCAGAGCAGTCTTAGGTTGATAAAGGGCTCTCTTTTGGTGAATTCAATGTATAGGAATAGGGAAAGGGCGATCGCTGAGACCATAAACAGCCGCACGACTAAGTCAGAGCCAAACCAATCTTTACGATTGCCTTCTTCTAGCACGACTGTTAGCGATCCTAACCCAATCGCCATTGAAGCAATGCCAAACCAATCTCCTTTTTTCAGCAGGTTTAGCTGCATTGGCCCTTGAGGTAGGGCATACCATACGCCTGCTATCAGCAACAGCCCTGGCACTAAGTTAAGATAGAAAATATAGTGCCAGCTAAAGTTATCGGTGAGCCAGCCGCCAATTGTAGGGCCAATCGTAGGCGCAAACGTAGCGGTAATGCCAAAAAGCGCAAGGCCAATCGGCTGTTTTGAGGATGGCAGCGTCGTGAGAATGACCGTGAAGGCCAGCGGAATGAGTACGCCGCCTGTAAACCCCTGCGCGGCCCTAAACAAAATCATCATTGGCAGGGTTGAAGCAAATGCGCAAGAGACTGAGAAGAACAGAAATAAAGAGGCGTTGACAATTAAATAGCGGCGCAGTGAGAAAACACCGGACAGCCAGCCCGTCAGCGGAATGACAACAATCTCGGCAACCAGATAAGACGTAGAAATCCAGGAGCCTTCTTCTAGGGTTGCACCTAAAGCGGCCTGAATTTCGTTGAGCGATGCGTTGGTGATTTGGATGTCTAGCACGGCCATAAATGCGCCTAGCAAGGTGGCCGCGATGCCAATCCAATCTTTAAAGGAGACTTCTCGCTCGGCGCTTGGCCCGCTGCTTTGAGAGACGGCTGAAGCCATTATCTTTCTCCCTGATTTGCATTTGAGATGTCTACGCTGACGGTGGCGGACATGCCGGGGGCTAACATGGCCTCGTGACCTTTAATACCGTTAGGATCTAGCTCAATTTTGACGGGGATGCGCTGTACGACTTTAGTGAAGTTGCCTGTTGCATTATCGGGCGGCAGTAGTGAAAACTGCGAGCCTGATGCAGGTGATAAGCTCTCTACTTGTCCGGCTATTTCTGTATCGCCTAGTGCGTCTACTTTGATGCTGACGGGCTCGCCAGGATGCATAGCGGCTAGCTGGGTTTCCTTAAAGTTGGCCATGATCCAAAAGTCTTGACCGACTACGGCCATGATGGGCTGTCCGGGCTGTAGGCGATCGCCTACCTCTACCGACTTATCACCCACCACGCCTGCTGCTGGTGCTTTCACCTGCGCATAGCTAAGCTGCAATTTGGCCTCTGCTAAGCTTGCTTGAGCCTGCGCCACCTGTGCTTGGGCTGCTGCATACTGGCTGCTGTTAACAGATGTCTGCAGGCCGCTAGCCTGCGCTTGCTGCAAGGTGCCCTGGCTTTGGGTTAGTCCGGCCTGCGCTTTGGAGATGCTTGCTTGGGCCTGCGTCACTTGGGCCTGCGCTTGCTGCACCTGCTTTTGCGCTTCTGCTTGCTGGGCTTGGGCCACTTTGTACGCCTGTAGGCTCGCATCTCGCTCTTGGGCGGACACGGCACCCTGGCTAAACAGCTTTTGATAGCGGCTGTAGTCAGTCTGGGCTTTTTGTAGCGTTGCGTTGGCTTTGTCTAGCTCGGCCTGGGCTACGGGTATCCCTGCTTGCGTGGTGGTGAGTCCGGCTTGGGCGTCGGTAATGCCTGCATTTGCGTTGGCGATCGCACCCTGAGCGGTGGTGGTTTGAGCGCTGGCGTTGGCTTCTGCTTGCGCGACGCTAATCTGCGCGGCTTTGGCCTGCTGCTGAGCGGCCCTCAAAGCGGCCTGGGCCTGATCGACTTTTGCGCTGTAGTCTTTGGCGTCAAGCTGGACGAGGAGCTGTCCGGCACTCACTTTTTGGTTGTCGTCAACGACGACGGCTTGCACAGAGCCCTCTATGCGGCTGCTGATTTGATAGACATGGCCTTGAAGCTGAGCGTCGTCGGTGCTCTCATGCGTAGAGGCGTAGTGCCACCAGCGCGTACCTAGTGTGCCACCGACAGCTAAGGCGATGCCCAGTCCTACAATCGCCAACAGTGGGGGTCGCCGGGACTTTTTCGGCTGGTCTGCTGCGACGCTTTCCTCTACCGTTGCTGCTGCGGGGGCTTCAACGTTGGGTTCTATATCCCTGCTGCTGAGCGCTTTAGCAGAATTGTCTGCTGGCGGAATTGGCCTGATTTCGGGTGCGGCAAAATGGCTGTTGTGATGACGATTGCTAGCGTTACCGTTGTTTGAATTGGGATGAAGCGTTTTTGGCATTTAAGCGACCTTTTAAACAGTTAATAATAATTAAGAATAACAATTTACTTAGCAAGCGTAGTATTAATCAATCAACTTATAAGTTTGTCTTCCAGAAGAAGGATGTTTTACGGAATAGATGGGTATCTGATGACAGAGGCGCTATTAATCTTTGCTTTGAAGCGGCGCTTAGTTAATGCGTTCGGCGGCTAAGGGCTGAGCTTGGGATAATAGACTTGAAGAGGCTACCTATTTTTTAACTTACTTTTGCGATGTCAAATAATGCCGCTAGCAATGACCGACTTAACACGCTGATAGACGGCATTTTTGCTATTGTCCTAACCCTTTTGGTGCTGGATATTAAAGTGCCTGAGCTAGCGTCAGAGGCGGCGCTGGCCGAACAGCTTGTTGACCTGTGGCCTCAGTTTTTTTCCTACGGGCTAAGCTTCATTATTTTGGGGCTATTCTGGCTAGGCCATCAGCTAGCCTCTCGCTGCCTTTGTGCGTCGGATGACATTCATATTTGGTTGAGCCTGCTTTTTATGATGTTTATTGCGCTGGTGCCTTTTTCGTCTTCGCTGCTGGGCGCTTACAACAATAGCCGGGTTGCGGTTGTTGTTTACAGCAGCAATATCTTTGCGGCTAGCCTTTTGCGCTACGTTCACTGGCGCTACGTTAGCAGCCACAATCGTTTGATTGATAAGCGCTTGAGTGCTGGGCTGGTGGCGGCGGTGAGTCGGGCGTTTCTTTCGACGCCTTTGTTGTGTTTGGTGGCGATCGCTCTTTCGCTGGTGAGCACAAAGCTTAGCCTAATCTTGCTAACTATTGCGCTAACTAACATTTTGCTCAGGATTGGTCGTCTTTTTCGCCATCGTGCAATCTAAAAATTCAGTGGCTCAAGAAGTTGGCTTTTTAGCTTAAGAGGTTGGCGGCGATCGCTAAGCAGTTGGGTTCTTATCCTAAAGGATTGGCTACGAAGCTTAAGCGGCTGAGTTGCTGTCTTATGAAGTCGGGCTCATACATTAAGGGGTTGAGTGCTTACGCTAAGCGGTTGAATAAGAAGGTTTTCTATTGTTCTTTGTTGGGGGATAGAAAATGTTCTATGAGCTGCCATGCGCGTAGCCCTTCGGCGACTGACCATGCTTGGGCGTAGGCTCCGCGTGGGGTGAAGGGGGCGTCGCCGTCGAAGATTTCGCTGAGGGTGCCGATGCAGCCGGCGCTGAGATGATGGGCAAGGGGGATAAGGAAGGTGCGGGCCAACTGTGGGTTTTTATAAACTTTGAGGTGGGCCTGAATGAAGGGGCCGATGAGCCACGCCCAGACGGTGCCCTGGTGGTAAGCGCCGTCGCGTTTGAAGCGATCGCCGCCATAAACGCCTATATAGTCGGGATGCTTGGGGCAGAGCGATCGCAGTCCGTGAGAGGTCAATAGCTGCTGGGCGCAAACGTCAACAATCGCTTTGTTTTGCAGCGGCGTCAGCACTGGGCCGTAAATTAGCGAGACGGCAAATAGTTGATTAGGGCGAAGCGATGCGTCGTGTCCGTTGGGGCCGTCAAGTACGTCGTAGCAATGGCCATGACCTGCGTGCCAAAATCTTTCAAATCCTTTGGCGGCGGCGGCAACGAGGCTGGCGTATTTTTCTGCGGGCTCGGTTAGCTGCTCTGCAAAGCAGGCCATGCAGCAGAGCGCGTTGATCCAAAGCGCGTTAATTTCCACTGGCTTGCCAATGCGAGGGGTTACTACCCAGTCATCTACTTTGGCGTCCATCCAGGTAAGCTGTGCGTCGGGTTCGCCTGCATACAGCAGCCCGTCGCTGGGGTCTACCTCAATGCTGTAGCGGGTGCCGCGAACGTGCCAGTCAAGCACTTCTGTGAGGGCTGGGAACAGCTCTGATAAAAGCTCAAAGTCTTGCGTGGCAGCGATGTAGGCGCGGATGGCTTCAAAATACCAAAGAGTCGCATCAACGGTGTTGTAGCCTGGGGTGTCGTTGGCTTCGGGGAATGCGTTGGGCAACATGCCCTGACTGAGATACTGGGCAAAGGTTTGTAAGATAGGACGGGCGATGTCGGGGCGGCCTGTGGCTAGCGTCAGGCCCGGAAGGGCAATCATCGTGTCGCGGCCCCAATCACCAAACCAAGGATAGCCCGCGATAATTGTTTTACCAGTGGGCATGTTGGGCAGCGCGCGATTTACCACAAACTGATCAGCCGCTAGCACCCATTGTTTAAGCCAAGGTTCAACGGGAGCACTGCCTGTCGATAAGGTCTCTTCAGCAGGCGAACCTTGAGCAGATAAAGTGGAAGAGAATGCATTTAGCAAAGCGTTTTCATCAGCCTGCCGAATTTGTAAAGCTGCTTCTCCGTCTAAATTTGGCGCGGGCTGCGTACTGGCAACTATCGTTATGGACTCTCCCACTGAGAGCGTTGTTCTTAGCGTCGCCGCGTGAAAGTTGTCGTCTAAATGGGCTAGTCCGCGATATTTCTCGGTGGTTAAAAAGTAGTGCTGATACCACTTGCTGGCGGGTATCATCTGCCCTTTACTCGTTAGCAGATAAAACGGCGCGGCCTGCTCAGATGTTTGACTGAGCGCCTGCACCTTTAGCCCTCTGGGATGGGACTGCGTTTGGATTTGTTTAGACTGCTGATTGCTTTGCGTGGTGCTGTGATGGTCTCGATAGTTAACGATGGCTTTGATGCTTAGGGTTAGCGGCCCGCTGGCTCGGCGCAGGGTGTAGCGGATATAGGTGGTGTTTTCGCCCGGTTGCATCCAGATGCGTTTTTCTAGCAGGGCGTCGGCGCAGGCGTAGTGCCAGGTGGGGATGGTGCCTTCTAGCTGAAAGCTTTCTAAGTTTCGGTAGCCGTGGCCGGTGGTGGTGCCGCCTGCCCAGCGATCGCAGCTTAGCGGATAGTAAATGCTTTGATAGTGAACGGTTTCATCTAGCTTGGTGAGCAGCAAAGTGCGGCCCAAAGGCGGCTTGAGGGCGGCAATGAGCAGGCCGTGGTAGCAGCGGGTGAGGATGCCGGAAAGGGTGCCACAGCCGTAGCTGCCTGTGCCGTTGGTAATGAGCCATTCGCGCCCGGTGGCCTGGGCTAAGTCGCTGCAAATATCGCGGCCAAAGGTGATGGCTTTGGGGCTTAGCTGAAGGGGTGGCTGGCTTAAATAATGGGGGCGATTCATAACGCAAATAGTAGAATAAACGGATTCTTTTTTAAAACTTTGTTATATTACCGAGGCTCGGTAATAACTTAAGGACACAGTATGAAGGCACTGGCAATTGCGCAGCGCACCGCTTTTTCAATCCATATTGCTTCGTTGGTTTTTGGATTGGCGGGGCTTTTGATCGTGCTGCCCAACACGGCGTTTATTGCGGGGCTGCCTGAGTTTGGCCAGCAGGCGTTTCGGTGGTCAATGGCGGGGGGCGGTGCGGTGTATATGATTTCGGGGGCGATCGCCGTTGCTTTGTATGCCTATCGCTACTTAGGACTGTGGCACTGGCTGAGCTTTATGATACCTGCCTTAGGGGTGTCGATTGGAGCTGAGCTGCTGGGGACGAGTACGGGCCTGCCGTTTGGGGAATACCATTATTTGACGGGGCTGGGTTACAAGGTGGCGGGGCTGGTGCCGTTTACGATTCCGCTGTCGTGGTTTTATTTAGGCTTTAGCGCGTATTTGCTGGCCTATATGGGGTTGGCTGGGCTGGGCAAGCTGCGCGGGGTGGGGGCGATCGCTTTTGGTTCGCTGCTGCTAACCTCCTGGGATTTTGTGCTCGATCCGGCAATGAGCCAAACGACGATGCCGTTTTGGGCGTGGGATCAGCCCGGTGCGTTTTTTGGAATGCCTTATCAAAACTTTGCGGGCTGGTTTGGCACGGGCGCTGTGTTTATGGCGATCGCTTCGCTGCTATGGAAGCTAAAGCCGCTAAACATTACGCGACTGCCGTTGGGTTTGCCGCTGGCGGTGTATATGAGCAACTTTGCTTTTGCAATGGTGATTAGCCTAGATGGAGAGATTTATTTTCCGATTTTGCTAGGGATATTGCTGGGTGTGCTACCGGCTTGGCTACTGTACCGAGCGGCGCTAGAGGCGGAGAGTGCTACGCAAGAGACTGATTTTGACCAGCTCGCTATTCCTGGGCAGGGTGACGCCTAAGTGGATGTGGCTACTGTTATCGGGGCGGCTATTGGAGCGGCGGCGCTGGGGCTTTTAAGCTTGCAGGTTCCGGCGGCGCTGCTTTTGCTGTCGCGACTGCTGCGAGGGGCTAGGCGTCAGCGATCGCTTCAGCCCAAACTGACGGCAGAAAAACCTTTGGAGCGCGTCAGTGTGGTGGTGCCGACGCTGAATGAAGCGCATCGAGTGGAGCCTTGCCTAAACGGACTGGCCGCACAAGGGGAGGCGGTGCGTGAGATTTTGGTGGTTGATAGCCGCTCGACGGATGGTACGCAGGCAAAGGTTGAGGCTTTTGAACAAGCGGATTCGCGGTTTCGGCTGGTGACGGATGAGCCGCTGCCGCCGGGATGGGTGGGTCGGCCTTGGGCTTTGCAT
>JBARVS010000464.1:0-10740 GCA_049646385.1 Phormidesmis sp. | reverse complement strand
GGAGAATTTCCCTGGTCGATTGCGTTTTTGTACGCCTCGCTGGTGGTCGTAACCGGGCCGACGGTCGTGACGCCGCTGCTGAAGCAGGTCGGTGTAGAGCGCAAGATCTCTACTTTGTTAGAGGGCGAAGGCGTCTTAATCGATCCGGTAGGGGCGATTTTGGCGGTAGTCGTTCTAGATATTATTCTTAACGGCGATACTGCTCCCCTATTTGTGTTAGGGGGGCTGCTGGCCCGACTGGGAATTGGCGTCATTATTGGCGGCGGCGGTGGTTTCTTGATGGCGCTGTTCTTAAAAAAGGCAGATTTTCTGTCGGAGGAACTGCGCAACTTAGTTGTGCTAGCAGGTATCTGGGGCCTGTATGGGTTGGCTCAAAGCGTTCAGGACGAGTCAGGGCTGATGGCGGCAGTGGCGGCAGGGATTGTGGTGCGAGCCGTCTCTATTCCTGAAGAACGGCTGCTGCGTCGGTTTAAGGGGCAGCTCACTATTTTTTCGGTGTCAGTGCTGTTTATTTTGCTGGCGGCTGATTTATCTATTGCCAGTGTGTTCGAGCTAGGGCCAGGATCGCTGCTGACGGTGCTGGTACTGATGCTAGTGGTGCGCCCGCTCAACATTTTGGTATGTACCTGGAACAGCGACCTTAACTGGCGTCAGAAGGCATTTTTGAGCTGGATATCGCCGCGTGGAATTGTGTCGGCATCGGTGGCTTCTCTGTTCGCTATTTTGCTCACTGAGCGGGGTATTAACGGCGGCGACTCGATTAAGGCGCTGGTGTTTTTGACGATTATCGTAACTGTATTTGCCCAAGGGCTGACGGCGCGAGGCTTGGCTCAATTACTGGGGGTGACCTCTAGCAGCGCTACAGGGGTTGTGATTGTGGGCTGCAACGGTTTGGGGCTGATGGTCGGCAGGCTCTTTAAAGATCGCGACGAGTCGGTGGTAATTATTGACACTGATGAAGCCGCCTGTGCTAAAGCGGAGGCTGAAGGCTTTCAAACCTATGTGGGTTCGGCGCTAGATGAGAAGATTTTAGAGGAGGCAGGGCTAAGCTCTATCGGCACTTTTTTGGCTGTGACCAATAACGGTGAAGTTAATTCAGTCATCGCCGAGCGAGCCCTAGAAGAGTTTCAGCCGCCGCGCGTATTCGCGGTGTTGCCTCGGCCAGAGTCGGGAGAGGTGGGCTCTCGCAGCCGAGGAGATTTGCGCACGCCAAGGCTGTCGGTGAAGCGGTGGAACACTTTTATTGCAGACGATGCGTTTGAGCGGGGCTCGTATGAATTTACCGATGAGGCGATCGCAGCCCAGCGAGAACAGGTCAACAAGCTGATTCGCGCGGGCGACCTAGTGCCTCTAGCCATTGAGCAAGGCGACAAGCTAGAAGTCGCACTAGGTGAGACCGAATGGCCCGTCAATAGTAAGCTGATTTGCCTGCTGCACGACTCTACCCCGCCGATGATCAAGCGGCTATCAGGGGCAAGAAAGCCCTCCCGGCAGCTTTTGAAGCCGATGGCCGAAAAGTCGGCAGAGGACAAGCCAGAGAAAAAGGCGACAGAAGAAAAAGCGGCGATTGAAAACGACATTAACCAATCGGCTGGGCCTGCTCAGAAGGCTGTCGCAAAAACATCTCTCAATCAGAAAAAACCAGCTCAGACTTCTACACCGCCTGCGGCTGAAAATGCATAAGCTGCCTTTAAAGCTTGGGAGGCTGTACGGAATTGGGGTCGGTCCAGGTGATCCTGACTTGATTACGGTAAAGGCGCTTAAACATCTGCGCGCCGCGCCAGTGGTGGCCTTTCCAGCGGGGCTAAAAGGCAGGCCCGGTATAGCTGAGCGAATTGTCATGCCCTGGCTTAGCGCCGATCAAATACGGCTGCCGCTAGATTTTCCCTATGTGCTAGATGCAGGAGAGCTGTCAGCGGCTTGGCAGCAGGCTGCTGAGACTGTATGGCCCTATTTGGCTCATGGCGATGTGGTGTTTGCCTGTGAGGGCGATGTGAGCTTTTATGGTACGTTCGCCTACCTTGCTCGCTGTTTGCAGCAGCGACACCCAGCGGTTAGCGTAGAGGCGATCGCAGGCGTGTCTTCACCGATGGCCGCCGCCGCCGCGCTTGGCATTCCGCTGACCTGTCAGGCAGAAAGGCTGGCTATTTTGCCCGCGCTCTATACCGTGAACAGAGAGGATGATTCCAGTGACCCTTGCCAGCTAGAAGCGACCTTGAACTCGGCTGACGTGGTTGTGCTCATGAAAGTGGGCAGTGTATATGCCCAGGTGTGGAAAATTTTAGAGCGCCGTCAGCTGCTAGCGAGTGCCTATGTTGTTGAAAACGCCACCCGACCCGAGCAAAAAATATATGCAGGCTTGCAAAATTATCCTAATTTGCAGCTTCCCTACTTTTCCTTGCTGATTGTGCAATGTAAGGAGCGCACAATGATGTAGAAAGCCGCTACCCTAAAACTACACATCGCCTCACATCGCTTTTGTCGCACCCGTCTATTATTTTGTTTTTTCGATTTCTACCATGGCCTTTCCTGCTCGTCTAAAGTCAGCCGTTCGCCCCGCTGTAGGCCCCCTTACCAAAATCACTAAAATTATCACCCCTACTGGCATTGCGGTGATCCTGTCGGTGGGCGCTCATATTGCCCTAATCGCCTTTGGCCCGCGAACTGAGGTTTCGTTTGCAGCGCTCAGTCAGGCCGCTCAAGAGGCCGAAGCCGAGGCAGCCATTGTGCCAGTGATGCAGCTTTCTGCCGCTGAGCGCGATCGCCTGCCCAGCTTTGCCCAGCCTCGCCGTGAGCCTCCCTCTGCAACGGGCCTGCGCAGCCTATCTTTGCCACCAGGTCTGCCCTTTTCGCCCAGCGCCAGCACTTTCAAAAGGCGGGTGGTGCCCTCTAATACGCTACCATCTCCGAATAAAACCACTGGCAGCAGCTCAGGCCCCATTAGAGGCAAACTTCCTCCCGGTCTCACGGGTAGCTTTCCTTCTTCTTTCCCACTTAACTTTCCCACCCGGACAGCTCCCCAGCCTCCACCTTCAAATGATCCCCCGAAGGGTGTGGCGGTATATCCTGGTCTGCCGCCTACTCCTCCGGCTTCGCCGCCGCCTAGTAACGACAATCGCCTGTCTACTGAGGCACTCGAACGGGACAATAATGAAATACCCGATCTGTCTCCAGGAACTAGCGGTGCTAACCCCATTGGGCTTGCAGAAGCCTTGAGAATGATCGAAGAGACTGAAAGAACTGCGACTAATCCAGCCCCCGCACCTAGCAGTCCTGCTTCACCTGCTCCAGGCAACTCAGCTACATCTGAGGGCGGTAGCGCAGGCGAGTCTGCACCAACGGAGGCCCCGATTATTGCTAGAGCCCCCGCTCAAGGCGATCCTTCACAGATTGTAGATGGCAACGAATATGACAAGCGATATGTCACGGAAGCAGAGGCTAAAGTCAACGCGGACAAATGGCTTTCGGAAACGGCTGAGGGTCGAGATAGTGTTGCCCAGGCTACTGGCGAAATAACCATTAATTCTGACTTCACATCATGCCGAGAGCAGCCGCCCGTACCTGGGCAGATTGGCGTGATTGCCAATCCTGATGGCACTCAAGGTAACGCGACCGTTCTCAAGAGCACTGGCTACGACATACTCAATCGCCTAGCGCTACGTACGCTAGAGTACGAAGACTTTGGCCAGCCAGCGGTGCCGACGCAATACTTGGTTGATGTCAAAGTTCTTTACGCACCAGAAGACTGCGTGCAAGAGCTGCCCGATGCGCCACCTGAGTAAGCATTGCTGTTTTCATAGGCTTGAGAGCAGTGCCCTCACAAATTCTTAAGCATTATTACTTTTGGTTGCTGATTGTTGCAGGCGCTCAGGATCGCGGGGATCGCTGTATTAGTGTTAATACATACGATTGTTAAGGCTCAATTGCCTTCTCCGCTCATGAAAGTTGCACGCAAAAATGGTTTAGGCCAGTCTATTGGCTTAGGGCTCATGCTGATAGCTGGATGTGTTGGTTTGATTGCTCTGATGTCCTATGCATCCCTGTAGCTGTTTAGTCTACGTAACCATTTAACATAAACAGCTCAGCGATCGCTATCTAAAAGATAGCCGCCCTGTGGATTTAGCTCGATTTTTACGCTATGCGAATTCCTTAAAACAAAGCCGCCTGGGACACTCCAGACGGCTTTTTCTTTTGCAAAGAGCGGAATGCAAAGAGTGGAGACGTCTCGAAAGGAATAAGCGCTACAGGCGTTTTGTGAGAACTTTGCCGTGAGTGTCTGTGCCACAACTGCTGAGCAAGCTGTGCTCTTGGGCTAATGCCTGTACCCGTTCTGTTTTTTCGGGGCTAGGTCGCCAAACTTTGGGATTATCGTAAGCGTAGTAAGTTTCAACGCCATCAATGCCTAAGCGGGCGGCGGCTCTAATTAGGGTTACCTCGTCAGTCCGGTAGCGAACGGGATGAGCCAGTACAGCAATGCCACCGGCTGCTTGAATGGCCTGAATGACTCGGACAGCTAGGCGATCGCTTCCCCGAGGAGAAGCGCCCTGAAGGTAGGGGGCCATCCCTTCGTCGCCCGGGCGAAAGGCATAGCCTAAAATATGTACGTCTGTATCAGCTAAGGAGGAGGTAATTTCAACGCCTGTCCACAGCTTAGGCAGCGTTTTTATACGGGGTTGAGCCTTGG
Source organism: Phormidesmis sp. (assembly GCA_049646385.1). Taxonomy (GTDB): domain Bacteria; phylum Cyanobacteriota; class Cyanobacteriia; order Phormidesmidales; family Phormidesmidaceae; genus Phormidesmis. The sequence goes on along the minus strand of JBARVS010000464.1, from coordinate 6,056 downwards.
AGGAAGCCTTTGATTTGCTGCTTGCGCTGCGCTTGCGGCTCCAGCTAGAAGGGTTGTGCCAGCGCCAGTCTTCCATCCACTGCTGAGCCTCACGGTAGCCTTTGAGGTTGTGATGGTCAGTAATCGCCATGCCGCAAAGTCCGATATCTACAGCTTGCACCATTAGCTCTGCGGGCGTCAGTTTCCCATCAGAGCAGTTGGTGTGCATGTGAAAGTTGTAGGTTTTCGGGCAGCTTTGCGCGTTAATACTCTGTAATACTTCTCTAAGTAATAAAGAATCCTGCGTTGCTGTCCGATGGGTTACTATCTTCGCCGTTTCATGCGTAGATACCCGATCAGCAGGGTTAGCAGACATGGCTGTATAGCACTTATCTATACGATTATATTAACTATACCCAAACTCCTGCCACATGGGGGAACTCTGCCCAATGTCAATAACCACATATCCTGACGGGCAAAGCCAACGCAGATCTGCTAAGTGCCAGTGAAGTGCCAGTGAAGTGCCAGTGAAGTGACCGTTAAGCAGCGTAGTTGAACAGGGTGTCTAAATATATGCGAGATGGAGTGCGATCGCCCTGGCTATGTCCGCTTTGAAGCAAGAAAAGGGACAGCGCCGCCGCATATACACGGTCTTGATCCCAGGCGGGATGCGTTTCAATAAAATCTTTGAGAGATTCATGAAGTTCTTCAGGAATTTCAGCTAGGATGCTCACGGTTAGCTGCATTGAGAGCCTCTTAAGTAGTCACTGCGCTTAACGACAGTTGTGAGACCATTTTGGGGGTCTGAGGGTAGGGTTTGTCAATGATAAAAAAACTTGGAACAGCGCTTTTCTTTAAGAAGCTATCAACGAAAAACAAAGGATTAGTGATAGTTTTTGTTTCATAACTTTACCCAGTCACGGCGTTTTCTCATATTCACAGCGGGCTCTCGGTGAAATTTCAAGAAATCCGTGAAGCTACTGGTATTAGGTAAAAACCTGTGGAAAACTCTCCTGAACCTGTGGAAAACTTTTAGGGAATCGGTGGATAACCTGTGGAAAGCTTTTTCAAAAGATTAAAAAAAGGGAGCAGGCAGATTTGCCTGACGGGTCAAAAACTGGTTAACCTTTGGCGCTGCGTTTGCAAGCAGTTGCCTCCACGAGCAATTCCTTTAACCTGCTGCTTTCAAGGGGTTTCGATTTTAATCTTGATTTAACGCTAGGATAGCGAGTAAAAAAAGCAGGCAACTATCAGGCTCAGCAAGCAGGCGAACAAAGGTTAGTTTCCACACCAGCTAGGCCGCCTTTTTGGGCAGTTGGGCGCAAATAATTTTTGGTTTGCGGCCTGGGGAAAACTCACTCATCATGATGACAAGCCACGTAGACTCCTCGCACAGCCTAGCTAGGTATTTTCAACCATGAGCATGGGCTGTTCAGTGAAGTTCGAGACCAGATAGTAGCATGACTGCCAGATAATTGAAGTTAAATTCAAAAATTGGTACGCTCAAGCTCCGCTAAATTTTTAGGCTAATGGCTAAATGAAACGTTTTATGACTTGCCGCCGTACTGTCATTTCCGGCGTCTGTGGCCTGCTGCTGCTTTTTCCTTTTGGCTGTGCGCGCTCTGAATCTATCTCTGAGCCTGACTCTCAGGCTGCGGCTGATTCTGCTACTGGGCAATTGTTAGAGCCCCTTTCGGTAGGTGCCATTCCCGATCAAGATCCCGAAAAGCTTCAGCGACTTTATGGCAAGCTAGCTGACTACCTAAGCGCAGAGCTAGGTGTGCCCGTTGAGTATCAGCCTGTGACTGACTATGCCGCTGCCGTAACAGCCTTTAAGGTAGGCGATTTGGATTTGGTTTGGTTTGGGGGGCTAACGGGTGTGCAGGCCCGCTTGCAGGTGCCGGATGCTGAGGCGATCGCCCAGCGAGACATTGACGAAAACTTTCACAGCATTTTTATCGCCAATACCGCTAGCGGCCTGACCGAGATCCAGTCTGTAGAGGGACTTACTGAGCTGAAGGAAAAAACCTTTACCTTTGGTTCGGAGTCATCTACATCAGGGCGGCTGATGCCCCAATATTTTTTAGCAGAAGCGGGCGTTAAGCTAAATGACTTCAAGGGCGAACCGGGGTTTTCGGCTTCTCATGACGCTACGCTCAAGCTGGTAGAGGCAGGCAGCTTTGAGGCGGGTGTACTGAACGAGCAGGTGTGGCTAGATCGCGTTGCCGCTGGTGAAGTAGATGAAAGTAAGGTGCAGAAGATCTGGCAGACGCCTGCTTACTATGACTATCACTGGGTGGTCAATAGCGATAAGCTAAACGAGCAGTATGGCGAAGGATTTACTGACAAGGTTCAGGCCGCTTTGCTGAAGCTGGACGCTAATGACCCTGAGCAGGCTGAAATTTTGGAGCTGTTTGGGGCTGAAAAGTTTATTGCCACTAAAAATGACAACTACGCTCAAATTGAAGCGGTTGGTCGTGAGATTGGCAAAATTCAAAATTAGTGATTGACTGCGATCGCCCATAACTGTTAATGCATGACTGCTTCTGCTCTTGCGCTTTGTAACGTCACCTGCCGATTTGGATCAACGGTGGCGTTGGATGCTGTGAGCTTGCAGCTTCATTTAGGAGAGCGCGTGGCTTTGATTGGCCCGAGTGGAGCAGGCAAAAGCACCTTGCTAAGCTTGCTTAATGGCTCGCTAATGCCTACTAGCGGAGAGGTGCAGGTGCTGGGCCAGTCGCTAAAAGGGCTTTCGAGTCGGCGGCGGCGGCAGCTTCAGCGGCAGGTTGGCACGGTTTATCAGCAGCACCATTTGGTGGCGAATTTGAGCGTTGTTCACAACGTTAACGCGGGGCATTTGGGTCGGTGGCCGCTGTGGAAGGCGCTGTTATCTTTGGTGTGGCCGCAGCAGGTGGCCCTGGCACGGCACTCACTCACTCAGTTAGGGCTAGCAGATAAGCTGTATGCGCGCAGCGATCGCCTTTCGGGTGGACAGCAGCAGCGCGTTGCCTTGGCCCGAGTGCTGGTGCAAAATCCTAAGATTGTTTTAGCAGATGAGCCAGTAGCGAGTGTGGATGTGGCGCGATCGCATGACATTATGAAGCTCCTGGGCGAACTGGTCAACAGCCTGGGCGAACGTCAGGATGAAAGTCAATATGACGATAGAACGCTGGTGATTAGCCTGCATGATGTGGCGCTAGCTAGGGCTTATTGCGATCGCATTATCGGCCTTCGTCAAGGGCGCATTTTGTTTGACTTACCCAGCGAAGCCGTCAGCGATGAAGCGCTGGCTCGTCTATACGCGCTGAAAGTCAATGCCGTTTGACTGGCCAAAGTTTGCTAGTTTGCCGACGCAGGGTGAAAGGCGATCGCCCAGCCGATGGCTGGCTGTATGTCTGTGGGTAGGGCTGGTTATATGGGCACTGTGGCTAGCTGGCGTGGGCCGTGAGCCGATTGTGAACTGGGCTGGCTGGTCGCTGATGGCCCAGTTTTGGGCGGCGATGTTTCATCCAGCAATAGACAGCGAGTTCCTGCGGATAATCGCGGGTGCGACGGTCACAACGTTAGCGTTTGCGGTCTGCGGCACTGCGCTGAGCTTAATTATTGGCCTGATAGCAGGCATTGTTTGCTCGCAGATGTGGTGGCGAATTTGCTGGCCTGGAAAAGTTGGATATGGTTTATGGCTAGGGCTGCGCGGCCTGCTGGTGATTCCTCGGGCCGTTCACGAGCTGATTTGGGGGCTGCTGCTGCTGAGCCTATTAGGGCTAGATCCGATGGTGGGTGTTTTGGCGATCGCCATTCCCTTTGGGGCTATTACTGCCAAAGTATTTTCTGAAATATTAGACGAAACGCCTGCTGAGCCCTTAAAGGCGCTGATTAACAGCGGCGTACGACCGGGCGTTGCCTTTATGTATGCCCTTTTGCCTCAAGCCTTGCCGAACCTGATTTCCTATAGCTTTTATCGCTTTGAATGTTCTTTGCGCTCGGCTGCCGTTTTAGGCGTGATTGGCGCTGGCGGGCTGGGCTATCAGATTTTCTTGAGCCTGCAATCGTTGCGCTACGAGCAGCTATGGACAGGGTTTTATGCGCTGATTTTACTCAATGGTTTAGTTGATTTGTGGAGCGGCTGGCTACGGCGGCAGATGGGATTTGTCAGCCGGATGGATTTGGGCCGTCAAAAACCCGCAGCGCAGGTGATTTCAAAGGCCACAGAGCTGACTACAAAGCTGACTAAAAAACGCGATTTACGCATTTGGCTTTCATGGAGTGCGATCGCTCTATCTATCCCCCTCTGCTTTGCCTACTTAGAGATTGACTGGAGTCGCTGGGGAAGCGCGCGATCGCACCTCATCGACATCACCGCCCAAGTCACGCCTGATAAAATCCTACCCAACTTCTCGGTTTCACTTCTGCCGCTATCGCTACAGACCATCGCCATGTCAGTGCTGGCGATTACTCTAGCAGGTGCGTTTGGCATTGCCTTTTCATTTCCCGCCGCTCAAAACTTTTTTCTCCCTGGCGGACTGCTGCGCTCAGCGGGTGAAGCTCAGCGCTGGAGCCTCGGGCATATGGCGCTGCTGGCGACCCGCCTACTGTTGCTAGGCGCACGCGCGATTCCTGCTCCTATTTTGGCGCTGGTCATTTTGTACGGCATGTTTCCCAGTATTTTGCCAGGAGCGCTGGCCTTGGCAATCCACAACTTTGGAATTTTAGGGCGGCTGATGGCGGAGGTGAATGAGAATTTACCCGATGGGCCGATCAGGGCATTGCGATCGCTCGGAGCCTCTAGCGGCGGCCTGATTTTTTACGGCATTTTGCCCGCCAACCTAGCGCGGTTCTTAGCCTACATTCTCTACCGCTGGGAAGTGTGCCTGCGCGAGACCGTAATTGTTGGCTTAGTCGGCGCGGGCGGGCTAGGACGGCTGATCACCGAGCAGCTCAGCAGCTTTGACTACAGCGGCTTAGCCGCAACGCTAACCATTTTCATTTTGCTAACCATTGGCGTAGATGCTATCAGCGGCTGGCTGAGATCTACCGTTCGCTAGCGGATTACTAATGTTGCATTTAAGAACCCGACTATTATGGAGGCTCTACCGATGACTGACAAATGAATGACTGACAGTAGTATGAGTGTGGTTAGCCATAAGGGTTATCAAGCTCAGCTCGTTGTAGATGTAGAGGATAATGTCATCTATGGTCGGGTTATCGGCCTAGAGCGCGACCAAATCAGCTTTCACGCTGAATCTGTGAATGGGGCTAAAGCTGAGTTCGAGGCTACGATAGACGAATACCTGCGTGATTGCGCTGCTGATGGCGTAGAAGCTGAAACGCCTAAAGTTTTAGTCGATGCTGCCTAGTAAAAAGCGCCCTGAGCTATTCAAGCCTTCAGTTGATGACTGGGGGCTTTTTGCTATTTATCGGCGGCGGTAAGAAAGCTGAGTTTTCCAGCGTAAACCTTGTCGCTAGGAGTGATTAAATAGGGGTTGGCTATTGGCAGATGAATTTTGGCAGGTGGATTTTTGGGTAAGCGATCGCTCGCAGGAATTGCAGGTATTGTGGCAGCGGCTACCCTGCTGAGCAAAGTATTTGGCCTGCTGCGAGAGTCGGCTAGCGCCGCCGCTTTTGGCACTGGGCCTGTGGTCGATGCCTACAACATTTCGTATGTCGTACCCGGCTTTCTGTTAATTTTGCTCGGTGGCATTAACGGCCCTTTTCACAGCGCCATTGTCAGCGCGGTCTCTAAGCGCAAACGAGAAGAAATTGCGCCGATTGTTGAAACGGTCACCACTTTAGTGGGTATCGCTACGGTTGCTTTGACGATTGCCATTATTGTTTTTGCTGCGCCTATTATTGACCTGTTTGGGCCGGGTTTTCAGCTTACAGAGGTGGGAATGCAGAGTCGGGCGATCGCGATTACGCAGCTCCGAATCATGGCCCCCATCACGATTTTTGCCTGCTTGATTGGCATTGGCTTTGGCACTTTAAATGCCGACGATCAGTATTGGCTTCCCTCTATTAGCCCGCTGCTCTCTAGCTCTGCTGTAATTGTTGGATTGGGCGTTTTGTGGCTGGCGGTG
>JBARVS010000463.1:0-1845 GCA_049646385.1 Phormidesmis sp. | reverse complement strand
GCCCTGGCCTTTTGCCCGCGCTTCCTTTTTTGCATCCGGCTCAGCAGCAGCACATACATGAAAAGCTCACGCGCCTGATGATGAAGGTCTCTGGCCGAAAGGCAGACCCAGAAGCAAGCCAAACAATCGATCAAATAATAGACCGAACGGCCATTTTTACGCCGCTGGTTTTAGGCTTGCTCTGGGGGCTCATTCCCTGCGGCTTTTTATATGCAGGGCAGCTCCGGGCGGCTGAAACGCAAAGCTGGACAGGGGGCGCGATGATTATGCTGATGTTTGGCTTGGGCACGCTGCCCGCGATGCTGGCTATGGGTGCGGCAACTTCCTGGCTAAGTCGCGATCAACGCTCCCAACTATTTCGCATCGGCGGCTGGCTCACCGTCCTGATTGGCACATTGCTGCTGTGGCGCACGGGCGATACCATGAGCGACTACAGCGGCCATGGCGCACTCATTTGCCTAATGCTAGCGTTGATTGCCCGCCCGATCAGCCGCCTGTGGGCTGCGCCGCTGCGCTACCGTCGGCTGCTGGGCGTCAGCGCTTTTGTTTTGGCTCTCTTACATGTCATTCATATGGCGAGCCATACCTGGAACTGGCATTTTCAAGCGGTGCGCTTCATGCTACGCGAGCAGCAGTTTGGGGTTTTGCTGGGTGCGATCGCCCTTCTCTTACTTCTTCCTGCCGCCCTCACCAGCTTTGATGGCGCTTACAAACGACTTGGCAATCGCTGGAGAAAGCTCCACCTGCTCAGCCTTCCAGCTTTGCTACTGGCCGCAGCGCATACTATTATAATTGGCTCTAGCTACTGGGGGCCACTGATGCTGAGATGGCCCAATCAGGTTCGAGCCGTAGGGCTGCTGGCTGCTGTCGTGATGGTTTTAGGAGTGCGATCGCCCTATATCTGGTCATTACTTTCTCTTAAAAACTACTATGCCCTTCCTAAAAGCAGCCTCCAAAACAGTTCGCCTGATGCTAGCAACGGCTGTCATGCTGATTTGCCTGCCGCTCAGCCAGATTCCCGGTGATACAGCGGGTTCAATGAGTAGAGAGGCGATCGCTCACGAAGTAAAAATCGATCAAGACAGCGGCGCAACCCTGCACATCGAGCCCAGCGACACCCCCCGCGCTGGTGAAAAAAGCACGGCCTGGTTTGCCCTAACCCAACGGGGCGGCCAAACGATACCGCTAGCCGCCTGCGACTGCAAGCTTGCGGTATATTCTCAGCCAAACACCGCCACACCTGTCTTAAGCCCACCGCTCACGCCCATAAACGCCGAGGGCTATCAAGATATTCCCGGTGCTACCTTTGCCTTTCCAAAAGTCGGGGCATACAGGTTAGTGCTCAGCGGACAGCCCCCGGCCAAGCCGCCAAACGCTGAAGAAATAGGGTTTGCGCCCTTTGAACTCGACTTCGACGTTACCGTTGCCGCTGGCGATCCTGCGCCCGGCCCTTCGACTGATGATACGGCAGCTTCACCCGCTCCAGATCGTCAGATCCAAAACAATCAGATCCAAAGCGGCCAGACCCAAAGCTCACAGACAGAGCGGCTTTTCTCAGGCATAGCGCCTAAAGGAATCGCAGTAGTAGTGGGCGTCATAGTTGTGATTGGCTTAGTGCGGCTGCTCGTGTGGAAGTCACGCCATAAGTCCTAACATATAGCAAAGAACATATAGCAAAGAGATACTCTGGTAACTGTGATGACTTTACTAAACCGCCTCATCAACCGCAAAGATCAACACTCTGTTTGACTGAGAATAGCTACGCTGGTGCAACGAAAATGGGTGGATAAGAGAAAAAATATGAGTACACAGAAGACCGAAACCTATGATGATAATATCTTAGAT
>JBARVS010000462.1:0-7290 GCA_049646385.1 Phormidesmis sp. | reverse complement strand
CATTAGAGGTTTCAATCAGTTAGGGGAGGTCATTGAGGGTGTGCAGTTTCAAGATGGCGTTAAAGTTGTTACAGGGGAATTAGCGATCGCTGATGACGGAAGAAAGAAGGTTGCCTGATTTTCCTATCGGCATACACCAGATTTGACAATATCTCTGACAGTCTTCGAGCAGCTCATCTAGTAGATCATCGACGCGATTAGGTTCTTTTTTCTTGCGAGCCATGATGCGGTCTCCTTGAGTTGATAGGATTCGAGACCGCTTACACAAAATTCAATACAGTCTCGCTTTACTGCCTCTGTACTTCCCATGTAGCTCGTACTAAGTTAATTTCTTGGTAGTCATATGTTTCGCCTGTCAATTCTCGGATGTTTCTGAGTGAGTGTGATCCGACTTCTGCAATGGCATTTTTGATGACAACTTGCCTTTCTTTAGAGACTAATTTGTCTATATCAATGTCATATCCCGCTTCGATTAGCTTGCTTATATGCCCATTAATGGTGCTGAGCCGAACGTCTCTTTCTAGTGCTATCTCTGGTAAGGCAAGTCCGCTCTGATACATCTGATAAGTCATCAGATGGGTAGAGGCAATTTCTGACTTTGGTGTTGCCTTGTAAACGTCCGTAATGACCATTTCAGCAGATGTTTCTTCTATGCTGTTTTTTTCACAGAAGTTACGAATGGTTTGAGTGAAAGTTTCTCCATACTGAGTGAGCTTGCGACTACCAACACCCGAGACTTTTGAAAAGCCTTCTGGAGTTTGAGGTTTGTTTTGAGCCATCTGTCGTAGGCTAGCATCAGAAAAAACAATGTAAGGGGGTACGGATTGCTTGTCGGCTAGTCTTTTTCGCAGAGACCTTAGCTCGCTCATAAGTAAGTTTTCTGCTGACGTAAGTTCTGCATCAGCCGTTTGCTTAGAGGATGTAACGGGCTTTTCTATTTTAGTTGCGACTGGTATTTCGACAGAAACCAGTTTTCCAAGAATCTGATTGCTATTTGTGTTGAGCTTCAATACTGAGTAGCCGTCGGTAGTTTCATCTAAGTAGCCTTGATGAACAAGTGCGCGACATAGCATCCGCCATTCATCGACTGTTCGATCAGCGCCGATGTTATGGGTAGAGAGTTTGTCATGGTTGAGTTCTATGATGCGCTTCTTTCGAGAGCCGCGTAGGACGTCAATGATGTGGTTCATGCCAAATCTTTGATCGCAGCGATAGACGCAGGACAGAAATTTTTGGGCTTCTATCGTCCAGTCTTCAATAGGCGATGGGTTGATGCAGTTGTCGCAGTTATTGCAGGGCGCGCTGAAGGGTTCACCGAAGTAGCCGAGCTGAATTTTGCGACGACAGACCGAGCTTTCAGCGTAGTTGATGATCTGGCTAAGCTGCTGTTGGGCGATGCGTTGTTCGTTGGGATCGACTTTCTGTCCAATTAGATATTTGACGGTATGAACGTCGCCCCAGCCGAAGAGTATGGTGCATTTTGCGCCTTCTCCGTCGCGTCCGGCTCGGCCTGCTTCTTGATAGTAGCTTTCGAGATTGCGAGGAAGATCGTAGTGAATGACGAACCGAACGTCGGGCTTGTTGATTCCCATTCCGAAGGCGATAGTAGCAACAATAATTTGAATATCATCTCGGATGAATTTGGTCTGATTAGCTTCACGCTCCTCGGCGCTAAGTCCGGCATGATAGGGTAGAGCGAGGACGCCATCTTGCTGTAATTTAAGAGCTACTTCGTTGACGTGTTTACGACTTAGGCAATAAACAATACCTGAGCTTTTTTCTTCATTCTGATATTCGTTGATAGCGGCGAGTAGCTGGAGATACGACTGCTTAGATTTTTGTTTGACTTCGTAATATAGATTTTGACGGTTGAAGCTGGATACGTGAATTTCGGGATCAGCTAGGCGAAGCTGCTGAACGATGTCTGTACGGACTCTGGTGGTCGCTGTTGCCGTAAGCGCGATTGTAGGAATTTGGGGATAGCGCTGTTTCAGCTGAAACAGCTGGCGGTATTCTGGGCGGAAGTCGTGGCCCCATTCTGAAACGCAATGGGCTTCGTCAATGGCAAAGGTGCTGATGCCAATCTTTTTGCTCAGCTTGTTCAGTAGGTCTTGAAAGGATGGGGTGAAGAGTCTTTCGGGTGCGATATAAAGAAGCTTGATGTCGCCTGAGAAAAGAGATTTTTCTCGCGATCGCGCTTCATCTAGAGAAAGCGTACTATTTAAAAACGTAGCTCCGATGCCATTATCCTGCAGCGCTGTAACCTGATCTTGCATGAGCGCAATCAGCGGAGAAATCACAATAGTTACACCATCTTTGAGCAAAGCAGGTAGCTGATAGCAGAGCGACTTACCCCCTCCGGTTGGCATAATTACCAGTACGTCTCGGCTTTTGAGAACCTGCTCAATGATGCGGCGCTGATCGAAACGGAAATGCTCATGACCAAAGTGATGCTTTAAAGCATCTTCTAGCGAAGATGTTAGCGACAGCGAAGAGGCTGAAATTGCCGAAGGAGGCTGAGTAGGCTCTGCTGAAATGCTCATGCGAGAAAAGTATTGATGTGCATAGAGGTTACCCGTTGACTGACGGCTTAGTACAGCATAGTAAGCGGAGACGGACAACGGCCACTTTTTCTAACAACTCTAAAGAATAAAAAATATATTAGCTAGCTTGTGCCGCTTTCCGGCAGGCATCTATTGAGCCTTTGTGCTCTTTTCGCTAAATAGTTTGGCTACGTAATCTAACTCTATAGTTCAGCCCACACAACGTAGGGCAACGTAGGCTGAAAACATTTTTACTGCAGTATTAAGCTATGTAAATATATTGACGTCATGCTGGCATAGAGTCTTGACAGCTCAAATAAGACCCGCTACCTTGTTATACATATCTGGGGCCACAAGTAATTTACATTCCATATGTCAGTCAAGCAAAAAGTTACACTGTATATTCCAGACGACCTGCATCGGCAGTTCAAGATCCGTTCTGCTGTAGATGGTGAAACTATGTCATCTATAGCCCAACGTGCAATTGAGTTTTACTTGTGTCATGCGGATCAAGTTGAAAGCTTTGGGGAAGCTCAGGGTCAGACGCATCGCATTCACAGCTGCCCTCAGTGCGATGCATCTGTCGCACTAAGAGATGATAGTTTAACTTTGATACAGAGCAGCGCTAGCGTAGGATCTGAAGAAAAGTCCGAAGAACTGGTTGGCTTGGAGCGTATCGTGGAATTGAACTCAGATGCTTGCATTTCTGATGAGGGAAAGCTAATTACCTGTTAGAGCGGGCCTAATTCAACTATTAATCCCTCTTGTGTTGCCCTCTAACAGGAATTTGTCGGTTTTGTTACGGAATGATTATCGTTTGCGTTTTAGACTGCTGTTTGTTGATTTAGATAGAAAGTTAAGTCGTCTTAACTAGGGGCTTCTGCCATGAAAGAAGAGCTAAGTGTATTAATTCAGGCTCAATACCCGCTGATCTATCTGGTCACCTTTGAGGAAGAGCGGGCAGAGAGGACAATTGCGGCTTTGTCGCAGCAGCGACCTCAGCAGCGAATGTATACCTGGACGATGACTCATGGAATGATTGAGTACGGACAGGAAAAGAGTTCGGGTCAGCAAAATAACACTGTTTCTCCACAGGCTGCCGTCAATTGGGCCACTCGGCAAAAAGAGCCCAGCATCTTTGTGTTCAAAGATTTGCATCCTTTCAAGGATAGCCCTGAGGTGACACGCAGCCTGCGCGATGCGATAGAAAGCTTCAGAGGTACTCAAAAGACAATTATTTTGATGTCTCCTGTTCAAGAAGTACCGATTGAACTAGAGAAGGAAGTTGTTGTCTTAGACTTCACTTTGCCGAATATGTCTGAGTTAAATCAGGTGCTCTCGGCTGAGCTAGAGAAGTCTCGTACGACAAGTATTACAACAGAAGGACGAGAAAAGCTTTTAAAAGCTGCGCTGGGCTTGACTCGTGACGAGGCAGAAAAAGTTTTTCGTAAATCTCGGGTAATGGCGGGGCAGCTCACTGAGGGCGAAGTTGACATTGTGCTCTCTGAGAAAAAGCAGCTGATCCGCCGTAACGGTATTTTGGACTATATAGAAGAAGATGAGACAATCGATTCAGTAGGCGGCTTAGAAGAGCTGAAGCATTGGCTAAAGCAGCGCTCTAATGCCTTTACTGAACGGGCTCGTGAGTACGGGTTACCCCAGCCTAAAGGAATGTTGATACTAGGTGTTCCCGGCTGTGGTAAGTCTTTGATTGCTAAGACAACAGCTAGGCTATGGGGTTTACCACTGCTTCGTTTGGATATGGGCCGTGTGTATGATGGCTCTATGGTGGGACGATCAGAGGCTAACCTACGCGGCGCGTTGAGAACAGCAGAGTCGATTTCACCAGCGGTGCTATTTATTGATGAAATTGACAAGGCGTTTGGTGGAAGCGCTGGGTCGGCTGATTCTGATGGCGGCACTTCTAGCCGAATCTTTGGTAGCTTTTTGACTTGGATGCAGGAAAAGACCTCTCCGGTGTTTGTGATTGCAACGGCGAACCGGGTGGAGCGATTGCCCGGTGAGTTTTTGAGAAAAGGTCGGTTTGATGAAATCTTTTTTGTAGACCTGCCTAATGAGCAAGAGCGAAAAGAGATTTTTAGAATTCATTTGGGCAAGCGCCGCTCTGATATAGAGCGATTTGACTTTGACCAATTGAGTAAAGTTTGTGAAGGGTTTTCGGGCGCTGAAATTGAGCAGGGGCTTATCTCTGCAATGTATGAGGCGTTTGCTCAGGGGCGGGAGTTCACTCAGCTCGATATTATTGCGGCAATTCGCGCTACGATGCCGCTGTCGAAGACGATGAGTGAGCAGGTCACCGCTCTGCGCGACTGGGCCCGTCAGCGGGCTCGTCCGGCGGCTTCATCGGTTGCGGAATACCAACGGATGGAGTTTTAAAAAGTCTTTTTCCTGCTCCCACAGGAAGGAGGATTAGCTAAGCGGTATTAAAAACGTGAAGCTAGCGGTTCAACAAAAAGTCAGGTTCTGTCTCATTTGATAGCTGACTGGTTTTCGATTTCTAACCTCGTTGTCTCTCAATTTCTCTCCAGGAGGAAACTCACATGTCTCACTTTAGTACTCTTCGTACCAAGATTACAGATGCCGCAGTTTTGAAGTCTTCTCTCAGTGACCTGGGTGTTACCGTGAAGTCTGAAGCTAATATCCGTGGCTACAATGGACAGAACGTTCGTGCTGATATCGTGGCCGTGCTTGAAGGCGACTACGACCTCGGCTGGTCTCGCAATGCTGATGGTTCTTTCGACTTGATTGCTGATCTTTGGGGTGTCGCTAAGAAGCACAACCAGACTGAACTGATTAATTCTATTAACCAGAAGTATGCTGTGAATAAGACGTTGGCTGAAGTTAAGCGTCCTGGCTTGCAGAATGCGAATGTTCGTCTTGTTGTTCAGTAGTTTTTGGCCTGTTTGTGCGGAGCCGTTCTTATAACTGCGATGGGCTGACTGTTTGGGTCAGCCCATTTTTTATGGGGAGGGTCGTTGCTGTGACTTGAAGGAGGGCAACTATGCCATGGCCGGAGGGCAACCACGAGGGATGCCCCTATTTTGCCATGGTTTGGTTGAGGAGTTCGGCGATCGCACGATGCTCAATCGGCGGCTCTGCAACCACGGCTTGGCGGGTATCTGTGATCAGCCAGTCTAGCGCTGCGGCCTGAACGTCAATCGATGCGCCCGTTTTATCGACACAATAACGACCAAAAACCAGCTTATCCACTAAACGAACATCACAACCAATGCGAGTATATTCAAAAATCACGCTTCTATCGATGATGGTGCCACTAGAGATAAGACAGTTAGAGCCAATCATGCTGGGGCCTACGATCTTAGCGCCGTCTTCTATATGGGTCATCCCGCCAATATAAACGGGGCCTTCAATCTCTATCTGATCCCAGTTGGCTTTGACGTTTAGGCCAGCGAATACGCCTGGTCTGACCTCGTGGCCCGGTACGTTAACCCCTTTGACCTGACCCGTTAAGACGTCCTGAATTGCCTGCCAATAGTCAGGAACCTTGCCAATATCAACCCATTCAAAATCCATACGAATGCCGTGAAAGGCTGCGTTATCGGCAACAAGCTTAGGAAACAAATCGCCACCGATATCAAATTCTTGATCGGAGGGAATGTAGTCAAAAATTTCTGGCTCAAAAATGTAGATGCCTGTGTTGATGTCTGTGCTAAGCGCTTCTTCAACAGAAGGCTTTTCTTGAAAAGACTTGATGCGACCGTTTTCATCGGTGACGACAACGCCGTAGCTGGGTACCTGCATCAGCGGCACTTGCTTCATCACAATGGTGGCTAACGATTTTTTCTCGCGGTGGCGGCGAACCGCTTCCGTTAAATCTAGATCAATTAAGGCATCTCCGCAGAGAACAATGAAAGTGTCGTCAAAAAAAGGATAAAAGTCTTGAATTTTGCGCATACCGCCAGCCGAGCCAATTGCCTCACCCACCAATTCGCCATCAATGATGCGGCCCTCGAAGGAATAGGCTAGCTCTACCCCGAAGCGCTGACCGTCTCGAAAGTATCCTTCAATTTCGTTGGCAAGGTGGCTGACGTTTGCCATGATTTGGGTGCAGCCGTGCTGCCGTAGTAGCTCTAGCAAAAACTCCATAACGGGCTTTTGCATAATGGGAATCATCGGCTTGGGAATAGTGTAGGTAATGGGACGCACCCGAGTTCCTTTCCCTGCGGCCAGAATCATGGCTTTCATCTTTAAAGATTCCTTTTACTTAAACTTGTAGACGATGGCATTGCTGACCTGCAATTAAGCGTACTCAAAACTGGCAACGCCCTGCGTGGGAAACGCCTACCGCAGATAGCTAATGCTTATGCTACCAAGGTTGATATCAATATGCCCTGATTGAATGCCAGACTTCATTACTTCCTTACAGGTTTTTAGGAGCGCTTCGGTACAGGTTCAGCAGCGCTGAAAATACGCAGCGCTTTTGACGGTGTGCTTTTGACAGTGCGCTTTTGCCTCGTCTGAGGATTGGTTCTGGATCAATGTGCTTTGTGTGTAGGCAGGCTGCTTAAAGCAAAAAGCCCCTGGTTTTGTGTAAACCTGAGGCTTTTATAGATCGAAGATGGAAGCTTTCTAGTCTAGTTGTATGGTCTGATTTTTGGCCTAAAGATGGCTCTAGTAGAGTTCTTCTTCCTGGTGAGTTTTGATGGTGCAGTCAGATGTGGGATAGGCCACACAGGTGAGGACATAACCCGCTTCAATCTGATCG
>JBARVS010000461.1:0-4615 GCA_049646385.1 Phormidesmis sp. | reverse complement strand
ATTTAAAGTCTCTTCAAATATCAAAATCTTAAGAACATGAAGCCTCTAAGTATCTTTAGATTGCCGTTTTTGGCCTGAACCAGCGATTCTACTGTGTTGTTGGGCTTCTTGTTCTAACCTTTACAGAAAAAAATGAGATGCTTTCTGATATATAGTTATTCCTGTTGAAGTTAATAGGTAATATTCCTGAGTAATCGCCTTATTTTTCGATTCTGCGGTCTTTTGGGCGATCTGCGTACGGATATGCTTGTGTTCCTTTTGCAACAACTATCTGCTGATTTGTACCTAACAATGACTATTCTTTTTACGCCTTCTACTCGTGCGCCTCGGTTTAGTATCACTTCAAACGATGCTTCGACTGGTTTTTCCCGCTCATTAAAAGACGCCACGTTTATTCCTAAACTAATTGCCATATTTTTAATGACGGGTGGGCTGGGCCTGGGTTTGCAAGAAGGCGCGATCGCTCAAACGGTCATTCGCGATCCGAATACTGGCGGCGTCAGCATTCCTCGTAACGCCTTTGAACTAGAGACCGGCCCGCTGGGAAATAACTCCAATATCCCCTTACCGTCTGTGCTGCCCGAGCAGGTTGGTTCAGGGCAGGAGGTGCCGACCAACAACACGGACGGGCTAGCCGGAGCATTAGCGCCTAACTCAGTGAATTTGAGAACTAACATTCAGTATGTTGAAGACAATTTCCCTAGCGCGATTGACCCTAACGCTAGCCCTGGCACTAGCTATCGCCTAGATCAAAATAGCGTCACCACCACCACCACGTTTGCAATTGATCGGCGGCCAAGACAGCACAGCTTTGCCGAAGGTATTGAGGTTACTGTGCTAGATGCTAACGGCAATCCAGTTGAGGGCTCTACTCAAACAAGGTTTGTTCGCGGCGATAAGGTTACCGAGGGGCCTGGTGGCACGGCGCTAAGCGAAAGTGAAGACATCACGGTTACCTACAATGCAAACCAGTCGGTTAGGCTGCGGGTTCTCAACATTCGAGCTGATGGCGCGCCTATTACAGAATCTGGCGTTTACTTTACGCGCGATGGACAGCTGATTGCAGAAGACTTTCAAGGCGGTGGCGACAAAGACTTTAACGATGGTAACTATTTAGGCGATCCGACCGGAACGGGAACAGCGCAGGCTGTTAAAAGAGAAGAGCAAGAGTCGCAAAGTGGCGATGTTGAAACAGAACTAGCGCCCGAAATTCGCCGGGATGAAGCGCGAGAAGAGACCGCTTTTACGACGGTAGACGTTGCTGAAGATGTTGTGACAGAAGAGCGCGATCGCGGCAGCATTGATGTATCAGAAGCTTATGCTACCCGACTAGGCCATGCGATTGGCGTGCGTACTCCTGATGATGAGCAGCTCATATACAACCGCTATGCAGGCGTTTCACAGCTTCGAGCCGGTAGCGACGGCATCAGTGCAACAGGTCAGCTATCGCCATTGTTGAACAATCCTAGTGCGCCACCGACGCTGTTGACAGGCGATCTCACCTTTAATCCGTTTGCCGATGACAATGAGGCGGGCTTTATTGCTTCGGTGGGCGTTACTCAGTTTTTAAATCGCACTCACCGGGTGGCGATGGATGCGCTAGGCAACCCAATTGAAAACCCCAATTCTGACGGGCCCAGGCTACTTGAGCCGACTGGGTTTCTCAGCAATCGACGACTAATTGGCTATGTGCCTGCGATCGCCAGCTCGGCTACGCGCGGCGAGCAGCTCTCTTCCAGCAACGGCATTTTCGATTTGCCTGCCGATCAAATGATTGAGATTGCCCCGCCCAACCCTCAGCAGGTGGGTAGAGGTGATTCGGCCTACACGGATAACGTCGGCGGCCTGCTGATTGAAAAAACGGATGGCTCGGTTGTTTTTGAGCCGCAGTGGGCGCAGGGAGCCTATGCGCAAGCGCCAATTTCGATAGCGGCTGGCGAAGCCACGCGAATTGTTTATGCGCTTGTGCCACAGCAGCCCAATCAGGCTTTGCGGGTTGGCCAAAGCTATGCGGTGAGCCAGAGCGCGAACGGCTACACCATTGCTGATGGCGGCTTTAAGGTGATTTCGGCTGATCGGCAGCCTCAAAACTTTTATCGAGAAACGGCTGATGTGTTCGCGGTAGAAGATACGCTCGCGGCTGGAAATGCGGTTACGGCATTGTTTAACGGCGTGCGAGGCACTTACGTTGAGCCTTCGGGCGATCGCGCTCCAACCGTAGACTTAACCCAGCCCGGTGAGGCGGATGCGCGGGTGGGCAACCTCATTTATCCTGCAGCGGTATTGCTAGAGCAAGCTGGTCAACCTGCCTACGCCAAAACCACGCGCGCTGCTGGTTTGTATATAGGCGGCGCGCTTACGGGTGGCATTGGCAACCAGCGAGATACGGTGACTCAAGTCGTTGCGACTACTGAAACAGAAACCGACCAAATAGGAACAGAATTAACCACGCGGACTTTTTCAACGCCAGTGACGCGAATTGTCAATACGGGCGTGCAAATATTCAACATATTTGAGACCACAGGCAACGCTACCTTTAGAATTAATGAGGAAGGCGAACTAGACAACGCAACGTTTAGCCCAATTTCGGATCGAGTGCTGGTGGAAACTCGCCCCGGTGAGGGTGAAGGCAGCGGCGAAGTTAAAGACATTATTGTTAGAGGTGAAGAAACCCTAACGGACACCAATGTGACGACCGAAAACGCGCGAATTGTAGATACGCGAACGACTGAGCTAGCGCGAGATGAAACCACGGATACCGACAGCTATGCAAACGTTTCGCCAATTGGCGGCGAGCTGGCTTTGGGCGGCGTTCTTAACTTTGGCAATACGCCCTGGTCGCCTGCGGCCAATACGCTGCGAGCCGAACTGTTTATTCGTGACACCATTTTTGGTAGCAGCAGTCAAGGGAGTGACGCAGGCTGGCGGGCGGCTTTGCTCTTTCATCCGTTTGGAGAGAAAAAGCGCGAGGCGTATCAATATAACGCTGACGGGCAGGCGGTGCCAATTTATCAAACGACGCCCGTGATGGATGCGAACGGTCAGCAGCAGGTGGAGCTAGTGTCTAATGCGGCAGGTGACTCGGTAGAGCTACCCGTGAACGAGTTTGCGGTGGATGAAAGCGGCGATCGCATTCCGACGATGGTGGGTACCGGACGCTCTAAAGGCCCAGGTCTTTACGTTCGCGTGCAGGACGTTTGGGACGATGGTGACAGCACCGCCATAGATGGAGGGCTAGAGATTTCTTTCTAAACTGGCTAGGCGTGGCATAGTGAAATGCGAAATGCTCACCCACTATAGCGATATGCCAAAGATCACCCATCTTATCTATGATTTTGACGGGCTATTGTTAGATACCGAGCCGATTTACTGCCGAGTAAACGAAATGATTGCCAGTCGGTATGGCAAAACGTTTACTCGGTCGCTACATCGCAAAATCATGGGCCGTCAGGCGATGGAGTGCGCGCAAATACTGGTAGATGATTTGGCGCTGCCGTTGACGGCCCAAGAGCATTTACAGGCCAGAAACGCGCTGATTTATGACCTGCTGCCAGCGGCTGTGCCGATGCCGGGGGCTAAGGAAATTACGCAGCGGTTTTATCAGTTGGGGGTGAAGCAGGCGATCGCCACTAGCTCAGCAGCGATAACCTTCAACTTAAAAACTCAGCGCTATCAAGACTGGCTAGCGATTTTCGATGCGATTGTGCTGGGCGATCATCCTGCGGTAAAGCGCAGCAAGCCCGCGCCCGACAGCTTTTTGGTCGCCGCTAAGCAATTAGGGGCTAATCCAGCCCAGTGCCTGGTGTTTGAAGACTCGCCAGCCGGGGTAGCCGCAGGCAAGCGAGCCGGCATGAGCGTGATAGCCGTACCCGCAGCGCATATGGACAGAGCGCTGTACAGCGAGGCCGATCAAGTGCTGACGGCGCTGAGCGAGTTTGACCCGCAGCCGTGGCAGCTACCGTAATATATTCCATGAAGCTACCATGAACATCCTACTGGTACCCTTATCACTCAGACATCTACGTGAATATAACAGGAAGACAACAGGCCCCTAGTTACTTATACTGAATTCCAAATTAGGGTGCCTCAATAGCAACAGCTTAGATGAACTACCCCACCTTAAAGAAGGATGGAGTTTCGCTCGTTTCAACGTACCCACTTGCTTCGTGCTTACACAGTCAGTAGAGGCCGATACTCAACGGCATAAGGCTAGTTCCTAGCCCTTTGAATCGAGTTTTTATCTAATCTTAAACGGTGCATCCGTGCCATTACAGCAATCATCATGCTCCTCAATTGTAGAGTAAGCTTGTTCCCTGCGGTCACCCCTATCCTGCCCCACCTTAAGAAGATGGGGACAGCCGGGATATACCTTCTTGATTAGTTTTTGAGTTTATGCTCTCCAGGTTCGTCACTATGATTCCTTTCACTCTGCGTTCTTTGCTCTTTGGGCTATGCTCTTTTGTGGTTGTGGTTGGCTTTTTTATCCTTTGTCCAAAGGCGCTTAGCGTGTCGGGGATGAGTCTCGATTAATCTTTAGTTTTTGTTGTTTGAGTAGGTTGACTGCTCCCTGGAGTCCAACGGATTCTAGGGAGTTTTTTTGTGCGGGTGCAATTAT
>JBARVS010000460.1:0-2081 GCA_049646385.1 Phormidesmis sp. | reverse complement strand
CCTTTAGGGTATGGAAAGTTTTGAAAAGGCACCTCGCATAATGACTAAGCAGTTATCTAACCGTCCTCTCCTGACCCGAATGGCAAAAATAGGGGGTGCTGTAGCGTTCTCTCTATTCACCCTCTCGCTGACGGCCTGCCAACCCGAAGTCACTGAAAGTAATACTGAAGCCGATATTCCTAGCGATCAAACGGCTGTACCCCCTAGCGCAGAAGTTGACACTGGCGCGAATGCAGGCACAGCTACAACTGATGCCATAAAAGCTGATGCGGATACTGATTTGAGTACGCTAATGGGACAAAGTGTCACCGTTAGCACAAAGGTCACAGAAGATCTCTCACCTAATTTATTTACGGTGTATGACAAAGAGTCGATGCGCGGCGAAGAAGTTCTCGTATTTACCGAATCAACACCGCCTGCAGTTGGCACCAACATCGAATTAACGGGCATTGTTGAAAAGATGGATCCAGCAACCATTAAGTCAGCGTACAACGTTGATATTGATCCTAAGCTCGTACAGGCTTATGAAGGCAAGCCTTACATTGCTGCTCAAGCCATGGAGCCTGTTGACTAGCGATCGCCTGTAGAGTCAGCAGCCCGTAAAACATCAGTAATGTTTTATTTAGGCCCATCATACGGCAGCGCCTCCCAGTGGGATTTACCTGCTGTCACTTAACGAGTGGTGCTTTGAGGAGCGGCTTTTAGCGCACTGACTCGCTTAATTTCCTGAGTCACTTTGTCAGCGTTGGCCGTATCGTCATTGGCTTGAAACATTTTGAGGGCGCTGTTTAAGTCGGCGATCGCCCGCTCAACCTCACCCATCTGCTCGTAGCTCACCGACCGATTGGCATAGGCATAGGCGTAGTCAGGATTGATTTCAATAGCCTTGCTATAGTCTGCTATAGACTTTTGAAACTCGCCGAGCTGGTGGTGGGTGTTGCCTCGGTTGTAGTAGGCTTCATCTAGATCAGGTGCTTGCTCAATGGCAGTAGTGTAGTCAGCGATCGCCGCCGCGTAGTTGCCTTTCTCGTCATACAGCAGCCCTCGGTTGACATACACAGATGCCTCTGAATAGCCAAGGGCGATCGCCTGATCAAAACTCTCAATCGCCGCATCCGCGCGGCCCTTTTCAACCTGCGTCATCCCCTGCTCAAACCAGCTGCTAGCGGTGTTAGGCTGCGGCTGGCACGCACTGATCGAAGCCGAGAGCAAAAAAATGCCAAAAGATGTGTAGAGTCGCGATCGCATGACACGTTTGCCTATTGAGGACTCACTGGCAGCGCCAACAAAAGCACCCAACCGCAGGCCATGATCAGCGCTATACCTATTGAGATAAAACTCATGCTGTTTACCCAAAGCTCGCTTTAACTATCTAGGCCCATCATACGGCAGCCGTTGCCAGGTTGGATCAACCTGCTGTAGCCAGTCTTCACCCACTCGAATCGTTAAATCAGAGTCAATATCGCCCGTAGAGTCATACTCAATTTGGCCAAGGTTGATGGTTTCTTTGAGCGATCGCGCGCTGCCGATATCGCCCCGCTGAGCCACCACCGACGTTTCTGGCTCAATGTCCGACCAGTCGCGCACAATATACACATTGTCAAAGCCTGACTCTCGCAGGTGCTCAGCCATAGAAGCACTAGCATAAGGGTCATCAGTAGCGTTTTGCACCGCAATTTTCAAAGAACTCAGGGCACGTGCTGAAGGCGGCTCGTAATAGTTAGCTGCTTGGCTAGCATCGGCAACCAGTTCAGCAGGTTTGGCGTCAAAATAAGTGCGCATCAGGTCACTACTGGCAGACTGATCAGAAATCCAATAGCTAGCGGTGTATTCTTCAGGGTCGCTAAACCGCCCCGGCAGCATCACCATATGCAAATCTTCCTGACTGTCTAAATTAAGCCCAAACCCAGCTAAGGCCAGCATTTCTTCGGTCGTTAAGTTGGTGTCAATATAGGTTTGCAGCACCCGCACAATCTGCGGCAGCTTAGTCAAAATTATGGGGTTAGTCATTCGCTGGCGCAGCGCCTTGAGCAAAATCTGCTGCCTTTGCACCCGGCCAATATCGCCATATTCATCCTGGC
>JBARVS010000459.1:0-6265 GCA_049646385.1 Phormidesmis sp. | reverse complement strand
CGTAAAGCACCATAGCCTACGCCTCCATTGGGCACCTGCTCAATTTGTTGTTCTATTTGATCAAGCTGCTCATCAGAGGTGCCAGCAGATAAGGTCAGCCTTAAAGGATACCGCGCTGTGAACCATCCTACGCTGCGAGAGAGATTCAAAGATTCATCCCAGGCTTGTCGCCCATGACCTTCTACGTCTAGAACCAAGACGTTATCTCGGCTCCACTGCTTAAAAGTCTGAGCTAAAGCAGATAATAGGACGACGTTTGTAGGTAGCCTTAGTGTCTTTAATGACGCTGTTTTTTCGGCATTTAGGCAGACAACAATCTCTTTCTCGTCAGCGACTTTGTTTCTACCTGAAGAATGGTCAATCGGCAAGGGCGATACAGGGCAACAAGCTTTAGTCCAATAGGCGCGTTCGGCCTCAAAAGACTGCTGTTTAAGGTGGCGAGTCCAGTAGCCAAAAGAAGTCGTTTTGTTGGGAAAGGCTACCGGCTGTTTGTCAACGATCTGCTGATAGGCAACTGACAGATCGGCTAGCAAAATTCGCCAAGAAACGCCGTCTACTAACAGGTGATGCGCGATCAAAAGCAGATATTTATGGGGCGATCGCACAATCAGCGCCCCTCTAAACAAAGGCCCATCCGTTAGGTGCAAGCTTGCCTGTAGCGCTGCAATCGCTTCACCCAAAGCCTGCTCACCCTGATCCGTCAAATCCAACTCATCTAGCGGCACCGAAATCATTTCAGGGGTTTCATACTGCTGTTGCCAAACGCCTTTTACCGCTTCAAATCGCAGTCGTAGGCTGTCGTGATGCTCGACAATTTGTTCTAAAGCCGCCTGCAATGCGGGCGTTTCTATATCTGAATTCACCTTCACCATCACAGCCTGATTGTAGTGATGGGGATTTGGCAAGTTTTTCTCAAAGAAGTCTTGTTGAATGGGGCTAAGTGGAACCTCGCCGATGGGTAGCGCCGTAGAGAGGCTGGTAGAGAAAGTATCGGCTGACTTTTCTTTTGCGATCGCCGCCTGCTCAGCAATGGTCTGATGCTCAAAAAGCTGCGCTGGCGTGAGCTGTAGTCCCTGCTCGTGAGCCTGCGAGACAATTTGCATACCCGAAATAGAATCACCACCCACCTCAAAAAAGTTGTCGTATATGCCGACATCTTCTCGGCTTAGGATCTGCTGCCAGATGTTTAAGAGAATGCGTTCTTTGCGATCGCGTGGCTGCACAACGTCCGATTCTTCTACAGTCGGCGCGGGTAAGGCAGCGCGATCTACTTTGCCATTGACAGTAAGTGGCAGCGACTCAAGCCTGATGATATGCGAAGGCAGCATGTAGCTCGGCAGAAATTCGCTGAGCTGCTGGCGAAGTTCATTGAAAAGCGGCTCGGTGAGGATATTAACCAGATTGGAGGAGACTTTATTGGCTGGTATGGCTGTTGTTGTCACATAGGCTATAAGCGATCGCCTATCCTCCTCTACTCGCAGCACTACAACCGCCTGCTCAATCTGTTCATGCTGACACAGCAGAGCTTCAATCTCACCCGGCTCAATCCGAAATCCTCTCAGCTTTATTTGGCTGTCGATCCGTCCCAAATATTGCAAGGTGCCATTGAGCTGATACGCGGCCAAATCGCCAGTTTTATAAAGGCGGCCTAGCAAATTCAAAGTCACAAACCGCTCAGCCGTCAGCCCTGGCTGATTCAAATACCCTTGGGCCACGCCTTCGCCACCGATATAAAGTTCTCCAGGCACGCCAGCCGGAACTATCTGCTTGTTCTCGTCTAAAATGTAAAGCTGAGCGCCATTAATAGGGCGACCAATGGGGATATTTTTGCTATCTTGCACAGTAACCCGATGAATGCAGCAGCCAACGGTTGCTTCGGTAGGCCCATATTCATTAAACAAAGTGATTTCAGGATACTGTTTTCTCCAAGTATCTACATGGTGACTTTGCAGGGCTTCGCCTCCAATAATGAAAGCTTTGGGTAAAAGATGACGCTGAATCTGTTGCGTTTTTAGCAGCGGCTGTAGTGCGCTCAGATGGGCGGGCGTTAATTTAATAAAGCTGAATCCCATTGACAGTGCCGCCTGAAGCGACTCAATCTCATTTTCTCCTAGCCCAAAAACCACCTGCTTTCCGGCTAGCAACGGTGAAAACAAACTGGTGATCGTCGCATCGAATCCAACAGAAGACTGCACGGGTGCGCCGCATCCTTCCGCTATTGGATAGGCTGCTAGGCACCAGTCAAGGTAGTTAATCAGCCCGCCGTGGGTGAGCTGGGTTCCTTTTGGTCTGCCAGTAGAGCCTGAAGTGTAAATGACGTATGCCAGATTTTCTGGCGTGAGTTCAGTTGATAGATTGAGATCGGGCTGCGCAATGAGCTGATGGTCTTCTGTATCTATATAGAAAACATCAACAGAATCTTCCTCGATTAATCTTAAATCTAAAGAATCACTGCGGACAATGAGGATAGCAGGCTTAGCATCCGCTAGCATGTATCGTATTCTTTCTAAAGGCAGGGTCGGATCTATCGGAACATAGGCTGCACCTACTTTAAGCGTGGCTAGCAGTGCAGTGAGTAAGTCGATGCCTGGGGTTAAGCAAATGCCGACTAAGCTTTCTGACTCGACGCCTTTGCTGCGAAGCCAGTGGGCTAGCTTGTTTGCCCTACAGTTGAGCTGTTGGTAGGTGAGCGATCGCACTGTTCTTTGTTGAGCTACTTTTGTCTGGGTTTTTCCCTGCTGAGCATAGTCACAAGTAGCGATCGCGTTCGGCGTCTTTTCCACCTGTTGCTCAAATCTTTGAGGGAAGCAATGCGTCGTTTTTTCTACAGATTCGCCCTGACTCCAATCCGTCAGAATCCTCTCTTTTTCTAGATTAGATAGCAGAGAAAATTGCGAAACTTTCTGGCTGGGATTTTCAACAACTGCATCAACCAGCGTATGAAAATGGCCGAGCATTTGCTCGATACGACTCCGTTCAAACAGCGCCGTTCTATACTCGGTCGCCACCAGCAGCTTACCGTCCCGCTCAATCACATGCCAGCTCATGTCAAACTTAGTTTCTGTGGGCGCAATCCACCGCTGCGATATCGCTAAATCCGGCATTCCTAGCCCGAGCTGTTCGGCATTTTGAAGCTGATAGCCAGCGCTCTGCACCTGAAACATCACGCTAAAGAGCGGATTTTTTCCAGGCACGCGAGCAGCCCCCACTGCATCGACCACTTCCGAAAAAGGAATCTCTTGATGCTGTAGCGCGTCGGCTAAATTGGCCTGCACCTGCTGTAGCCACTGAGGAAAAGAGGCTTGTGAGTTGAGGCGCGATCGCATCACCAAAGTATTTACAAAAAATCCAATGAGCGGTTCAACTTCTGAAACATTGCGCCCTGCTACAGGAACGCCCACGGCAATATCGCTCTGCCCGTTATTTTGGCCGCTATAACGATGTAGCAGGAGTTTGAACACCGTAAGCAGCAACATGAATACAGTGACGCCCGATTGAGCTGCGATCGCCTTAATCACCTGAGTTTGTTCTACTGAAAAAGTTTTAGTGCAGATTTGGCTAGCAAAACGAGTCCCTGCGACGCCATCGGTTAGAAGCGTCAGCTCAGGCAAATCGGCAAGCTGTTGTTTCCAGTAAGCTTTCTGACGCTGACATTCATCGCCCTCTAGCCACCGCTGCTGTTGCAAAACGTAGTCAGGATACTGAACGGTCAGCTTTGGTAGCTGAAGCTCCGACTCAACCAAAAGCTGACTGCGATAGTTAAAGGCCAGCTCTCGAAGCAAAACGCCCCGCGACCAACCATCGGCAACAAGATGATGCAACACCAGCCCAAATTCAAACGTATCATCTGCGATTTGCCATAGCTCAGCTCGAATCAGCGGCCCTCTCTTAAGATTAAAAGATTTTTGAGCGAGTTGATTTTGCTGGCGTATAGCTTCTGCCGCAGGATCTTTTTCCCCCCTCAAATCGGTCAGTGACAGGATCAGTTGAACCTGTGGTAGCACCTCAACATAGGGGCGATTATCTTCCTGCAAGAAAACGGTTCTAAGCGATTCGTGGCGATCAATAATCTCTTGCAAGCTTTGTTGAAGTGCCTGTGGTTTTAACGATCCCTGCATCCTCAGCACCAGCGCAATATGGTAAGCGGTGGTGGTTGGATATAGCTGATGCAGTACCCAAAGGTGCTTTTGTGAGGCCGATAGTGGTAGCCGCTTTGGTCGAGGAATGAGTGACAGCTTTGCGTTTTTTTCTGGTGCGACGGCTACATTCCACGGGATACCTTGGGCCTCAAGCCGTTGGCGAAAGAGCTGTTGCTGTGCAGGCGAAAGTGACGCGATGCGTTGGCGAAGCCTCTCCTGTGGAGAATCGCTCAGTGGTTGGTTATTTAGTTGAGTTTTTGGGCTATTATCGACCATTACACTGAACTCTTCTGAGGTATACGGTTGGCTAGTTTCGACAGGAGGCGACCCTCCCTAGAACCCTCAAAAAGTAACCGCCAAAATCTCTTCCTCGCAGCGCAGCTTAAGCTTCGCCAAATAAGGCAGCGATCCCATTACCGCGTCAAAGTCTTGAACAAAATCTATGAGACAGGCGACTTCATCGACGCCTGCGTCACTCAATTGCTGAATAAAGGGCTGGCAGCTCTCGGGTGTCCCAATTAAAGCACGGCCTTTCATAAATCCTTCCACACCAAATAATAGCAAACTATCGAGATCGTCGTCAGAAAAATCATCCAAACTCACGTCCAATCCCATGCCTTTTGCCAAATTCTCTAACAGGCCGTAATGAGTCTTCAAATAATTGCAAAAGGGTTGACGAATATCCTCTTTTACCTGTTCAACTTCCTGACCCAAAAAGGTGTGCATCATCATCGAAACCGTCCGAGATTGGGGATCGTGCCCGTGCTTACCCAGCGTTTCTCGATATCTTGCAATTTTAGGCGCAACCTGCTCCAGCGTCTCTCCTAACAAAGAAGTCAAAACATTTACGCCCAGCCGTCCGGCCTCGATAAAGGTCTCCATCGACTGACAGGTCACCCATACCGGCAGCTTGGCCTGCACTGGCCGGGGCAAGGTTTTGGCGCTGACGGTTCGGCCCGCCGCATCTTCAAACGCAACGGCCTCGCCCTGCCACAGCTTTTGTACAGCTTCTAGGCCGCGCCACATCACAGATTTGCGACTGCCGTGAGGCTCGCGAGAGAGAATAAATTCGTCCATTGTCCAGCCGGAGGCGAAGGCGATCGCAGCCCGCCCATTAGAAAGCCTATCAACAACGGCCCAGTCTTCAGCGACGCGAACCGGATGGTGCAGCGGCAGCACGACACTGCCCGCCCGAAGTTGTACATTTTGGGTCACCATTGCTAGCGCCGCGCTGGTCATCGCCGGATTTGGATACAGTCCACCAAAGGCGTGAAAATGGCGTTCTGGCGTCCACACAGCACTGAAGCCGTTACGGTCAGCGAACTGAGCGCTTTCAATCAACAGTTTGTAAGGATTGTCCTGAATATTTAGACCATCGCCGTCAAAGTAAAATAGGCTAAATTTCATTTTTCACCTCCTCTGGTGTCATTTCTTCAATTTGGTCTAGTAGGCTTTCTAACGTTGACTGGTTTGCCGTTTGCTCGAACTCATCGACTTGCTCCTGGATAATTTTGGCAATGCCTGCGGCGGTGGGCGCTTCAAACAAAAAGGCTCGCATGGGTAGCTCCACTGGAAATTCTTTTCTAAGCTGAGTGACGGCCTGAATCGCCAAAAGAGAATGGCCTCCGAGTTCAAAAAAGTTGTCGTTCATGCCGACGGCTTCAATTCCTAGCAACTCTCCCATCGCGTTGGCAACTTTTTTCTCTATGGAGGTGATTGGTGCGACATAGGCAGTGGTTAAAGTAGGGCGCGTGTGAGTGGAGGTTAGTGGATTTGGGCTATCAGCTAAGCTATCCGGTGAGTCGTCTGGATTAATCTTTTGACGGGTAAAGGCTGCGGCTAATCTGGGGGCGAGATTTCGGGGCGAGATGATGAGCTGAGAGAATTCAGATGGGTTAAGTTTTAGCTGAGCTATTGCGCGCTGGGTGGTGTGCCATACTTCCTCTTTGGACATGGCTAGCGCCATTAGCTCGGAAGCTGCATTTGTTTGAGTAGATTCGTCTAAATCGCAGGCGTCCCAATTGAGACTAAGCCATCGGCTGTTTTCTGCTATGTTCTGCTGTGTAGCAAAACTGTCTAAGTAAGCATTGGCCGCAGCGTAGGCTCCAAATCCTGCGCCCCCGACA
>JBARVS010000458.1:0-5417 GCA_049646385.1 Phormidesmis sp. | reverse complement strand
TGTTTTGCCACTAATGGAAAAGTTGCAGCTAGAGCTAGGGCTTTATGCTTTGCCCGCAGTCGCCGTCGAGGGGAACCTGATCACGATTACCTGCCAGACTGACGCCAAGATTGCAGCGAAGGCCACTATCAATGAGCCGCCACTGAGCAAGCTTGAGCAGGCAATTTCTAGCGCGATTCAGGTACGTATCGCCGCGCCCTCTGGCAGCGGTAAATCGGTTTTGCTGGGCAACATCACCAACTACTTAACGCAGACTTTTCTAAGCACTTATCAGCTCTACGACCCCAAAGTTACCGCCCGCGAAGTGTGGGGAAATTTGACGCCGACTTACTACAGTACCGATTGCCTACCGGCTCTATTTAGCTTGGCTGAAGAGTGCCTGAAGCGAATCGACTTGTGTAAGAAAGCCGCTGAAAATAACACGCCTGCTCCTAAGTTCAACCCTGAATTTCACATCATAGATGAGCTTGAGTTTATGTATGGCTTAGTCGATATTCTCGACAGCAAAGACTACACAGCAAAGAAGTTTGCGACCAACATCAAAACCGGCTTGAAGGTAGGCCGTGAGCACAAAGTTAAACTACTGTTTGTGACCCAATCAGCACTCTGCTCTGATGTGAATCTGAAGAAAAACGACTTCTTCAACACCACTAGCCTATTCCTTGGTCAGACGATTATTGAGGCATTGGATAGTGATCTGATGGGTGCTGTCTCAGCTCAAAAGAAGGCAGTATTACGAGCTGAATATAAGGCGCGTTTAGCCCGTAGCGACAAGTACACGATCCTAGTTTATGAGCCAGAAAAGCCTACTGAAGCATGGCTATGTGCTGCGCCCTCTCCTGGCCATTACGCCGCGCTCAGCACCGCTGGCACCGTCAGCACCGCCCAAAATGAAAACCCCGAAAATGAGGGGGTAGCACCGCGTACCCTGCTAGAGGGTGAACAGGGTGCAGCTCAATCACAGCAGAGGGTGCAGACTAGCACCGTAGAGGGTGACCAGATGACCTCTGCACCTGCCAGCACCGCCACTAGCACCTCATCAGACCCGCTCAGCACCGACCTAGAAGCGCTGTTAAATCAGGGCACTCACTGCCCAAAATGCAGCCACCACAGCGCAAGCTACAGCAAGCGATCGCCTAACGGAAAAGGCAATGTTTCAGTCAAATGCTCTAACCCAAAATGCAGCCGAAAAACGTTCAGCTGGAAGGTGGTCTAAGCTAGCCAAAACACCACACAAATTGCCCTGATAGATTTGCTCTATCGGGGCTTACTTTTTGAGTGATACGCCAGCAGCACAAAGCCAAATCCTACGGATATATCTAGCCACAGTATCAAGTCATTTAGAAAAGTTTCAGCCATAGCAAACCCAACGTTACGGAATAGAATGCCCGACCCTGACAATCAACTTTCGACACTGTAACTGTCTAAACATTCAAGTCCAGACAGCTAAACATTTAGGCTGAGGCTGTCTAAACATTCAAACTTGACCAGCTAAACATTTAGACTAAAACTGTCTAAACATTTAAATTGAAGCTGTCTAAACATTTAAGCTTAACCAGTTAAACATTTAGGCTGAAACTGTCTGAACATTTAAGCTGCTAATCATTTTCTGGAGCATGGTTATTCAGGTATTCGTTGACTGCCAGATCTACCAAGTCGCTCATTTCAACCTGCTCAGTAGCGGCATAGATGCGCATTTTGTGAGTAGTCGTTTTGGGCAGATAGTAGGTGCCTTTCTCAAAGTCTGGGTTCTTAGATTTTGCCAAGTTGCTTCTGGCTACACGCGACATCTTTGGATCAGACTTTACTCGTGCTGTTGGCGGCTTTTTCTTCGTTACTCCAGCTTTATGTTTTTCCTTTTTGGGCTTTTCTGGCGCTGGTTCTGCTGTCGGTTTATCGCCGCTATTCAGCTCATCTAACAAATTCAGGTATCGGTTTGCTTCAGCCATGTCTCAAAATTTCCTCACCTACTTTCTGATAGCAGTTCCAAGCAATACCCGAGTTGCGATCGCCCTCAATATCATTGACTGGCTTACCCTGCTCGGCTGCTTTTTTGAAAGCGTCAAGTTGCCTGATATCGGTTGAGAATAGCGGGAGCTTTGCGGCTTCAATTGCGGCCCTGGCCTCCTCACCACGGCGGCTCGGCTTTGGTGGAACGATGGTAAGCAGCATCTTAAATGTTTGACCGTCTAAATGTTTGAACATTTTGAACGTTGCCCCCATAGCTAAAGCATCTGGCGTTGTTGGCACAATCATCAGATCGCACCCAGCGGCTAACGTCACCAGTTCCTCTAGTGATGGCCTCGCCTGAGTGTCAATAACGATATGCTCAACTTTGCGACCGTACTTAATGCCCTCCGCTTCATCGCATACCTGAAATTTAAGGTTGCCTGCCTTGGCCCATTGCAGGGATGAGCGGTTGAAATCGCCATCTACTAGCAGGGTGCTAGCGTCCGATTGTAAGAACTCTGCAATATGTATTGCGGTGGTTGTTTTGCCAACGCCCCCCTTAAAGCTAGCCACTGTGATGATCATCTGTCTGCCTAACTAATTCGTGACTGAATAGTACCAGGACTTAACCGGCTAGAAGGTTAAACATTTAACGATTTAACTGTCTAGACATTTAATTAACGCAAGGGAACAAGTTAGATAATATAGTAACAAGACACACAACCCGGTTTCCGCTATGCCCACTACAGTCGTCGCCCCTATCACCCGCGAAACCCTTCTGCCCTATGCCAAGCTAGGCAAGAGTAACAGCAAAATCCAAAGCCGTATCTGTGAGCTACTTTTCCGCCTGGCACAGACTGACGATCCGGCTAAGGTAAAAAGCCTATGTGAGTCAGAGATTGAGTGGTTGACGGCTGAGTTCGCCAAATCCAGCACTCGCACCAGCTACGTGAGCGCCTACCGCAAAGCAATGCGTGCTTACTTCAATGAGCAGCCTATTCCTAAGTCTTTGAAAGTTGAGAAGCAAACCAGCAAAGGCACTGTCGTTAATCACCTTGCAGAGTCCTACCTGATGGCATCTGCTGAAGATTACGACACAGTGAGGGCTGCTAATAAAACTAAGACAGCCACCCAGCGCGATAACCTCACAGGATTTGATGCCGCCGCCGCGCTCGAAGCTACGAAGCAGGCGCTAAAGTCTGAAGATTGGCGCGAGCTGGCAGCAGGCTTAATCATGGCTACTCAGTCCCGACCTTCCGATATGCTCAAGTCTGGCGGATTCAAGGCCATTAGCAAGTATCGACTTGAGTTTACTAGCCGCGCTAAGAAGAGAGGTGCTGTAGCTAAGGGCGAAATTTTCGGCACGGTTCAATTTCCAAGGAACGGGGGTAACACTTTTATCGCAGACCAAGTCTCTACAGGCTTTTTCTGACAGTGATTTGAGGCTATGGTGCCAGACCAAAAGTGTTACCTGCCGTTGAACCACCCCGTGTACTTTGAGCATAGCGACGAATAGTCATTATCGCGATACTCTGAAGAGCGATCACTCTGGTGGTTGGTTTGATGCAGCCATAGACAAAAGAAGTCTGTACAGTACTTTTCAGTCTATATCTAGCTATAGACTTCACTGCATTCTGTACGGTTTACCGTTACCTGTCATGACTACAGGTTGCAACGCTTGCAGTCACAAAATTTCTATAGCGCTTAGGCTATAATCCTCTGGCTGTATCCAATTCGTGCTTTTTATGGCTGTTCTAATCGATCAGGCGCTTCCTAGCGCAGTTTCTAGACTAACAGCCAAAGAAGCGAAGCGTGTCTGGACGTTTTTGACTAAGTTTTTGGACAATCCGGCCCACCCGGGCTTGAGCTTTAAACGTATTACGAAGACGAAAAATCAGAACCTTTGGTCAGCAAGAATTTCACAGGATCTGAGAGCCATTCTTTATAAAGATGGTGAAACCTGGACGGTGCTCCATGCTGACCATCACGATGCAGCCTATCACTGGGCACAAACGAAACAGATAACGCGGCATTCCAAAACCGGGGCACTGCAAATTATTGCATCGTCAGAGGTTGTGAAGAAGCAAATTCAGAACTACACCACACTGCATCATTACGAATGTTCGAACGAGAGCTACACTTTGGAGCTGGGTAGCGGTATAAAACTCACGATGATGCTGATTCCAGCGGGCGAGTTTATGATGGGCAGTGCCGATGATGATGACAACGGTTCCGGATCTGAACGGCCTCAGCATCGGGTAAAACTGCCTCAGTTCCTAATGGGAGCAACGCTAGTAACTCAGGCGCAGTGGCGTGTGGTTGCTGGGTATGACGTAGAAAATATCGCGTTGAAGCCTGAACCTTCTGGCTTTAAAGGGGATGACCTACCTGTAGAGCAAGTGAGGTGGGAAGAAGCGACGGAGTTTTGCCAGCGATTATCGAACCGGACAGGAAAGCTTTTTCAGTTACCCAGTGAAGCTCAATGGGAGTATGCTTGTCGCGCTGGAACAGAAACGGTTTGCCACTTCGGATCACAGATCACGCACGAGCTGGCGAACTATGCTAAAGAAATTGGTCAAACGACGGCAGTAAAGCAATATCCGCCTAATCGTTGGGGTCTCTACGATATGCATGGCAATGTGTGGGAGTGGTGCCAAGACCACTGGCATAACAATTACAAAGGAGCCCCTACTGACGGCAGCGCTTGGATAGAAGGTGGAAATTCAGCCGAGCGCGTTCTCCGTGGCGGTTCCTGGGACGACGTTCCGATGCCTTGCTGCTCCGCGTTTCGCTTCGACCTTACACCCGACGACGACAACGACGATGTCGGTTTTCGAGTGAGTTGTGCCGCGCCCAGGGCTCTTGTGTAGCCCTTTACCCTCTAGCACTCTTGCCCTCTGCCAAGTTTTACAGGTATGTCCCTCTTTCGCCGTTAGGCGATCGCTTTTTCTGGCGCTAATCTCTCAACTGGCTATTTTCCTTCTGTCAGGTCTGCGTAAGTGATAATTTTGATACCCAACCCAATCAGCAGTACTAGCTCAATTACAGACAGAACCATAGACAAGGGCGAAGGTGACGATGGCGACGCCCAGAACAACAGCAAAGCAACCAATCCAGAGAATACAAAGGTAAGCAGATCAACTAAGAGCTGTAGATATTTACGGCTAACGCGACGAGAATCAGTGCGATGCTCTATTTCCCATCCAAACATGGGCTGGTCGTCGGCTGCGCCTCCGATGAGCTTTGCGAAACGTGTTTCCAAGGCAGAGCGAATGTATCGACCAATCGCAGAGATTTTTTCATCGTTGACGATGTAAGTCCAGCCCATAACAATGCAAACCCAGGGAATGACTAGAAATGCCGGGACGTTCTCGTCGCTGGAGAGAGCAAAGGATGTGATCGCGCCAAATAGTCCCAAAGTGACGTATAGCAGGTTGTCACGAAACCCAATCCGGTTACCTTGCTCC
>JBARVS010000457.1:0-2913 GCA_049646385.1 Phormidesmis sp. | reverse complement strand
AACTCGACGGGCGTGTAGGTAACGTAGCCCGCCTCAATTTTAGACATATCAAGCACGTCGTTAATCATATTGAGCAGGTGCTCTCCACTGCGGCTAATGACGCTAGTGCTGTCGTGATGCTCGGCTGAGAGCGTGTTGCTGACTCTCATGAGCTGGGCAAACCCTAAGATGGCGTTAAGGGGCGATCGCAGCTCGTGGCTCATATTCGCCAAAAACTCACTTTTAGCCTGATTCGCAACTTCGGCGATCTCTTTTGCTTTTAAGCTCTGGGCTTCTGCCTGCTTGCGGACAACAATCTCTTTTTCTAACGCTAGCGTCCGCTCTCTTACCTTAGCTTCTAGCGAATGAGAATAGTCTTCTAGCTGCGCGTAAGAGCTTTGGAGCTGATCGTTCATCCGCTCAAAGTTAAGCGCCAGCGTTTTAAATTCTTTAATGCCCGATGTTTTTAACATGGGATCGAGCTTGCCGCCTGCAAAGTTGTGTCGGCTGGCCTCTGTAATAGTCTGGCTCGCGGCGCTGAGCCTTGAGATGGGGGCGCTGATGCGATGGGCAATGAGGGTAGCGATGAGAGTGGCGATCGCTGCCGAGAGCAAACACAGACCTATTGTAATTCTGTTGTTGATTTGAATTTGAGCCATAAACTTGGCCTGCGGCACCATTACAACCACAAGCCAATCGAGGCCAACACCATCTTTCCAGGGATTGACCTGCACAAAGTAAGATTGACCGTTAATCTCCATTGCTGATTGATACTGCGAGATGTTGGCCAGCGCCTTGAACTGAGTCTCTAAAGCTTGCACGGTTTGCCGTACCAAAGGATTTGGGCTGCTGTGGGCCTGGATGATTTTGGCGCGATCGCGAATTGCAATTGTCGGCATTTGTTCTGAAGAGGCCAGCAGCTTGCCCTGACGATCCATCACAAAGATTTGCTCCTGCTCGCTAGAAACCAGCGTCTGCAAAAAGTAGCTGAGATGATCGAGATCAATATCTACCGTGGTGACGCCCTGCAGCTTTCCAGCCAAATCGTACAGCGGCGCTGAGGCTGAAATTGCAGTAATAGATTCACGATTTACATAGCTAAAAGGCTGAGTCCAAACGGCTTTTTTAGCGGCAACGGGCTGCTTAAACCACGGGCGACTAGGCGCACTTTGATTTTGAATCACCTGCATTAGCTGCAAGCGCTTGCCCTGCTGATCGGCTCTAAAAATGCTGTAGTTACCGCCGTTGGGATAAGCGTCGGTTTGTTCTATCAAAAAGTTGCTGTTTTTGTCACGACCGACCGCAACGCTGCCGCCTTGAGTGCTGCTGATGTAAACGTAGCTCACCGTTTTAAACGCCTGAAGCTGATTCCAAAGCCGATACTCTAATACTTTTGGATCTTTGATAGTTAGCAGGCCGCTTTTTACAGCATCTATGTTGAGATTGTTAATGACGTGAGGTATCGCCAGATAGTCTTCAAGCTCTTGTTCAACATGAGAATTCGTCGAGCTAATGAGCTGATTGCCCAACTCTTCTACGGCTTTTTGACCGTTCTTAAAAGAGAGATAGCCGACCAAGCCAACCGTTCCTAAAATTTGGCTCACGGCGGTAACCGTCAGCAGCCGCTGCAAAGACACTGACTGCAAAAGGCGTGAACGAAAAAGGCGAGCAGATAGTGCAGATAGCATGTGAGCTTCACCTTTTGTCAATTGTGTAAGATTTTACTTGAAAATCAAGTAGAAATATGCCTATTATTGCTGCTGGTGCTGCGGGGCGATCGCCGCCGCTTTACGCTCAGAACTCAACGTGGTTTAACGCTATGGGTTAAGTGCGAACAACTCCAACCGAGCGGGTTTCAACGCTTTCGTTTCGCAAGCCTGGGCGGAATTTGTAAAGCTCAGCGCGCGCGCTATAGTAAAGATCGCGCCATTTGTAGTAAAGATCGCGTCATTTGTAGTAAATTTCGCGTGATTTGTAACAAACTTCGCGCTGTTTATTACATTTTTCGCGCCATCTGTAGTAAATTTCGCGCACTTTACAATAAATTTCGCGATCGCTGTAGCAAATTTCGCGTCATCTGTAATAAAAATCGCGCTTTAAGCGTAGTGTGCGATGACTGCAAGCAGCTTCCTCTTGGTATCGGTACGATTAAGCTACATCACTCATAGGCAGCTAGCGGGCGGCGACGATAGGCAAGTCAAACCAGAACTGAGCGCCTTTACCGGGCTGGCTGATGACGCCGATGTTGCCGCCGTGGGCTTCGACAATGCGGCGAGAGATGTAAAGTCCGAGCCCGAGTCCTTGCGTTGGGTTTGGCGTTGAATGGGAAATAGAACTTTCACTCGTGCCCCGGCTGTATAGGTCAAAAAGAGCGCTTTGCTGGTCGTAAGGGATGCCGATGCCGTTGTCGCTGAGGCTGTAGCGCAAAAACCACTGCGATCGCTCTGCTCTAATCGTCAGGGTGATTCCTGGCGGGTTGTACTTAATCGCGTTGCCCAGCAGGTTTTCAAATACGCGCCAAAGCTGATCGCGATCGCCCTCTATCCAGGGGAGGTCAGGGTCAATCTGCAAGGTTATTGTCACCCGCTTTTTCTTAAAGCTAAGCTGCCATTCTTCAACCACGGCTTGAATGAGCTCTGAGGGGTCAAAAGGCTGGCGATGGATAGGCACGCCCCAAATTTCAATGTTGTAGGTTTCAATTAGGGTGTTGATCATTTTTAGCTGGCGATCGCACCCGGACTGCATTCGCGCCAGCACTGAAAGCGGAATTTTGGCACTGGGCGGATCTTCTCCTACTAGCTGCTGCTGACCCAAGCTTTGCAGCACGTGGCTCATGCCAGTTACCGGGTTGCGCAGGTCGTGGGTGAGCGCGTGAACGTAAACTTTTAGCGATTCTTCCGCCTTCTCACGCTCTTGAACTTCGCTCTCTAACGC
>JBARVS010000456.1:0-6118 GCA_049646385.1 Phormidesmis sp. | reverse complement strand
GGGTGGGGTCATCACGTATTTGGCACTTTCAAACCCTGGATGCTCATACGCCGACTGATCTAAAAAGAGATAGTGCGGGCAGGTTTCAGCAAAGGCGTGAATGCCGCGATCGCGCGCTTCTACCACTGCATCTAAAGCCTCTTTTGCAGATAGATGCACAATGTACACAGGCACTTCCGCCAGCTCCGCAATTCGGATTGCTCGATGGGTAGCCTCTCCTTCCATCAGTCGGGGCCGCGTCATCTGATGGAATTTCGGTGAGGTATTGCCCGCCGCTAGCGCCTCCTCAATTAGCGCCTGAATCACAAGGCCGTTTTCAGCATGAACGTTTACCATGCCGCCGTGGTCGCCCACCTTTCGCATAATCTTGTAAATGGCCGCGTCATCTACCATCAGGACGCCGGGATAGGCCATGTAGAGCTTAAAGCTAGAGACGCCTTCGTGGTTTACCAGATCGGGGAGTTCGGCGATCGCATCCTCATTTGCATCAGTCAAAATCACGTGAAAGCCATAGTCCACACAGCATTGAGGCTCCGCCGCTGCCAGCCTTCTATCTAGCGCGGCCTTGGGGCTCTCGCCTTGAAACTGCTGGGCAAAGTCGATGATAGTGGTCGTGCCACCAAAGGCCGCTGATAGGGTGCCGCTCTCGAACGTATCGCAGGTGTATACGCCGTTGCCCATGGGGGTTTCCATATGTACGTGCACGTCTATGCCGCCGGGAATGACCAGCAGCCCCGTGGCATCGTGAACTTCAGCATCTTCAATTTGCAGCGTACGAGCAATGGCCTCAATCTTGCCGTTTTCTATCAGAACATCGGCCATGTAGTCATCGACAGCGGTGACAATGCGTCCGCCCTTAATCAGCACTTTGACCATGTTTCGTTATTTCTGTTGTGATTTGTACGCTGCCCAGCCGCCAATGTCAGAAATGTCTGGCCAGCTGCCTGCTTCGATCAGTTTTTTAGGGTAGAGCATCGCGATCGCACTTTCCCCATCCACCAGCGTCACTTCCGCTGGATACATATCTGGCGGCTCAGTAGAAACCAAATAGTCATACTGTTCTGGCGTTAGCTCATAGACCTCACCTGGAATAGAAATACCATCGGTTTCTACTTCATAAATGCCGGGGTGCCAGCCGTCTTTAACTGCATGTAGCCGATAGTTTGGAGCCGTTTTAGCTTCGCCTAAAAAAGTGGCTGACTGCAGGTTTTGATGGTCGGGCTGGCCGCGCAGAGCCGAACCGCAGATAAAGACATGCTTGGGCGATGCATCAGGCATGGGGCAATACCTCTGTATAGATAGAACTATTGGAAAGAAAAGAACAATTAATCGCAGGTGCCTTTAACATTTTTGACATTTTTAACAATAGAGGCTGAGCAGGCGGTAGGTCAATGATTGCTTTTGGATAAGCTTGATACAGTTTTAGCCACCGCATTTTGTGTATATGTTCTGTGTACACACAGGTTGAAAACCTCAGGTAGTATTCTATTACCCAGAAGCTTCTTTCTATAAAGAGTTCTATACAAGGACTTTGGAGAAACCATAGAAAACAATAGAGCAGCTTCTTTAGTCTCTACACCTTTTGGGAGTCTCAGCCGTGAACAGTTTAGCCTCAGCACTTCAGGTCAACCGTGATCGGCTTATGCAAAGCATTGCTCAGCTAGCAGAAATCGGCGCTTTGCCTAACGGCGGCGTACAGCGCTTGGCCTTTAGCGAGGAAGACTGTTTAGCTCGCGAGCTGGTGCAGCGCTGGATGCGTGAGGCCAAAATGCAGATCACAATTGACCCGGCAGGCAATATTTTTGGCCGTTATGACGGACGAGCAAACAGCCCCTCAAATCAGCCCGTAGCCGCCTTGATGACGGGCTCTCATATTGATACGGTGCCCAATGCGGGCCATTATGATGGCGCTTATGGCGTACTTGCTGGGCTCGAAGTCGTGAGGTCGCTGCGGGATAATCAGCTCACTTTAAACCATCCTTTAGACGTTGTTGTTTTTGCTGACGAAGAGCGAACGATGGTGGGCTGTAAGGCGCTTTCGGGCAATTTAGGCCACGATGCTGAGGCATATCGCAGTGCAACGGGCGAGTCGATTGAGCAGTGCTTAGAAAAAGTAGGCGGTAACTGGTCGCGAAGAGCCTTCGCTAGGCTGACGCCTGCTGATGTGGCGGCTTTTGTTGAGCTGCACGTGGAGCAAGGGCCAGTGCTAGAAGCTGCTAGAAAGGAGATTGGCGTAGTGACGGGGATTGTTGGACAGCGGCGGTATATATTTACCGTTAAAGGTCAGGCCAGTCACGCCGGGACAACCCCGATGTCGATGCGTAAAGATGCTCTGGTTGCGGCTTCTAAACTGGTGCTAGCGGTTCATACATTGGGCAATCGGGTGGGCGATCAGGTGGCGACCGTCGGCAGCCTAGAGGCATCTCCTAACGTGGCTAATACGGTGCCCGACTATGTTGAGCTGTCGCTAGATATTCGAGATTTAGACGATGCCCATTTAGATCAGCTAATGATGAAGCTGCAAGAAGAGATGGCTATCATTGCAATAGAAACGAAAACCAAGATCGAAATTTCGCCGCTGCTGCGAAACCAGCCGTCTTTGGCGAACTCTCATATTCAACATGCGATCGCCCAGGTTTGCGATCAGCTTTCTTTAAGCCACATGCATTTGCCCAGCAGAGCCAGCCACGACGCCCAAGAAATGGCCCAAATTACCGATATGGGCATGATTTTTGTCCCGAGCGAATCAGGCATCAGCCACTCTGAAACCGAATATACCTCTCCAGAACAATGCGTGCAGGGCGCAAACGTTTTGCTACACACCCTTCTTCAGCTCGATCAGCACTATCGCTGTTCTGCGTAAGTTTCTCTTACATGCTCTCTTACATCAGGTAACGCCCGATGACGATCGCAACTCAGCCGCCTATTACAGATCCGCTGCTGTCCGGTAAAGTCTCGAAGACAACCCAGCAGGCCACCGTAGCCGCTGGTGTAGCGCTGCGCTCGATTACTAAAAAATACGGTGATTTTACCGCCATTGAAAACATCACGCTAGATATTCCAGCCGGGGCTTACTGCTGCCTGCTAGGGCCGAGTGGCTGTGGTAAAACAACGGCGCTGCGGATGATTTCTGGGCATGAGGAGGTGAGCAAAGGAGAGGTTTTGATTGGCGATCGCAACGTTACCAACCTCCCACCCGCCAAGCGCAACACCGCCATGATGTTTCAAAACTACGCGCTGTTTCCGCACAAAACCATCTGGCAGAACGTAGAATTCGGCCTCAAGATGAAAGGCGTTGCTAAGCCAGAGCGGGCTGCCCGAGTCGATGAAATTTTAGAGCTAGTGGGCCTTTCTCACACCGCCGAGCGTAAGCCAAGTATGCTCAGCGGCGGCCAGCAGCAGCGCATCGCCCTTGCCCGCGCGCTGGTCAATCGCCCCCAAGTGCTCATGCTCGATGAGCCGCAAAGCGCACTTGATGAAAACTTGCGCGTCAGAATGCGAGGAGAGCTGCGCAAAATTCAACGGCAGTTTGGCCTCACCTTTATTCAGGTAACGCACCATGTAGAAGAAGCCTTTTCACTCTCCGATCAAATTGTCGTGATGAACCACGGTCGCATCGATCAGGTTGCCAGCCCTACAGAATTATTTAACGCGCCCGCGTCTCAGTTTGTTGCTAAATTCATTGGCGACAACAATATATTTGCAGGCAAGGTCGTTGGCTCATCGCCCACTGACGGCGTTAAAGAGCTAATTGAGCTAGATGTTGAAGGCATAGGAACACTTTTTTG
This sequence comes from Phormidesmis sp., assembly GCA_049646385.1. Lineage (GTDB taxonomy): Bacteria > Cyanobacteriota > Cyanobacteriia > Phormidesmidales > Phormidesmidaceae > Phormidesmis. The sequence continues at coordinate 2,330 of JBARVS010000456.1, read as the reverse complement.
CAAAGGTTTCGCGCTGCCAAACGGGTCACAAGCCGCCTGTTCTGTTCGCCCCGACTTAATTCAGCTAGTCCCCAAACGGCGCGAGCTAGAGACTCAGCTAGCCGCAAACGTCAACCATCCGGCCAACCATCCGGCCAACCATGTAGATGTTCGCATTATGGACGCTGAGCTAACTGGATATGTCACCCGCGTGATCCTGGTGATAGAAAGCACCGGACAGCCTCTGCTGTACAAAGTACGTACGACCGATTGGCTGACCGCAGGGCTCGAAGTCGGGCAGTCAGTGACTGTTCGGTGGTCAGCGCAAGACTGCGTTTTCCTCCCCTATTAGTTTCTTTCTCGATCAAACCTCTCAATCAAATACAAAAGAGAAACAAGCTTCTGTTTTTCTGGCTTACCATTTTTTTGATAGTAAAAAACAATGCCTAACTTTACTCGTCGCCGCTTGATTCAAACCGGGCTAGCTACAGGCGCTGCTCTGGCAACTGCCCGCTGTGGCAGCAAAACAGAAGCCCCGGTAGGAACTCCCAACAATCCTGCTAAAGGCCCTGAAGTCAACGCCAACGCTATGAAAGATGTTACGCTGCGCTTTATTGGGACTGGGGTTGCCCAGATTAACGATATTCGCAACAAAGCCCAGGAAGATTTGGGTTTTAAGATTGACCTCAAGGCGCTGAGCACCGAAGAGAACAATCAAATCGCGATTACTCAGCCCGGACAGTACGACATGTTTGACGGTGAGTATTTTAGCCTGCCGCTGGTAATGCCCTCTGGCAACCTACAGCCGATTGATATCAACCGTATCAAAGGCTTTGACCAAATTGTTCCTATCTTTACTACAGGTAAGTTTAATGGGCTTCCGGTCGAAACTGCTCAAGGGACTTCGCCAATTAAGGTGATGTACGCTAAAGACAAAGATTCTAAAGAATTTGCCGCCGAGCCTACTGGCTGGGCCACTATGATTCCCTTTCAGTACAATGCCGATACCTTGGGCTATCGGCCTGACTTAGTAGGTCGCGAGATTAGCAGCTGGGCTGAGCTGTTTGATCCGGCCTTTAAAGGAAAAACCGCCATTTTGGATATTCCTTCTATCGGCATTATGGATGCTGCCATGGTGACAGAATCGGCTGGGCTGATGACCTTTGGGGATAAAGGTAATATGACCAAGGCCGAGATTGATCAGGTAATTGGTATTTTGATAGAGCAGAAGAAAGCCGGACAGTTTCGCGCTTTTTGGAAGACATTCGATGAGTCTGTCAACCTAATGTCTTCGGGTGAGGTGGTATTGCAGTCTATGTGGTCTCCGGCGGTGACTGCGGTTAAATCAAAAGGATTGGAGTGCGTTTATGCGCCGCTGAAGGAAGGCTATCGAGCCTGGGGCGGCGGCATCGGGCTTTCTCGCAATTTGGAGGGGCCAAATCTAGATGCGGCTTATGCCTATTTGGAATGGCTGTTAGACGGCTGGGTAGGCGCGTTTCTAGGGCGTCAGGGTTACTACAGCGCTGTGCCTGAAAATGCCAAGAAATTTATGTCGCCGGAAGAGTGGGCTTTTTGGTACGAAGGTAAACCGGCTGCAGTAGATATGGTTGACCCCTTTGGCACCACCTTAGAAAAGGCGGGCGCACTCAGAGATGGCGGGTCTTTTGAGGAGCGTATGGGCAAGGTTGTTGTTTGGAATTCGACGATGGATGAACAGGTTTATCTGGTGCAAAAGTGGAATGAATTTATTGCTGCGTGAAAGCCATTATCCTTAAATTGCCATGTATCTTTAAATTGCCATGTATAAGAGCTGGAAAACGTTTCAACCCTATTTGCTGGCAGCGCCGCAGGCATTGATTCTATTCATGTTTTTGGTGTTGCCTATCGTCATGATTTTTGTCGTTAGCTTTTGGCAGTTCAACGTTTATTCGATGACGCCTGCTTTTACGCTAGATAATTACCTGGGCATTTTCACCTCAAAAGTTACGCTGTCAACTTATCTCAATACGGTCAAGTATGTGGTGTTGGTGTGGGGGCTGTGTTTGGCGATCGCATTCCCTATTGCCTACTTCCTAGCCTTCTGCATCGAGCAAGAAAGTCTTCAGGTCCTGCTGTTTTTACTTTGCACCATTCCCTTTTGGACATCTAACATCATCCGGATGATTTCTTGGATCCCGGTGCTAGGTCGAGAGGGGCTGCTAAATCAGATGCTGCTAAATCTAGGCTTGGTTAATCAGCCGATAGAGTGGTTTTTATATTCTGACTTTGCCATTGTGCTGGGGATGGTGCATCTGTATAACTTTTTCATGATTGCCCCGATTTTTAACAGCATGATGCGGATTGAGCGATCG
>JBARVS010000455.1:0-6594 GCA_049646385.1 Phormidesmis sp. | reverse complement strand
TCTTTAGTCATTCGCCGACTCCTCTAAGATCAGATTTTTAGCATCAGCATTCTTAGACTGTCGCCAAATCCACCAGGCCGCAGCGCAAACCGTGCAGTTACCAACCACGGTCATCGCGGCTTGTAGCGTGACTAGCCAGCTCAAGGCCGCTGCGTTATCAAAAAAATGCCAAGTGCAGGCGCACATCGCGCTAACGAGAGCAGGCAACATGCCAAACGATAGGGTGCGCCATGCTAAATGTCCGCTGGCCTCAGCGTACTGCCACACAAACCAGATAGCGGCGATCCATTCCACCACGCTAGAGACGTGAACCATCCAGGTTGGGATTGAGAGCGCGTGCATAAGCCTTCCAAAAGATCAGGTTCAAAAAAAGTAAGCCAAACAGGTATTGCCTACAGTCTTTTCTGTATTCTAAAGATTCATTTGGCGGTGCTGACAAAACGGCAAGAAAAGTATGCGAGCGGTATTGTGTGGCTACTATGGCATGGGAAACGGCGGCGATGAGGCGCTGCTGGCGGCGCTGCTGCAAATGCTGCCCGCTAGGGTAGTGCCAGTTGTGCTCTCGGGTAACCCTAAAGAAACGAGCGATCGCCACCAGGTAGAAGCCATTCCCCGCAAGTCTTTAAGCGCCGTTGTCTCAGCTTTGCGTCGCTCAGATGCCTTTATTTGGGGCGGCGGCAGCCTGATGCAAGATGCCAGCAGCGCGCTGAATCCAGCGTACTACGGCGGGCTAATGCTGCTCGCTCAAATCATGGGACTAAAAACCATTGCCTGGGCGCAGGGCATCGGGCCTTTAAACCAGCCTTTTAGCCAGTGGCTAACGCGCAGGGCATTGGCAAACTGCGATGGGGTGAGCGTGCGCGATCGCAACTCCGCCGCCCTGTTGCATCAGTGGCAGCGAACCTGCCTGCTCGCACCCGACCCGGTATGGGGTTTAGACTATGCGCCCGTAGAAGGGCTTTGGGATTTGCCCGCCCCTCGCGTTGCCGTTGCCCTACGCCCTCACCCGCAGCTCACCCCGCAGCGGTTAAAAACCTTGGCTCAGGCGCTGGCAAGCTTTCAAAAGGCGACGGGCGTTTGCCTTTTGCTAGTCCCTTTTCAGCCGACCAAGGATTTAGCGATCGCCCAGTTCATTGCCAATCACCTCACCGAGCAGCGCAGCGGCCCCCACCATATCTACAGCCTTACCCAGCCGCAGCAGCTTAAAGGATTATTTCGCGGCGTAGAAATGACCATTGGAATGCGGTTTCATGCCTTGGTAATGGCGGCGGCTGAGGGCTGTCGGTGCTTTGCCGTTAGCTATGACCCTAAAGTGGATGCGATCGCCCAAAACCTATCGCTACCGGGCTGGACGCTGTCACCTCTAGCTTCTGAAACCTCCGGCAATGTATCTTTTCTTCCCCCCTTCCCGGCTGACTCTCCAACCCTTTGTAAAACTTGGTTAGACTTTTATGCCAACGGCGATGCGCTTAGCCCCGACCAAATTCAATCTCAAACAGACCGCGCCTTCATGCATCAAGATTTACTATCAGAAACTCTATTTCCGCCGTAATAAAGCCTGTATTCTTTCCCTACCGCAATTCATCCAGGTTTATACTGAAATTAATGATGTTTTTGGTTTAGCGCTACTGCTATTTAAGTTTCTGTGCTACTACTTTAATGAGAGATTTGGCAAGGGTTCCCTCAGTCTGTGTAAAACGAACTCTTAAAAGCTGTCTTTGATATAAAACTATCTGTAATCTTCTCTGACCCTCTCTTTCTCTGACCTTCCCTGTAGCCATGAGCGAAAATCAGTCTTCTCAAAAATCGTCTGCTTCTCAAGCTAGCCATCATTTTGCTAACTTAATAGGCAATCTAAAGGGGGTTAGCCAGCTGCTAGGCGGTGATAACGCCGAGCAAACCGAAGTTTCGTCAGAAAGTGAGACGGTAGAGCTTTGGGAAACCGCTGATGTACCGCAGGCAGATAATCAGCCGGTTGAGCAATCACCTGAAAAGCCATCTGAAAAGCCATCTGAAAAGCCATCTGAGCAACTGCCTGAGCCATCACCTGAGGCGGTGACGGAGGCTGCCTCTAGCCCGCAGCCCGATCAAGCCGCTCACAAATCTAGCCGCGAAAGCGAGCTGCTGGTGCTCATTCACAACTTAAACGAGTGTAACGACGTTTTGCTATCGCGAGTGGCACAGCTAGAGGCTAACTTAACCAAAACACACGCCGTCCTTAGAGCAGAAGTCGAAAAAGCTAGAGCCAGCTCAGAAAAGACCAAGGCGGAGGCCAAGGCAACTCAGGAGCGAATGGTTCAGCAAATTTATGCTGAGCAGGCTGCGGCGCAAGAAGTGGCGTGCAACGCTCAGCAGCAGGTGGCTAAGCTGCTTAGTCAGCTAGAGGCGGTCGAACAAGGCGTGAGTCGTCAGCAGCTGATTAATGAAAATTTACAAACTGAGCTAAACAACAGCCAGGAGCGGATTATCCAGCTAGAGCGAGAATGCGCTTTGCTGGCGCAAGAACATGCTGATCAGGCGCAGGCCCGCATTAAGGCAGAAACCAGCAGTCGGGATTTGCGATCGCGTCTTCAGCGTCAGCAGCGCTATACCCTTCAGTTCAAAGCCGCCTTAGAGAAATCGCTAAGCGTCAGTGCTCAGCCCGTAAACACTGCCGAGGCTCGTCCTACCGCCTTTAAGGAGACTGCCTCAGTGTCTATGCCTAAAGCGCACCGCATTATGCCTTGGGCTGCTGATGTTCCGCCTTCTTATCAGGGCATTGACCCCCACCTAGAAGTTTTAATTCGGGGCGTTAGCAAGCCTGCCAGCGAGCCCACCTACAGGCTCACTGATGATTTGCAAATTGCGCTTCCAGAGCCACCCGCTGAGGCTGCGCGCCGCTCTAGCTCAGCATCGCCTGATGATGCCAAGGCTGAGCTGTGGCAAGATTTGGAACGGGCAATCAGCACAGACGCTGAAGCTGATCTGGCTTATATCGACGAGATTATAATAGGTGCTAAAGCGGCACCGCTTGCTGATGTCCCTTGTTCTGATAGTTCTTCTGGTAGCCCTGCTGCTGATGCTCTTTCTATAAAGCTGAACTGGCAGGCTGAAAGTAAGGCTGAACTTAAGCCCGATGAGTCTGAGATTGAGGTAAATGCTGAAGCTCAAAATGCTAAAGCTCAAAATGCTGAAGCTCAAGGCGTTGAGGCTTTAACGAAACCTACTGTCGCTATCCCCCATTCAAACCCAGAAGTTCTGTTTACAGAGCCCTCTCCTTGGGGAAGCCCTTTAGCGGCTGCAAGCGTTTCGCCCGTTGTGGAGCCGTTGCGATCGCCCAAAAAAATTAGCTCTATGGCCTCGGTTAAGCTGCCTACCTTCCCCAGCGCCAAAGTGAGCAGCTTCCGCCGCTAATTATTTGCAATGTAGGCGGCTTTGCAAGGTAGGCATCAGTTCTTGAAGTAACGAAACGAGAAGTGCAAAGTCATGTCGCCCAAAGAAGAGCTAATTCAAGCTATTCATCAGTCACCTGATGAAGTAGTAGAGCACCTGCTGCTAACGCTGACTGCTTTGCGGCAAAAGCCGCTGGTTAAAGCGGCTGAACCAAATCTATCAAAAACTGTGCTGGAGCGTATGGGCGGCGAACCAAAGCATATGCTTTCTGTAGGAGGATTGTCAGATAGAGATAGACGGCGCGCTTTAATTTCGTTAGCGCTGGTTGCTATCTCAGAGCGTTTAAACCTTCCAAAAATAGCGACTTTGGATAAGGATTTTGATATTTATCGACGCTATCGAAAAGAAGCGTTCGAGAGGGTGTTTTACCCAGAGTAGTTATTTATGGCATAGATGTTGCCTAAAATGTAGATAGATGAGCGAGCCAGTCAGGATTTTTGTAGGGGCAGATCGCTCTCAGCTAGTTGCGGTAAAAGTGCTTGAGCATTCTATTAAGCGCCACACGCAGCTAGCGGTAGAGGTTCATGCCATGGTGGATTTGCCCGTGCGGGTGCCCAAAGATCCGCTCAACTGGCAGCGAACGGGATTTTCGTTCAGCCGTTTTTGCATTCCTGAGCTGGCGGGCTATCAGGGGAAGGCGCTGTATTTGGATGCCGATATGCTGGTGTTTAAAGACATCGCCTCGCTTTGGACGATTCCGTTTGACGGCTCGACTGACGGCTCGACTGATGGCCCGTTTGATAGTTCGACCGATAGTTCGACTGACAGCGCCAAAGTAATTATTCAAGCGGATTTGCCTGAAGCCCGTCAGCAGACAAACCAAAAGGTAGGAGCACCTGCTCAGCGAGTGAAGCAGTGCGCGGTGATGCTGTTGGACTGCGATCGCCTCACATGGAAAATAGACGCCATTATCAACGGCTTTGATCGGGGTGACTACGACTACGAAAAGCTTTTGTACGATCTGTGCATCTTGACGGAGCCGGAGATTAAGTATGCGGTGCCCTTTTGCTGGAATAGCATGGAGCATTACGCGCCCGGTGAAACGGCGCTGCTTCACTATACGGATATGGCCACTCAGCCCTGGGTATATGCCCAAAATCCGCTGGGCGAACTGTGGCTAGCCGAAGTGCGGCTGATGCTAAAGGATGGATCGCTGGAGCGATCGCAGCTACAAACCGAAATTGAGCTGGGTCATTTTCGGCCCTCACTCATGCTCGACTTGCAGCTAGGGCATCGGGTGCCGCCTGCTTTGCGGCCTGGGTTTCAAAAGCTCATGCGCCTGCTAGACAAATCCTTTAAGCCTCATAAAGCAGTGTATGGGCTCAAAAAGATTCGCGTTAATGCCATCAAAGCGCAGCAGGGCGCAATGGGCCGTGTCTAAAGTGCGGCTAAATCGTAGAATTAAAAGCTGGCGCTAGCGCAAATCAGCATTAGATTAAGAGGGTTATGGGTGAGCAGCGAATTTTAGTCACGGGCGGCGCTGGCTTTATCGGTAGCCGGACGGTGCGGCAGCTAGCCCAGTCTTCTTCAGCCGAGGCCCCGGTTAAAGTATGGGTGCTTGATAATCTTCATGCTCAGGTGCATGGCCCCAATGCTCAGCCGCCCGCATTTCCTGATAATGTGACGTTTGTAAAAGGGGATGTTGGCGATCGCCCGCGCCTAACTCAGCTTCTCACGGCGGCGCAGCCCACCCACCTCATTCACATGGCGGCTGAAACAGGCACCGGCCAGTCGATGGATGAAATTTGCCGCTACTGCCAGGTAAACGTGATGGGCACAGCGGTTTTACTAGAGGCGATCGCGCAAACCACCACGCCGCTACAGCGCTTTATTTTGATGTCGTCGCGAGCGGTATATGGTGAAGGCGCTTATTGGGACGACGTTCACCGTAAAACGGTTGTGCCACCGCCGCGACGAGTAGAAGATTTAAAGCAGGGTCGATTTGATCCGATCATGCCCGGTGCGAACCTGCGAGCAGTGCCTACACCCGAGTCAACGCCAGTTGCGCCCTCGTCTATCTATGCTTCTACTAAGCTGATGCAAGAGCATTTAGTGCAGCAGGCCGGGGCTAGTGCACTTTGGCAGGCGACGCTGCTGCGCTTTCAAAATGTTTATGGCCCTGGTCAGTCGCTCAAAAATCCTTACACGGGCGTACTGTCTATCTTTTCAGAGCAAATTTTGTCCGATAAAATCCTCAACATCTACGAAGATGGACAGATTGGCCGCGACTTTGTATTTGTAGACGATGTGGTAGCCGCGCTGCTGCTCGCCTGTAAAACCCCTGTGCCTCACGGCAGCGTCATTAATATTGGCAGCGGCCAAACCACCACCATTTTAGAGGCGGCGCAACAGCTGCTGCGGCTCTATGGCAGGTCGCCAGATGCCTACACCATTACGGGCGACTTTCGAGCGGGTGATATTCGCCATGCGGTGGCCGATATTCAAGTTGCTAAGCGGCTTTTGGGCTGGCAGCCGCAGGTAAGCCTAGCTGATGGTCTCTCTAAGCTAGCTGTTTGGTGCGAGTCGGTAGCGATCGCGTCATAGCATTCTCTGTAATGGCTGGTGCGATCGTTGTGAGGTCAGTGCCAAAGGAGACAGATGCCGCTAAGATAACCGCAGACTTTTTGGTAGTTTTTCGCATGAGCGCTGGAGTAAGCTGGCAATCCTGCTAAAACCCCTGCTTTTATGAATCCTTTTAAATCTCTTTTTGGCAAAAAATCTGCTTCTAGCTCGGCCTCGCCTGCGTTTGTGCCTAGTGCTAGCTCGCCTCGTTACGCCTATGGGTTTCCCTCTCCTTTTAATCAGCCGCGCATTTTAATTCTGGTTGATAACGTGCGGGCGACCTACTTTTTAAGCTTTCACTATGTGTTAGAACGGCTGCATCGCGATGAGAGTCTGGCCTTTTTTGTGATAGATAGCGCGGAAGTGGAGCGCTATACAAAAGGAAAGTCGCCTGAGGCGTTTGTGGCGCAGGTAGTTGCAGATATACAGCCGACGATGGTGATTTTTAGCCGCTACGGGTTGCCTTTTGGAGATGTGCTTCCGGCGCTCTTGAAGGCGCAGCAGGTGGCGACGGTTTATCAGTTTGATGATGACTTGCTGCATATTGATCCGGCCTTAGGCGCAGAAATTCAGTCCCGACAAGGCAATCCGGCTGTGCAA
>JBARVS010000454.1:0-4329 GCA_049646385.1 Phormidesmis sp. | reverse complement strand
CCGTGAGCCAGCTAGCCTTAGAAAGCGCCAAACCCGCTCAGCACCTTGGGAAAGGTCAAGAGCATAAGCTGTAGATCTTTGAGCGGAGACCAGGTTTTTAAGTAGTCAAGATCGTGCTGACTAACAGTTTCTAGATCGCACTGATTAGATCTCATTTTTACCTGCCAGAATCCGGTCATTCCGGGTAAAGCGTTCAGCCGCTTGCGACCTTGAGAGCTAATGCGAATGGCATCATAAAGCGCCAGCGGCCTGGGGCCAACTAAGCTCATCTCACCGCGCAGCACGTTAAATAGTTGCGGTAGCTCGTCCAGGCTATACTTCCGCAGCCAGCGCCCCAGCGTCGTTACGCGCGGATCTTTCTCTAGTTTGTGCAAGCCTTCTTGTCCTGCCATGAGCTGGTGATGAAGCTGCTCGGCGTCTGGCCGCATCGTCCGAAACTTTAGGATTTGAAAGAGTTGCCCCCGACGGCCGACTCGCCACTGCTTAAAGAAAACTGGCCCTGGCGAACCAACATATACCAGTGTGGCTATCAGCAGCAATAGCGGACTTAAACAAACCGTCAGGATCGCTGCGGTTAACCAGTCAGCGGTTCGCTTAAACCACCAGGCGATAGGAGATCGAGCCTGGGGCAGGCCGATAGCCGCAGGCAGATGCACGAACACTCTTTTGTGCGCCGTAACGCAAGCATTAGCCCAGCTTTTGAGGGCATCTTCACCCAAGCTCATATCGAGTCGAACTAGCTTAATAGGAGATTGTTTGAGGCATGATTCAAACCACTGTAGGTTTTGCAGGGCCGGAACAGCTGGCGTCAAACGAGATGAAGCGCTGCTAGCCGATCGAATCAGGAGCAGCTGCTGTCGCCAAAGCAACAGGCATTTTTCAAGACCGTGGCTACCCGACTGGGCCAAAGGTAAGACTTTAGGCGTTTTAAGTAAAGCTGTGGATGGCATCATTAGAGATTATTTTAGTGAAACGACAGCGCGTGATTTTTTAACGTTTTTAGTGACGTTGAGGAGAGAGCGGATGTTTGTTTTGGGTGGCCTCGCTTTGGGTGACTCTGCTGCTGTTTGAGAAGCTAGGCTCTGGCAGGAAGGGGCTACCGTAGTTGGAAATAGGATCGCGAGAACCGTTAGCAACGATTCCTAGCTGGTTGACGGGCGCTAGAATGGCGATCGCCTGCGAGAGATCGCTTTGAGTGACATGGCCCAACCTGCTGACGATAACCACGCCCTCGCACAAAGAAGCAATTTGCAGGGCATCGACCTGACCGAGCACGCTAGAGGTATCAAATACAACAAAGTCGTACTGTTGTTCAAACCTGATCACTAGCTCTCTCATTCGATGCGAGTTTAGCAGGCGTACCGGATCTTCAGAAAAAGAGCCTGCTGGCAGGATGTCGATTTGAGTATTGGCTAGCACCACCCCAACGGGCAAGGGCGCTTCTATAGAGTCAGATAGCGTGGTTAGGCCGTATTTATTAGAGAGGCCGATTTGCTCGTGCAAAGAAGGTCGTCGCAAATCCGCATCGATGAGTAATACTCTTTTTTGCGATCGCGCCGCGCTCAGCGCTAGGGCAATGGCAAGGGTTGTTTTACCTTCGCCCGCAACTGCGGAGGTTACCATCACTGACTTTGGCCCTGACTTCGGGCCTGACTTTGACCCCGATTTTAATCCTGTCTGTAGCCCTAGTTTTGATGAGCTAGCCGTTAGCTGAATGTTTTTGTAAATGAGATCGACGGCTTCTCGAAAGGGCTGCCAGTGAATTTGGCTTAACGCAGAGGAATAGGCTGGGTGCGATCGCAGAAAAGAAGGCGCTAGAAAATTCGCCCTAGCCGCAACGCTCGACTCAGGCAAAGCGCCCAGCAGAGGCAGGCCAGCATACTTTTTAAGATCCGCAGACGTCCGAATCGAAGTATCCATCGATTCTCTACCATAGGCCAGCAGCCCACCCAAAAAGAGACCCGCCACTGCGCCCAGCGCCAGATTTTGCGCAGGTTTAGGTGCGATTTTATAGCCCAAGTCAGGCGGCTCTACCAGCTCCCACTTAAAGCCACCCTGGGCCAGCTCATTGCTAAGCTGCTGACGAGTTTCTAAAAGCTGCTCTAACGAGGTTCGCTGCGTTTCTACCTCAGGCTGAAGACGATCATAGCGGGCAATTAAATCTGGATAGGTGTCTAACTGTTGCTGTAGCGACTGCTGCGCTTTTGCCAAACTCGCCTCGCGAGCGGCCAAGCCACTGAGCCTTACTTGAGCAGCCACCATTTCACTAATCAAGGCTAGGCTACTTTCGCCCAGCTGACCGTTAGAGAGCAAGTCAGACTCGCTAGTGCTAGCGGTAGGGCCGAGCAGCCGCTGGCTTTCTTGCCGCAGCAAATCTACCTGGCGATCGCGCTGTGCCTGCAAATCTTGAGCGATCGGATCTGCATCGGTGTATACCGCAAGGCGCTCTGAAAGAGACAGCTCGGTAGTTTGCAAGGCATCTAACAGGGCTTGGTAACGGCCCGACTGACTGAGCTTAGCGGCCATCATAGCCTGCTGAGGATCAACCGCAAGTGCCTGCTGAATCGCCCCATACTGCGCCTGAGCTTCTTGGTAGTCGGCCTGCACGACCTGTCGAGTTTGGCTCAGCTGCTCAAGCGCTGTAGCGGCCTCAAGCGACTGCTTCTCGGGATCAATTGTGCCGCCCTGTGTGCGAAACTGTTGCAGCGCCTTTTGAGAGTCGCTCAGGTCACTTTGCACCTGCTTAATTTGCTGTTGAACCAAAGCGAGTCCCTTATCTAATCGCTGCGTCTGTTGATTCTCGTTGTACAGCCGATAGACATGCTGAAGCCCCTCTAAAGATTTTTTGGCCCTGAGGGGATCGTCGCTGGTAAAGACGGCCTCAAAAATGCGCGTTTTGGTATTTTTCTCTTCCACCTGTGAAAGCTGAAGCGAGGCTTGAAAGCTCTGAATGCAGTCGGCTTGGCTCTCATCGGCTGCGCAAATGTCAGGAAAGATAATGACAACATCCTCAATAAATTGCTGGCTGCGCATTAAATTAAGCTGAGTCACGTAGTCAAGAGCAACTGCTGAATCTGTCTGCGATTGATCGGTGTCATTGGCATTGATGCTGATCGATTTAGAGACGTTGGGCTCTACTAGCAGTCGCATAGAACTTTGATAAGTGGGTGATGTTAACAGCGTGGCTAGCACCGCGAGCCCCAGGCCAGATACCAGGGCCGCAACCAGCCAGGGCCCGCGTCGCCATAGTATTTGCAGCAGTTGGCCGTAGCCTAGTTCAGGTTCTGTGTTCGCTGGTAAGCTGGTGTCTGTCACAAGGGTGCCTCCTAGTGCGTCATGATGCTGAAAGGATGATACTTTTGAGGGCGCTTTTATCAAGCTAGGTTTAAGTCAGGGTTGAAATTGTGGTCTTTTGCTCCGACATAGGCTTTTTTAGAGACTTTTTGTCACCCGAGCACTCTTTTTCATGCCCTGCCGTATGCGCCAACACCCGCTCAATCATGCGATCAACCTGGGAGAAGAAAGTATCTTCAGAAAAGTGGCTAAGCGCATGGTTGCGAATTTCGCCGTAGTTCCAGCGAGTTTGGGTTGCTTCAATGACAGCGGCCTGTAGTGCTTCTGGAGACTGGCGCATAAAGAACACGCCAGTTTTGCCGGGGATCTGGGTGTCGAGCACGCCGCCAGCACCGTAAGCAATCACAGGGGTGCCGCTAGCGTTAGCCTCAATCGGAACGAGGCCGTAGTCTTCTAGGGCAGCAACAATTACGGCCTGGGCTTTGGACATGAGGTGCGATCGCTCCAAATCGCTAACATGGCCCAAAAACACAATATTATCGAGCGCATTAGCCTCTAACCGAGATTTCTCAGGCCCCGTGCCAATAATCAGCAGCGGCAGCCCAAGCCAGTTAAACGCTTCAACAATAACATCTATGCGCTTATAGCCAATCAGCCGAGAGGAGACCAGATAAAAGTCATCCTTTTGGCTGCTGAAGGCAAAGTTGTTCACCTCAATTGGAAAATTTATGGTGGTTGCTGGGCAGTGATAGGTGCTTTCGATCCGCTTTGCCACCGTTGTTGAATTAGCAATGTAAACGTCGGGGTTTTGAGCATGTTGAAAGTCAGAGCGCTTCATTCGAGCAAAAATAGGACGAATTAACGCACTTAGCTTTTTATACCTTTTATATTGTCGTAAATATCCTTCTGTATCCCACAAAAAGCGCGTGATGTTGTGACAAAAGCAGATGTGAATGGCATCGGGTCGCTTTTGAACAGCTTTTGCAAACCCTGTTGTGCTGCTGAGAATTAAATCATAGCTGTGTAGATCTAGCG
>JBARVS010000453.1:0-9099 GCA_049646385.1 Phormidesmis sp. | reverse complement strand
AATCCAGTAAGGTCACGGGAAGACGACCCGTTGATAGGTTCTAGGTGGAAGTGCAGTAATGTATGTAGCCGAGGAATACTAACAGACCGAGGGCTTGTCCTTCGACTATTTTATGGCCAAGAACGACCTGAGCTTTTCTATATAATCTATGCAGTCTCTCAGGGCTCTAGTCTTTGCTTCCGACGCATGAGTGGTGGGAAGCTTATAAAGACTATCGACAGTCCATCAGTTTTCCTGGTGTCAATGGCGCAGTGGAACCACCTCGACTCCATCCCGAACTCGAACGGTGAAACACTGCAGCGGCGAAGATAGTGAGGACGTCAGTCCTTGTCAAAATAGCTCGATGCCAGGTTCAATTTGATAAAGGCGCTAGCAAGCTCATCCTTGCTAGCGCTTTTTGCTTTAATGATGAAATAGTTCAGTGGACTCTCTGAGTATTCGCGTGGTTAATAGCGGGCACCTTTAAAGTAGCTTGAATATGCAACATATTAGAGAGAAAGATACATGGCGAGTACCGGACTTAACAAGTGGGTAGTGAGCGGCAATTTGGCAGCAGATGCCGAAATAAAAACGGTTGATTTAAAGAGCGGTGGAAAGGCGGATGTTGCTCAGGCGACTTTGTATGTTCGCGGTATTAGAGATCGCGATGAGTCTTTTACGGTTTCGTTGAGCATTTGGGAAAAGTCGGTAGCTTGGCGTAAGCTGCCATACTTAAAGAAAGGATCTTTGATCATCTGTACAGGCAGCGTTGAGCCTAGTCCTTTTATTTCTAAGGTAGATAATAGTCCTAAGGCTGGATTGAAGATGTCCGTGTTGGATATTGATCTGGATATTGTTCGCAACATGGATGAGCCTGCTGAAGGAGTGGTGGTCAATACAGCGGCTGATGGCAATCAAGAGCTAGCCGAAGTTTCTTAATGACTATAAGCTTGAGAGCAACGATAACTTTAAAGAGTTCAGATGATTTTCATCTGAACTTTTCTTTTTTAAGACGGTAGGTTGATACTTGCCAAGGATGAATGTGGTCTACTCGTTTGTAATCGATGGATTTTTCAAGAAGGTCGTTTCGATTGGCTGGCTCGCTTGCTGGATTGGATAGACCCAGCAAATTTTTAGATTTGATGTTGGTGGCTTTGCCATAAGCTTCGTAGCTGCGTAGGATAAATTCGTTAGGATTATCTTCTGCTGGCTTGAGCGCAGAGAGAATAATGTTGGGGTTGCAGATTTCCAAGAAACTACAGGTGGACGAGCTGCTTGACGTTTTGTTATTTCTTGTCGTTGTAGATCTTTCTGGCTGGTAAACGATAGGTTTAATACTGAATGCGCGTGCGTGTTGAACTATGCGCGCGGTTTGCCAGCTGCTGGAATGAGGATAGATAGCATAAGTAAACTTATGTGAGCCTTTATCAGCTTTAGAATCTGGCCAAGTAGGAGATTTGAGAAGGGTGAGGCGTAAATGGTTTGGGCTATGATCGAAGCCATGTTTGCAGTCGGTTATGATGCTAACGCCAAAATTTGAATTGCCTAAACTGGCCCAGCGTAGAGCTGGGATTTCCCACTTTGCCTTTTCTGATTCGGCATGGGGATTAGTGTTTCTAGTGATAGCACCGAAAGGAATTTCATAAGTTGCTAGGTCGGAGGAGATGGCGAGAGGAAATCTTACTTTTAGAAGAACCTGGGTTTCTTGCCAATCGATGTGGTTTTCTACGCTCAAAAACGGTGTGTTCTTATCAAGAATGTAGTCTTGGATAATAGTGGACTGGTTGAGCTGATAGGTTGTGCGTAGGCGTTGCCGAACAGGGCCAGTCTCCATCCATTGAATTGAGTGTAGTATCGGCTGGGGCAAAGGATGACTAGCATAATCGGGTGCTATATTCCAAGCATCCCAGTATTCACCATTGTCACGAAATGCCTGTAGTTGATTGCCAGGGCTTCTAAAGGCTTCTGTTTGGGTGGTTTTTTCTATGAGACTGGCGATGTTACCTGTCGTTGGATCGATGGAGGCCCGAAGGAGTTCGTTTTCGAGACTGTATTCTGCAATTTGTTGTGGGGCTGTAGGCTTCGTATTGTCTGGGCGAATCCAAAAGCACTGATAGCCTAAGGCAGGTAGATTTTTTGCTAGAAATAGGATTTGACGCTCGCTTGGTTTTCCTAATTCTGTAGAGGTTTCCTGGCTGGGGATGACTTGCTGATTTGAATCGTAAACTATCCAATTGGTATGGCGTTGCTCAGCGTCAATTTTTGCTAGTGAAAGGGTAACGATAGCGGTATGCTGCCAGCTAAGGGAGTTGAATACGATGATGGGCTTAGCTTGCGGGTAGGGATGATTGGGAATGCTGATGGTGGATGCGATCGCCTCAATACTTTCACTCAAGACCTGGTTTCCTAGTTTTTTCACCTGCTGCCAGTCGCGGTTGGCGTCGATGAACACTTCAGGAATAGACGTGCCGGGTAGAATGTCGTGAAATTGGTTGAACAGAAGTTTTTTCCAAGCCGTGTCCATTTGAGCTTTTGGATAGGGCTGATTGGCAATCAGTTGCGCAACTGTTGCAAAAGCTTCCGCCTGATAAAGGAGATCTTCACAGCGGCGGTTTTGCTGCTTTTGATCGGCGTGAGTAGTGTAGCAGCCGCGATGAAGCTCAAGGTAAAGTTCGTCTTTCCAAACGGGAAGGTTATCTTCAGATGAAGAAGAGAGATTGTTAATAAAACTGTCGGGTGTTGTGAAATTAAGCTTAGGAAAGAAGGGAGAGGCTTGCCAGCGGTGGGCTTTTTCTAACATATCGCGGGTAGGGCCACCACCGTGATCGCCTAATCCGGGTAGCCACAAGGAATCGGGAATGCCTGTACTTCGCTCCCATTGGCTGGCGTAGGCGGACATTTTGATAGGTTCGATGTCGCTGCCGATGGGCGGGAGCATGAGGGCACGGATGCGGCTACCGTCAGGAGATTGCCACCAAAAGAGTGAATGAGGGAACTGGGTGGTGTCATTCCAGGAGAGTTTGAGGGTGGCAAAGGTTTCGATGCCGCCCTGGGTGAGGAGTTGGGGGAGCTGCCAGCAGAAGCCGAAGGAGTCTGGGAGCCATGCAATTTTGCTAATTGTGCCAAATTTTTCTTGGCAGTAGCGCTGGCCGTAAAGGATGTGACGGGCGATCGCCTCTCCGCTAATAAGATTAAACTCTGGCTCGATCCAAAGCCCTGCGTCGATGCTCCAACTCCCTTCTTTTACTTTTTGCTGGATCTGCTTGAATAGTTCGGGGCGATTGTGTTCTAACCACTCGAATAAAGCTGGGCTGGAGTGGGTGTAAGTGAGATCTGGAAAGTCTTTTTGAAGGTCAAGAACAGACTTGAAGGTTCTTTCGGCTGCGTCCCAGGTATCTGCAATAGGCCATAGCCAAGCCATGTCGAGATGCGCATGGCCAACGCATTGAATGCTGCGCTGTTTGAGCGGGGCGCACAGGGGAAGCAGCGTTCTACGTAGCTGGCTAAGAGATTGTTGAAAAGGATGGATAGTAGCCGGCACAGCTTGAGCAGAAAGATTGTTCCAAAGTGCATCAGCGTTTGGTTCTACTGTAGTTTCATCTGTTGCAATCAGACTGTTCCAGTTAAGCTGGGAGAGCGCTGCTTGAATATGAGGTTGGCTGCTGGGTTCAAGGGTGGCAAGTACGGTGAGTTCATCGGCGATGAAGCTAGGTTCGGGGATGGGCTGCTGAGCGCGAAGTTCGTAGATAAGCTGCGATCGCACCAAAGCCCCATCATCATGCCCTGGGCTCACTAGCCTAATAGCCACTTCAAACGTTTCTTTTGGCTTGACGCTGGTGCTAAGGCAGAGGCGCGTAAAGCATTCAAATAAATCACCGGATTGCACCAGCGTGCCGTTGACATAAATTTGGGCATCGTCGGCCCACCATATCAACGCTAAGCGTAGGGTTAATCCCTTGAGTGGATAGCCCTGCAGATGCTCAGGTATCTTGATTGACTGGTAAAGCCAGCGAACCTGACGGCCTTTTTGCCAAGCAACGTGCTGACGTTCATTGAGAGGCGCGGTAGGCCACTGCTGGGCTGTGCTAGCAGAAATATTGGTGATAGCAGCTTCTTGGGAGTGCCAATGCCAAGAGCTTTGTATATCTAAGGTATTAAGCTGGCGAAGGCGGTTTAGCTCAGATTGTAAATCGCTGGCAATGGCAAAATCAGTATTGGGAGAGGCCATGACTTCCGCTAAGATTTGGAATGGAGAGGTGGGCAACTTATCATGACGTTTGGCCCGTATCAAAGCAACCTATTGCGGTTTGCGATCGCACAATACCGACAGGGCTTAAATCGACACCGCGTTGCCCTACGAACGGCTCGATCTGGCGCGGTGACAGGTGTGGCAGTGATATTGCTTCCAGCGTATGCCGTAGGAAGTGCTTCTCAGCTAGCGGGGCAGTGGGTTCGGCAGCGGCTGGAGCGATCGCTAACTCAGAAAACACTACCTGGTGTGAAAGCTAGTGTGAAAGCGAAAATTGCTAGGCTGCTAGATTTTTCAGACTTTAGAGAGACGTCTTTGAGCCTGCTTAAGACAGGTGACCTAAAGCGTCAAGATGACTTATCTGAGCAGATATTGGCACAGACACTACTGACGGTCGGTGAAGGTCTATCTCCTCAACAGGTAAGTTTATTAGCCGCATCAGATCGGCAGAGGACTGGCTTATTGAAGCAAGCACAAGGGCTGTTTGGCAGGCTCTGGCTTGGGAAACCCCATGAGATCGCTGTGTCGGATCAAATCACTGGGGTAGCGAGTGATGTGGAGACGCGATCGCTCGTACTTGTCAAAGGCCACACTTTGGTATGGCACGGGCTGAGCGCCGAGCAGCAGATCAAGCTTCAGAAGAAAATAGCGGTGCTCCTGTCTAGCGAATATGCAGATGACTCTCTAGCTCTGCCCTCTCAAGCTGATTTAGTGCTGTTTGAGAAAGGCCGTTTCCTAACGCGATCGGTTGATTCTTTTTGGGTAGAAGTGCTTCGGATGATGGTTTGGTTGCGGCGCGATCGCTGCAACTCAAAAGCTGCGCCTCAACTATCGAGTAGCTCAGCTCAGCTATCGAGTGGGGGTAAAGCCGGATTGAAAATAGCTCGTTTGAGGCGATCTAAACCGCACGCTGCCATACTCTTGGCTAACGCCAGCTTTCCAAAGGTGAGTTCTGCTGATTCTTTTGACTTGGAGGGCTGTGCTTCGGTTAAGACGCCCCCCTTAACTAAAAACACTCCAGACTTTAGCAGTTGCTTAGAAGCTACGGTGATTACTGTGGAATATGTTGAGCATCCTTTGGAGACGTTGCTCAAATGGGTTGATCGGCTGTTGATAAGATTAGAAAATGTGTGGCAAATGTTCAAACAGTGGCTACTGTCCTTACGCAGCGCGCAGCAGGATAGAAAAAGAGGTGAGAAGTGAAGCTGATTATTGGTAACAAAAATTATTCTTCTTGGTCATTACGGCCTTGGCTACTGCTCTCAACCTTTGAGGTTGAATTTGAAGAAATTCAGGAATCACTTCGGCAAGAAAAATTGACAGAACGGCTGAGCCAGTATTCTCCAACGGGTCGAGTGCCTGTGCTAGTAGATAAAACTGTAACCGTCTGGGATTCGCTAGCGATTTGCGAGTATGTTTCTGAGAAATATCTGGCGGGCAAAGGTTGGCCTGAAGATGAGGGCTGGCGAGCCGAAGCTAGAGCAGTGTGTGCCGAAATGCACGCTGGCTTTATGGCGTTGCGGCATGAGCTACCGATGAACTGTCGCGCGGCTCGAAAAGTTGAGCTGTCAGCCACTGCAAAGCTTGATATTGCCAGAGTTGATGACATTTGGTCAAATTGCATATCAACGAACCAAGGCCCATGGCTATTTGGAGACTTTTCTATCGCAGATTGTTTTTACGCACCCGTCGTTTTGCGATTCAAAACATACGGAATACCAGTCTCAGCGTCTGCCCGCCGATATTCATCCTTTTTTCTCGAACAGCCTACTTTGAATCAGTGGGTCGATGCCGCTAACGCAGAAACTGAGGTCGTGCCAGAGGACGAAGCGGGCGTATAGCCTTCGTTTCGATCAGATAGATCAAAAGAATAAACAAAAAAAGGAAAGGCACGACACCCTTTCCCTTTTTACTTGTTCATGATTGCGAGAGACTCAGCCTAGTTAACACCGCTAATCTATGCAAACCACTCTTCGACAGCTTCTGCCTTTGTGTTCGTGTTCCTAGAGAGCGTTTGGCGCTCAAAGTCCATATGAATAGAGCGGCTTTGCTCGCCGTCTTTGGCAACGGCCACGATAGGATAGCGAAGGACGCCATCCTGGAAAGACATTTGAAAGCGGAAGGTGCCGTCTGAGTTGAGTTCGATGGGCTCGCCGTCAACAGTGACAGTGGCATCAGGCTCAGTGGCTCCGTAAACGATGAGTTCGGCATCAGCAATCAGCCAGAACTTACGAGGCTTGACTGGTGGAGCGGAGGAAAAGAATCCAGCACCTGACATATTTACGCCTGAAGCCGTCGGCAGCGCCCACAGGCCCGCGCCCGACGGGAAGACAAAGGAACTGACGGCTTGCTCGGGTACCTGATGCATTGAGCCAAACAGAGAACCAGAGACGCGCTGAGCCTCTGCTGACTGTGCTAGGGCAACCATGTCGCTGTATGTAGGATTAGCTTCGCCGTTTCCATTTTGACCAGCGGCAGCGCCCATCGCGCCCGCAGCGCCCATCGCGGCTGCTTGCTGAGCGGGCGACACCAGCTTGGCAAAGGTGCGGCCTTGCACTTCTTCGTTCCAGTCTACGGTAATGAACTTATCTTCTACCCAGTCTGAGGGATAAACGGGCGGGACGCGAACGGGTGCAGATCGAGACAGCACCAGCCAACGCCCATCGTTGCAGACGTAGCCAATTTCAACGGTGTAGTCGCGATCGCTCACCGGTACGGGTAAATGCCATTCGCGAGCTATTTCACCACATTCGTATTGCTGAAGGCTGTGGGGACTTTGGCTATTGATATCGATGTTGGTAACGTCGTAAAAACGCAGTGCTAGACGGCTACCGCCCTGATTGCGTAGCGCCTGCTTGTGCTCGTTAGGAATATCCCAGTAGGTGTAAGCCCACTGCGGGTCGCGGGGAAGTAGCACGATGCGGCTTTCACCATAGCCGTCGGGCAAGTCGCCTAAGCCATCATCTACGGTTGCTAAAATTTCCATACTGGGCTTATTAGCTGAGACCATAGAAGGGGGCATAGATCCAGATGTGTTTTGAGGGGAAGGGGCGATCGCGGTGGCTGTAGAATTTGCGTGACTTCCAGCTTCGCTGCTTGATGAAACGTACTCTTGAGCGGGGTTTGCGTATTTAGCGGCTTCTACTTGTACTTGGCCGTTCAAGGGGGCGGTGGATTCTACTGGCGCTGTGCGTACGCCTGCCGCTATCTGCTTTTGCATGATGGCAGCGACTAGCTCAACTTTGCGCATTCTGCTGTAGCGAGATACTTCATATTCGCTGGCTACTCGACGGAGCTGACGCAGTGTCATCTCCTCTAACGGAATGTTTGGTGCCGAAAATGACATGGTGTGCGATTCTCCTGATGAAAAAATTAAGGTATGAGCCCATACTACGCAAAGTGGTGGGATCGCAGGTTGGGATCAATATCTTAATAGTATGACAAAAAACGGATTGGGATCAAGCTGATCCCAACCTAAAATAAGCTTAAATACCTATTTTTAGGCTTTCAGGGATCGTTATGTCACAATTTCCTGACATTTTGTCTGAGGCTGATCCCTAGAAGCTA
Source organism: Phormidesmis sp. (assembly GCA_049646385.1). Lineage (GTDB taxonomy): Bacteria > Cyanobacteriota > Cyanobacteriia > Phormidesmidales > Phormidesmidaceae > Phormidesmis. The sequence continues at coordinate 1,304 of JBARVS010000453.1, read as the reverse complement.
GCTTCTCTTATACAGCGAGCACGGGCGCAGGCTAAAAGGGTCAACGTGGTTGACATTGCGATGGATAATGAAGCTAGACGCGAGGAAGGGATAGACGCTATGAGCCAGGAAGACCTTACTGAAAAAGCTGATAAGAAGGGCGGTGAGAAGTCTGACCGAAAAACGAATGGCAATGAAAAGGGAAGTCGTATTATTGGCCGGGTTTTGCCAGCGGCGGTGCGGCTATGGCTGCGATCACAAGTGGAGCAGGTAGAAGATCTATCGGTTGCTTTAGAAGGGCGTGATCGCGACATTATTTCTGGATACTTGCCCGGTGTGAGCGTTTCTGCCATGCGGGCTGTCTACAAGGGTATTCACATCGGTGAGCTGCAGCTGTCGGCTCAAGATATTCGCATTAACGTAGGGCAGGTGGTGCGGGGGCATCCGCTACGACTGATGAAGGTGTTTCCAGTCATAGGAAAGGTGGCGCTGACGGCAGCTGATTTGAATGCTTCGTTGAATTCTACGCTTTTGGGTGAAGGGCTAAGGGATTTTTGGCGATCGCTAGCGCAAACCCCTGCGCTAAGAACAGAAATAGAAAATCGCTATGGGCCGCTGCCTTTGCGGTCTGACGTCATTTTGCATAATCCGCAGATCTGTTTGGGTCGTCAGTGCTTGGGCTTAAGCTTTTATCCTCAGGCTGACGGCCAAACGGCTCTGCATCCAGTTGTTTTAGCAACTGAGCTAGGCGTTACTCAAGGCAACCAGCTACAGCTAACGGCTCCTAGATGGCTCAAAACCTTAACAGATGTCGAAAATTCGAGCGCAGGTGAACCCATTGCGGCGCTTCAAGGCTTTCAATGGAATTTAGGGCCTGACACACAGCTCAGTCAACTGGTTTTGAAGCCTGAGCGACTGCTATGCAGCGGCCAAATTATGGTAAATCCGTAAAGTTAGGCTCCAGAGCCTAGCCAAATCTTAGTCAGGGTTTAGCCAGAACTTAGCCGAAATTTAGCCGAAATTTAGCCGAAATTTAACAGGGGCACCAGATACTGTACAAAGTAGTAGACCACTGGCCCGGTGAAGATATAGCTATCCGTGCGGTCTAACATGCCGCCGTGACCTGGAATGAGCGTGCCAGAATCTTTTACGCCGGCATCGCGCTTCATTAGCGATTCGGTTAGATCTCCTAGCAAGCTAGAGACGCCGATAGTTGTGCCTAAAGCTGTGCCCGTCATCCACCAGATCGGCCAGCCGATAGACCAAGCGCCCAAAATGCCGACGCTCGCGCTCGCACCCATACCAAAAACCGCGCCTTCTACCGT
>JBARVS010000452.1:0-6121 GCA_049646385.1 Phormidesmis sp. | reverse complement strand
GGTTTTGGCGAGCAAATACGCACAGCTCTCGCACAGCTTTGCTAATTTGATAGTGGCCGTCGGCATGGACAAAAAAGCGCGATCGCCGCTCCGCCGAAACGCCCTCCATCCGACTCTCGGGGTAAATTCCTCGGCGAGCTACGTCAACCACGGCTTCGTCAACATCCGTGCCAAAAATTTGAATAGATAAGTTGAGATTTTGCTCAGATAAAAACTCAAATAGGCTAATGGCCAGCGAGTAGCATTCTTCACCCGTCGCGCAGCCCGCCACCCAAATGCGAACAGAATCATCTAGCCCTTTTTGCTCAATCAGCGCCGGGAAAATGACTTGCTTTAAAAAATCAAAGGTTTCGGCATCGCGAAAAAAGCTCGTGACCTTAATGAGCACATCGTGATATAGCGCATCTAGCTCTACTGGGCTGTTTTTTAAATGCTTAATATAGGTTTCTAGGCTGCTGATTCGATACAGCGCCATGCGTCGCTTCAGCCGCCGCTCAAAGGTGGCGCGTTTGTACTGACTAAAATCAACGCCTGTGGAGACCTTTAACAGCGAGTACAAAGATGTCAAACTGCTCTCGCTGTCTGTCTTGCTGTCTGTCTTGCTGTCTGTCTCGCTGGCCGAACTTAGCTGAAAGCCGTCAGGCTCAGAAATGTAAGGGTGCTGGGCAATTTTTACGATCTGGCGGGCAATTTCGGCAGGGGGCAAAATAAAATCGACCTGTCCGGTTTCAGCGGCGGTGATGGGCATACTGCTAAACTCGGCGCTGTTTTCGGTTTGGGCAAAGGTCACGCCGCCCGTCTCCTTAATGCGTCTTAGCCCTTCAGCCCCATCGCCATCTAGCCCTGATAGCACAACGCCGATAGCGTGGCTGCGGCAGTCTGCGGCTAGCGATTTAAAGAATATATCAATGGACTTAAAGGGGCGATCGCTCACCTCTCTAGGCGCAAGCTGAAGCCGACCTTGGGCAATTGTCATCCGTATATTGGGCGGAATCACATACACCCTGTTGGGCTCTACTACTGCGTTATGCTTCGCTTCGGCAACCGATAGATCGGTCTCCCGAGCCAAAATTTGGCTGAGCATACTAGGCGAGTTAGCCCCCAAATGCTGAATTACCACATAGGCAATGCCCCCATCTTTCGGCAGCTCGCGTAGCAGCGTTGAGCAAGCCTCAATGCCGCCCGCTGATGCGCCAATGCCAACTACTGGAAAAGAGGCATGGGCTTTGGCGATCGCCTCTGAATTCAAAGATCTATTGGTCAAAATGTTTCTCTAGAATGCTGCCAGCATCTAGCAGATAAGCTCATACCACTGATCGGCCTAAGCTCTAATTTGTTGTGATGTTGCCCAATCAGTTTGCACTTTTTTGGTGCTACTTGTTTAACCTATATATTAGTGCCTAACCGCAATACTGAGTCGTTCGTGGCAAGCATTTTTTATACTTCAGCAGGGTCAATCCCTAACTCTTTCAGCTTCGCAGCCATCCGCTCAGCCCGCCGCGCTTCCTGGTTGGCCCGCTGCGTTTCCTGGTCAGCCCGCCGCGTTTCCTGGTCAGCCCGCTGAGCTTCCTGGCCCGCTCGTTCATCTCCAGACAGCAGCAAATTTCCTTCACTATCCCACCAGCGCAGCCAGGGCAAATTTTGATTGATAAAGTCACCCTGCCAAATCCCTAGCTCCACGCCCATCGGTGCGATTGGATAATGGCCGCGCTCATTAGGGCTACACTTTCTATACCCATTGCCATTGAGCTTGTACACTTCAACCGCCGCCTTTTCAACCTCATAAATGGCATAAAACGGAATCCGAATCGCCTGCTCATACACCCAAAACTTACCCGCCTTGGCCCCATCGCTCGTAAAAGGCGATGTTTTATCCCGTTCCTCACTGCCATTGCCCGACACAAACTCAATCGCAATGAGGGGCGCAACCACCTCTTTCCACATCACGTAAGAGCGCCGCATCTTTCCATTTAACAGCAGCGGCACGTTAGGCACATAAAACCAGTCAGGCGCTTCGGCTCCTTTTTGCGGCGGCTCGGTCAATCGCCAGTAAATGCCGCTGTCTTGACCAATGCAGTATCGCTTGTCGGGATGCAGCACATCTAGCACAGGCCGAATCGATTCGGTAAGCAAAACGCTCTGCGGATGCTCCTGAAAATTTTTCACAAAGGTTCCATCCGACTCCGGCAGCTGCGTATGATCGGGCAGCGTCAGCGCTTCTTCAGCGGTAGTCACCTGAGGCTGAACCGTTCGAGACCCTGCGATAGTCATAGGGCAATACCATCGATCTAGAACGCTTTTATTGTATCGCCTCACAAGGACTATATTGATGGTCGGGTATCGACAGTCGGATACTTTCAAACTCTAGACACAGCGCGATCGCTTCTTGGATGCGTTCCATTAGCTCATCTAAAGATTTTGCCTGCGTATGGCAACCGCGCAAACTGGGCACAGTTGCTACAAAATAACCGTCAGTATCTTTTTCAATAACTACGTTAAATTCTTTGCTCATAGATAATCTCTTGACCTAATCGAAGATTGCCCTTATCAACATTCTATGCCTAAACATAAACCCCAACCCTCTTAAAGAAGATCGGGGTTGACCGTTACAGGTCTGTCTAATAATTAGCTAACTGTGCTCGCAACTTTGTCTTTTTGCACACCTGCCTCAGCGCTATCGGCTTCCGAAGGCGGCACCACCTGCCAGAACTTAGGCAAATAGCTATCCCAATCAGCCAAGATCGCTTTAGCTTTGGGGCTTCCGGTTCTATCTGCGTGAGCTTCAATCAGTGACTTTAGCTGCTCGGCTCCCGCGTCTGTCAGCACCTTTTGCACCTGCACAATCTCAGGATTTACCCGAGTTTGAAAGTCACCCACTTCGTCTAAAAAGTAGCCTAAGCCGCCCGTCATGCCTGCGCCCACGTTGCGGCCCACCCCGCCAAGCACAACTATCACGCCGCCCGTCATATACTCGCAGCAGTGATCGCCTGCGCCTTCAATTACGGCTTTGCCTTTAGAGTTGCGCACGGCAAAGCGCTCGCCCGCCGTACCGTTGGCGTACAGCGTGCCGCCCGTCGCCCCATACAGGCAGGTGTTGCCCACAATCACATTCTTAGCCGCTTCGTAAGTCGCGCCTGCAAAAGGCTTAATTACAATCTCGCCGCCGTTCATGCCTTTGCCCACGTAGTCGTTAGCTTCACCAATGAGCGTGAGGTTCATGCCCTTAAGGTTAAAGGCTCCAAAGCTTTGGCCAATGCTGCCCTTAAAGGTGAAGTTAAGCTGTCCGCCAAAACCAGTGTTGCCGTATTTTTGAGCGATCGCCCCCGAAATCCGCGCCCCCACTGTTCTATCCGTATTAATCACTTTCCAGGTTTTAGCAGCTGAAGACTGCTGGGCGATCGCATCTGCTACATCTGCATCTACCAAAATCTCATCGTCCAACACAACGCCATTGGTATGCACATCGCCATGGTTTAGCCAGTCGCGATTCTCTTTTACATTTGGCAGCTTCACCAGCGCCGAGAGATCTAGCGCCTTTGTTTTCACCAGCGATACATCATCGCGCGGCACCAGCAAATCCGCCCTGCCGACAATGTCAGTGAGCGATCGATAGCCCAGCTTTGCTAGCAAAGAGCGCACTTCTTCAGCAATAAAGTAGAAGAAATTCACTACCTTACCCGGCGTTCCTGAAAAGCGCTTGCGCAGCACTTCTTGCTGAGTGGCCACCCCAACCGGACACTGATTGGTATGGCAAACTCTAGCCATGATGCAGCCTTCTGCAATCATCGCAATTGAGCCAAAGCCATATTCTTCAGCGCCCATTAGTGCGCCCATGATGACGTCCCAGCCAGTTTTAAGCCCGCCGTCTACGCGCAGGGTGACGCGATCGCGCAGCTCATTGTCCATCAAAGATCGATGCACCTCAGTCAAACCCAGCTCCCAGGGCAGGCCCGCGTGCTTAATCGAGCTGAGCGGAGATGCGCCCGTGCCGCCATCATGCCCCGAAATTTGGATCACATCGGCATTTGCTTTGGCCACGCCAGCGGCAATGGTGCCAATGCCCACTTCCGCCACCAGCTTCACCGAAACGCCCGCCTTAGGATTAATTTGGTGCAGATCAAAGATAAGCTGCGAGAGATCTTCAATCGAGTAAATATCATGGTGCGGCGGCGGTGAGATTAGCGTCACACCGGGCTTGGACTTACGCAGCGAGGCAATATACTCGCTTACTTTTGGCCCCGGTAGCTGACCGCCCTCACCCGGCTTTGCGCCCTGCGCCATCTTAATCTCAATTTGCTTGGCGCTCATCAAATACTCGGGCGTTACCCCAAAGCGCCCTGACGCCACCTGCTTAATTGCTGAAGAAGCCGTATCGCCGTTCTCTAATCCTTTTAAGTGCGGCAGAGTGGGCGACAAACCTTCACCATCTACATCATCTAGCACCTCAAATCTCACCGGATCTTCACCGCCTTCACCCGAATTAGACTTACCGCTAATTCGGTTCATCGCCACGGCTAGCGTCTCATGCGCCTCCCGCGAGAGCGATCCTAATGACATGCCGCCCGTACAAAAACGCTGCATAATCGATTCAACTGATTCGACCTCAGAAAGATCAACAGATTCGCGATCGCTCTTAAAGTCCAACAGATCGCGCAGTGCCGCCACAGGTCTTCCCTTTAGCTGCTCGCGATAAATCTCATAGTGGTCGTACTGCTTGGTTTCTACAGCCTTGTGCAGCAGCTTCGTCATCGCTGGGTTGTTCATATGGTACTCACCCGATGGCCGCGACTGCACAAAGCCCATATTCTCCAATCGTTTGCGCGTTAGCTCAGGAAAAGCCTTTTCGTGAAAAGACATGGTTTCTTGCGCTAGCTCCTCAATCCTGAGCCCACCCAAACGCGACACGCTACCTTTAAAGGCTAAGTCTTTTAGATCATCGCCAATCCCCAGCGCCTCAAAAATCTGAGCGCCGCGATAGCTGCTGACCAGAGAAATACCCATCTTAGAGAGAATCTTCAATAGGCCGTTGTTCACCGCCTTGCGAAAGTTTGCCTGAGCGCCGTTAAGCGTAGAAACTGGCAGCTTGCCACTCTCCATTTGCTTTTGAGTTTTGCCCTCGGCCCACCAGTGACGCACGCTCTCCAAAGTGAGATACGGGCAAATGGCCGTTGCACCATAGCCCAGCAAGCAGGCAAAATGGTGCGTACTCCAGCACTGAGCGGTATCAACAATCAAAGAGGTCTTCATCCGCAGACCTTTGGCGATCAGCGAATGGTGCACCGCGCCGACTGCGACTAACGGGGGAATGTAGGTTTGCTGATCGGTGAGGGGCGCAATTTGGCCTTGGGCGTTGATGCGATCGCTCAAAATCAAAATCTGGCTACCGGCTTTGACCTGTGCGGCGGCGCGATCGCACAAATCCTTAATCGCTGCTTCTAGGCTCGCTGGCCCCTTGTCTACTACGTATAAAGTAGAAATATCGCTCACCGGAAAGTCCGACTGGCGAATAGTCTGCATTTCACGATCATTAATCACTGGCGACTCTAGCTTCATCAGCCGCGCCTGCTCCGGATGCTCCTCTAGCAAATTACCCTGCGCCCCTAGCTGGGTCGATAGCGACATCACAAGCCGTTCGCGCAGCGGGTCAATCGGTGGATTGGTCACCTGCGCAAATCGCTGCTTAAAGTAGTCGTACAGCAGGTGAGGCTTGTTCGAGAGCACCGCTAGCGGCGTGTCGTTGCCCATGCAAAACGTCGGCTCTTTGCCTTGGGCGGCCATATCTTGAATGACCATATCTATGTCTTCAGCAGTAAAGCCAAAGGCCGTTTGCTGGGTAAGCAGCGCTTGCGGCTCTAGCCAAGTTTCCTCGTTAAACAGCTGCGGTGCAATGTCTACCCGCCGCTCTTTAAGCCACTGACCATAGGGCTGTGCCTGAGCGATCCGCTGCTTAATGTCCCAGTTGTGCAAAATCTCATGCGCTTCAAGGTTCACGGCCAGCATTTGGCCAGGGCCAAGCCTGCCTTTTTCCACAATGTCTTCTATCGGGATATCCGCAACGCCCGCTTCAGAAGAAACAATCACATAGCCATCTTTAGTAATCACGTAGCGAGCAGGCCGCAGC
>JBARVS010000451.1:0-3263 GCA_049646385.1 Phormidesmis sp. | reverse complement strand
TCTCTGAGCTTATTGAGTTCTTCGTTCTTATCATCACTCAAATCAGTCTCGGTTAGCTGGGACTGGCGCACCATGTAAATCAGATTTAGAAGCTGATCGGTTGCTAAGGATGAGGGCTTTTTCTCTAGATTTTTGGCAAATTCTTCAATCAACACCGCCACCTTTGGCGCGATGTCTGCCCAAGCGGCTTCGGTTGAGGGGCGATCGCTGCGATCAAAATGGGAGCCCACAATACTTGTTAGCACCGCGCTATTAGTTGGATCGGGCATACGAACACGCAGACAGCGCCGCAAAAAGGCAGGCGGGAAGTCCCGCTCGCCATTGCTGGTCATGATGACTAACGGGAACTCGTAGCAAGTTACCTTACCCCCTTCAATATCAGCCTGTAGCCCTTCATCTTCTGTGCTCACGCTCACGGGCGCTGCGCTCTTTTGGCGAACCAATTCTGGAATTTCATAGCTGCCTTCTTCAAACAGGTTCAGTAGGTCGTTGGGTAAGTTCAAATCGCTCTTATCAATTTCGTCAATAAGTAGCACTCGCGGCAGGTGAGAAGGTAAGAACGCTGTCCCCACTGAGCCTAGCTTGATATAGTCGCCCAGGCTGCGACCTTTTTTTAGTTCGTCTAGTTGAGCGCGTTCTAGTGTCTGGTCTTCAGCCTTTGCCAGCAAAATTTGCAGCTCTAGCTCTGATTTATCAAACTGAGTATCTTGCAGTCGGGCGATCGCATCGTAGCGATACAGCGCCTCTGATAGCTTAGATCGGGTTGTAATCGGCCATAGCAGCACCGGCCCTAGTTCGAGTTCATAGGCAATCGCATAGGCCAAAGACGTTTTGCCAGAACCCGGATTGCCCGTAATCAGCAATGGTCGTCGCAGGGCGAGTGCAGAATTAACGGCGGTTACAATTTCTGACTGTGTCCCTTCAACCTGCTGAACGCGGAAGCTCTCCCCACGCTCTTTCGAGCGAGCATCGAGGCGATTCTTATTTCGTAGGTTTTTCCAGCGCTTTGTACTGGCTGCTTTCCACTTCTGATCAAAATCCACCTCCGACAGGAACTGTCGCCAAGCTGGACGCTCGGCAATCGGCTTCAACGCTACCTGTCTCGGTGTCCCATCTTTCTTTGGTTTAGCCGTAAAAAACTTCCAGTTAGACATTAAGACACCGTAAAAACAGCAAGCTAAGCAGCAGGTTGTCGTAGTTGACCCGATTCATCGACAGCTAGCGCTGGCAGCTTGGGAATCCGAGTATGACAATCGAATAATAAGCCGAGTTCTTGTAGGTCTGAGCGTTGTTCTAGAATCAACTGCGCTAGCATAGCAGACTCCCTCAGGTTCTCATGTCCTACCAGTAACCTATCGACCCGCTCAGCAAAATCAGTTAGATCGGCAGGTAGCTCGTAGGCCCAGAACCAAATAGGCACCTTTGACTCAACGACCCCATAGAGTAAGTCTGCTAACTCATCTTTGTCTTCTGGCAAAGTTGATAGAAATTTGAAAATAAGCTTTTTATCTAGCGCACCTTCAAAAAGATCTTCAGTCACGTAATCGCGACAGCATATCTCCGCTTCTACCACTGTCGTGTTGAGTGCCTGTAGCTGCTTCAATCGCTTCTCTAATTCTGACAACCATTCCGCAGACCAACCCTCATCTTGCAAACGATCTAACGAGCGAACCAGTGTGTTTCGAGGAATACGCCACAGCTCTTTTGTATTACGCCAACCTCTAGTGCGCCTGCTAGAACGAATCTTCCACTGATGCACGGGTTGATTGAGGTGCTGCCAGGACAGAAAAATTTCTACAGCGCTGACCTCGCCTGCGCTAGGAATGATTTCAGAGAGGTAATCACAAACCTCCTCTACAGAGCAGGTAGTTCCAGGCGGTACGAAATCTGTTCTACATGTTTTGCCATCCACATGAAGCTCTGCTGTCAGACGAACGTTATCCTCATCGTCTATAGGATCTAGCGCGACTAGCAAATAGCCAGGGGCAGCGCTTTCTTCAGGTAGCGGCTCCAACGGTTGATTGGCCTTATACCAGACACGAAGCGATGAAGGAATCGTAAAAAGGATTTCACCTTCTAGAGCCTGCTCAACCCGCTCGAAAATACGCTTTACCCAGCCAACAGCTAAATCTTTATCGTCAAACTTTCTCAAAACTTCCTGTAGCGCCGACAGCGTATCGATTTGCCCTAGTGGATAGTCTCGATTGGAGGCAATTAGTACATCGTTTAGCGCCGTCTTCAGAAAAGCGATATCAGCCGCTTGCAAGGTAGCAAAAAGCTCATCCCAAAATGGCGACTCTACGTTGGGTGTTATGGGCTTTGTCCCTGTTATTCGTGGATTAGGGTCGAACTTCGTCAAAATCTGAAAAGCAAATGCGCTGGCATTTTCTGAAGCTTTTCTGTGGCGATCACGCTCTGGCCCATATTTAGCAGCGTCGGTTTTTCCATCAATGAGATCAGAGATACCCCGAATCACTATTGAGGATACGTTGGGCACGGCATAAACAGCCCTAGAGAAGCCATATCCCTCCATTTCTACCGCGACGGCATCGCTAAAATTTCCTTTCAAATGTTTGTAAGTTGAAGACTTTGTGGAGGCAACAACCTTTTCCCCCGCTGCAATCGGCTCTACCCATACATTTGGTTCGAGTTGCGGTGCGACTGACAGCATTTGCAACCAGTCTAGGTTACGAGCTTCTGCGCGGGCACGTTGGATCAGAGCATAAGAGCTTTGTGCAACACCAGCACGGGTCTTAAACTCTTTAGCCTCTGCTTTGCCAGACTCATAGCCGTAAGTTTTGGTAGCTGCAACTACATCGCCAATAGCAACATCCTTTATGCCGCCAGCGATCCCAACGAACAAAACAACCTGAGGATTGAAGTATTCGATAGCTCGATTGGTTTCTATTGCCGCCTCTACATTGCCTGGGCCAATCTCAACAATCCCAACTTCCCAGGTCTTACCGCTAGCAGTAAACTCGCCCCGTTCGTAAACAGTTTGACTGCTAGGGTGAGTATCTTCGCGAAGGTTGTCTAAAAAGCCGCGCACAGCTTGAAATTCGACTCGCAACGCCGTTAAAATCACTGCCTTTAGTGGGTTAGCCATTAATTGCCGTTAGCCATCTATGCGGGGGGTTCACCAAAAGCAATACAGCCTGATTCGTCTTCGTTTTGGACATTTTGGGAATTATTTGCAACTCTACAGCAAAGGAACACTGAAATAAACTTGTCAGGTCACTATCACTTACGGCATGAGGAAATAT
>JBARVS010000450.1:0-15028 GCA_049646385.1 Phormidesmis sp. | reverse complement strand
GGTTAATGGCCCTGCGGGTTGATGGCTAGTTTAATACGACCATTAGCCGACAGTTAAACCGGATGATCAATTCTAAAAATAGCCTCCGGCGGCTTGGCACCCGCTAGCTTATCCCAGTTAATCTCTTCTAAAAACGCCTCTGGCGAAGTCGTCTCAACCATATCTACGCCCCATTCTCCCGTTTGCAGCGAGGGCGGCTTGCCTGTCGGCGGCGTTGTCTTTACACCCCCCAAAGCCATCACGTAAAAGTTCTCTTCTTTGTGGTCTCTTCTGTACTTTGCCAGCGTATCGGCGCAGAGCTGCCCAACTTCTTTGGCTGAATATTTATCCGCGTCGTAGCTCACTTCAACCACCCAATGCGGATTGTCAATTGGCCTGCAATCCACGCCCACCTGGATATCAAGCCCTTTGCTAAAAACTTCGGCAAACTGCTCTCTGTTAAGCGAATGAATAGTATCCTCGCTCAGCGCAAAATTATGGGAGAGCAGCATCCGACGATCGCTTCGGCTATTGGGGTTATCTGTCATAGTAAGTCGTTGGGTTAAAGCCTGTGTAACAGCTTATCTGCTTTTGCCTATCGTGACACCTCCCTATCGCGCCTATCGCACCTACTGCGTAAGTTATTAACCCTATGAATACAGCCGCCTTTAGAGCCGCTTTTAGACCTAATTTTCCTTTCTCGCCCGCTAAGTTTCCGGTGTTTTATGGCTGGGTAATTCTAGCGGCTAGCGTTTTAGGGGTGATGACTAGCATTCCAGGGCAAACCATTGGCGTGAGCGTTTTTACTGACCATTTGATTGCGGCCACGGGGCTGTCACGGCTGGATTTGGCCAATGCTTATCTGGTGGGAACGCTCACTAGCGGCTGTTTGCTGCCGCTGGGTGGAAAGCTGTTAGATCGGCTAGGGGCGCGGCGAGTAGCGGTATTATCAGCCGTAGGGTTGGGCTTAACCTTGTGCTATTTAACGGTGTGCGATCGCCTCTCCATAGCCTTTAGTCACTACCTGCCGCTAAGCTCACCTCCCATTGCGGCAGTGCTACTGGTATTAGGCTTTGTCAGCCTGCGATTTTGCGGACAGGGAATGCTGACGATGACCAGCCGCACGATGCTGGGCAAATGGTTCGAGCGCAGGCGCGGTCAGGTATCGGGGATAGAAGGCATTTTTGTCGCTTTTGGATTTGCGATCGCACCTTATTTTTTCAGTCAATCCATTGCCCTGTTAGGCTGGCGAGGCACTTGGCTCACCCTAGCCGCTGTCGTTGGCCTGGGCATGAGTACGGTCGGCTGGCTGCTGTTTCGCGACAATCCTGAAGCCTGTGGCCTGCGAATGGATGGCGAAAGGCCCGAGGTTGAGCCGCTAGATCAGTTGTTCAATCAGTCCCCCGATCAGCCTGCCGATCAGCCCGCCGATCAGCCCGCCGATCAGCCGTCTAATGATCTGTGGGGGTTAACGCGATCGCAGGCGATTAAAACCCTAGCTTTTTGGGCGGTGACGCTAGCGTTTGCGGCTCAGGCGCTTTCGATGACGGGCATTACCTTTCACATTGTCAGCATTGGCGCAGAGCTAGGCATTGCTGAAGCTGAGATGGTGACTATCTTTATTCCGATTGCCCTCGTTTCTACAGTGGTTGGATTTACCGTAGGGCTGGCGTGCGATCGCCTACCGCTGCCCTTTATTTTTATGTTTATGATGGTGTTTCAGGCGATGGGAATTGGGGCGATCGCCAACCTGAATATCGGCTGGATGATCGTGCCCGCTACAATCGGGCTGGGCGTGAGCGGCGGCTGCTTTGGTACACTCACAACCGTTGTGCTGCCTCGCTTTTTTGGGCGGCTGCATTTGGGGGCGATCGCAGGCGTACAGATGATGGCCGTTGTGATCGCTAGCGCCCTTGGCCCATCGCTATTAGCCAACGTCAAAGCAGCCACCGGGTCATACAGCCTAGCCCTATACGCCTGCTGTTTGTTTGCGCCCGTGGTCATCGTTTTGATGATTTTGGTGCTTTTTAACGACAGCCGCACTTCTGCTAGCTAGCCTAACCAGAAAAACGCCCGTGATGGTCTTAGATTTTTACTGCTAATTTATAGGGCGCAAGGGTTATGACTGACGTTTCTATTGTTATTCCAACGCTGAATGAGGGCCGCTGTTTGGCTAGGACGCTGCGCTGCTTGAGCATATTAGAGCCGCCTGCGAAAGAAATTATTGTGGTTGATGGCGGAAGCTGTGACGATACGGTTGCGATCGCCCACCTCACAAAGGCCACCGTTATCCACAGCCCAAGCGCTCAACGCTCAGCGCAAATGAACTTAGGCGCGCAGCAGGCCAGCGGCGACTATCTGTGCTTTGTCCATGGCGATACGCTAGTGCCCGACGATTTGATCGCCATCATAAAGAATACTCTGACAGATTCTAAAGTAGCCGGGGGCGGCTTCGTTTCGCTGATGACGGGCGAAACGACTCGCTGGGGAACTTCGCTGCACAACAGCTTTAAAACCTACTACGCACCGCTGTTGTTTCGGCCTTTTTTGTTCTTCGCTAAAGGATTAAGGCTGTTGTTTGGCGATCAGGTAATATTTTGTCGAAAGCAAGACTTTATAGACTGCGGCGGGTATGACGAAGCGCTGAGCCTGATGGAAGAGGCCGACCTTTGCATTAAGCTGACGCAAAAGGGGCGAATTCGCCAGGTAAATCGCACCGTTCAATCTTCAGATCGCCGAGTGGCCAAATGGGGAGCGCTCAAGGCTAATTTTATTTATCTTTCGATTGGCTTTATGTGGGGCATGGGTGTCTCTGATAAAACCTTAAAGCGCTTCTATGACGAGGTGCGCTGATTCAACTGCCAGCTATAAGGAAGATAGTTAATGTTCACATTTGGAGGAATGCTAGCGTCAAGCAAGTAGCGCTGTAGGTAGTCAGGCACTGAAGCCGACTGAGTGAGAAAGTCTTGTTTGTACCACTTCAAGATTTTGCTGCAATGGAGAATGTTGTTAGCTTCGTCGTAGTTGACTTTATCAGGATTGTTGATAAAGCGCTGGGCGTCTTCTTGTAGCTGATTGGGCAAATGCTCTGGCAGGTAAGCATTTGCGCGTAGCAAAGGACAGCCCTCGGCGGCGCATACGAGCGCAAAGTGTATGCGAGGTTCTTGGTAGCGATCGCGCAAAATCCCATGCTCAAGTCCATCCAAGCTCAAAGATTGTCCATTCAGCCTATACACTGGCTTCTTAAAGAACAACAAAAAGCTAATCCAGTTAGGAATGCCTAAAACCGTAGGGCGAATAGAACTTATGGGATACTTTTGCAGCACCTGGCGAACCACTAGCGCGTTGTAAAGGTTGAGCAAAAAGGCGATCGCACTCTCCTGATCCATGGTGTCAATCTCTGCCGTGCTTATCTCCGCTAGCCAATTATCTAGCGCCTGGGCTGATTCAGCCTGCCATCGCGAGTAATCTACGGCTCCGTCTTGTACATAGTTTCGCAACATTCGATCCCATGGCGTAAAATCAATCAAAGCTCATGTCCTTTGCGAGTATCTCTTGCTATTATTCATGATTTGGCCTCCCATTGCCCTCTCTCATTGGCTGCGATCGCTCGTCTGGAAAGGGGTAAAAAGCTGGGTACGGCAAAGCTTTTCATCAGTCCCCACTATTTCCACCGCAGAGCTAGCCAACTGGCTAGAGCAGGCAGATACTTCACCGCTGCTGTTGGATGCTCGCTCAGCAGAAGAATATGAGGTAAGTTATTTGCGCGGTGCCCATCGCGCTAAAACAGTTGCTGAAGCCGAAGCCGTCATCAAAGAGGCCAATATCGCCAAGCAAACGCCTATTGTGGTTTATTGCTCTATTGGCTATCGGTCAGGGCGGCTAGGCAAGGCGCTTCAGGCAGCGGGCTATGAGGTAACAAATTTAGAAGGCTCTATTTTTCAATGGGCCAATGAAGGGCGATCGCTCGTCACTGCCAACGGGCCAACTCAGCAAGTACATCCCTATAGCTGGCTATGGGGACTGCTGCTAGCATCTCAATAGGGCGAAATAAGACAAAGTAAAACAAAATAAGGCAAAAAAGAAGTTGCCTCAGCCGCTTCCCTAGTCCAAAAGCATAAAGGATCTCTCGAAGCTAAGTCCTAAAATAGAGGCATACACTACCCGTTGAGATTCACCCGTTGAGATTCAAGGTGTATTGTCGCCCGGTAACGCGCAAGCCATTAGCCTTTTTGTTTTGCTCAAAGCAGCTTTTCCTTTTGTGTTAGCCGCTAGCGTTTAAGTGATGACGACTTTCCCTTTTGTGTTAGCTGCTAGCACTCGCGCTATAAGAACTTTCCTTTCTATGTTAGCCGCTAGCGTTTAAGCGATAACGACTTTCACACTTATGTTAGCCGCTAGTGCTTTGTGTTAGCCGCTAGCGCTTTGCTCAAAACAGCTCTCACCGCTGCCGAATCCTCTACGAGAGTCTACCAATGTAGCGAAATGCCTGAGCCTGGTTGTTGTCCATTGTGGTGACATCGTGAGTTTCTAGCTCAAGGCAGGTAAAGCCGCTCATTAGCTCCGTGAAATAGCCCATGTCATGATGCCTTGCAATGCCGCCATCTAAAAGATCGAAAACGCCGTATTGACCGTAGCGCTTTAGGCCATTTTGGTATCTGGTGACGTAATTTGATGACCATTGCAAAGGCATATCGCTAACAAAAATGCAGCCGCCCGGTTTCATCACCCGTCGTAGCTCGCTCATAATTTTTCGCTGCTCTAGGTCAAGCGGCACGGAAGTGAGCAGCGTAACTAATAGCACCGCATCGAAGGTATTGTCTTGCCACGTCAGTTCGTTTTGGCAGTGGCGAAAGTCGCAGTTAGGCACGTCGCGGCGGGCTTTTTCGAGCATGGCGGGCGATGTGTCGGTGCCCGATACCTTAAAGCCTAAATCTGCTAAAGTGGCGGCAAGTCGCCCGTAGCCGCAGCCCATGTCTAAAACGGTGCCGCCTTTGGGAAAGTATTGATCGATGGCCGCTTTGGGCAGTGGATGGCGAAATTCTTTAGAGGAGACGGTGCTATCCCAATATTCGATAAGCTGAGAGGAAGATGGAATATTTTCGGCCATAGTTCGCGTTGTTTTTTTAACAGGCATAGGTGTGATGATTATAAGATGCTTACCAGAGTTGACCCATCAAATTCATAGAATTAGACCTGTCTCTTTGAGAACTGCACGCTTATGACCTTGCCTTTTGATGCCACAGCCGCCCAACAGCGAGTAGACAAGTTTTGGCAGCTTCCGGCTAGCTTTGGGATGGAGCGCAATGCCTATCACAACTATCTCAATGAGATTGTGAGCGATCGCTATGCCCTGATCAACGGCCTGCAAATCCTGCGAGATGAACTTCAGTTTGCAGGCGTTAGCCCAACGGCGGTAAAAGCTTGCGGGGCAGACTTAAGCCTACCGAGCGTGGTCACAACGCTGGCCTATACTAACTGCGGCGATCGCATCCATCAAGGCGAAGCCACCAAACGCTATCGAGACGTCGTGGCCTCCCGGTTTGCCACGCTCTCAGAGATTGGCGAACTTAAGCTAGAAGCCTTTTTCCCAGCGGGCGGCGGCACCGACAACGGCGCAACCCTGGCCCATGTAACGGTCGCCCATGAGCTAGATGAAAAGCTCAAGCGCAAGCTCTATGAAGGCAATGCTCAGTCTATGTCTTTAGTGGCAATTGATTTAAAAACGCACGTAGGCCGACTGCGAGAAGGCGGCAAGCATGTCATCTACGGTAGAACCCGCGAAGCCCCCTGGAGAGAACCTCGCGCGGCCTGCGGTGCAATTGTCGGCGCGCTCACCAACTACCATCCTAAAAACTTAATTCACCGTCGCATCCGCAGTGACCTAGGCGAACAAAACTTTGAGTATCTTTCAAAACACTGCCTTTTTAGCGATGAAGGGGTGGATATTACCATGGCGATCGCAGCCATTGTTGTAGCGATTCGCGGCATTCGCGATACGGCGATCGCCCTGGCCCAAGAAATTGACGAGCGCGGACTCGGCCATCTCACGGCCACCACCACCGTCAATCGGCCCTCACGCGATGATTTGGTCATCTATCTGGCCCGAGCCACCGTTTTTAACGGCAGCATCAAAATTCAAAGCTTAGGCACCGAAGCCGAGCTGTATGGCGGTAGCTTAGGAGAACATGCGGGCGAAAAACGGCTGCAGCTACGCTATGGTGACTGGGACTGTGAAAACCTGCCCATTGAAGAAATTAGCTATCAGGTTAAATCTTCTGGGCTTTAGCGGCTCGCCTACCTACAACGTTCAACAAACCCTCAACAAACCTTTAATAAAAAGCCTTAGACTCTATCAAATATAGTCGCCATAAAAATCAACCCCAGCCCAACTACGGCAAAGCCCACAATATCCACCTTTAAAGTAGCATTTCGATAGGCAGGATACAGCCAAAAACCCAGCAGGCGGGTCACTAAAGGCATAATGACAATGCCCAAAATAGCAGAGGTTACCAAAGTTGCAATCAGCATAGCGCCAGAAGGCGACCAGTTACCAATGATCCCCGTTTGGGGAAGCAGCTTAAGCCTTACCATTACCATGGGATACAGGCCGAATACAACAGATAAAACTTGCTTCCAAGCGGGCGGGCCTAGCCCACTTTGTTCATTTCCAGAAGACTGGCGAGAAAACCACCCTTCTAAACCTGTTGTAAATGATTTGAATCGGTAAGCTTTAAATATCTTTTGCCCTTCTTTGAGCATTTGTTTGCGCTCTTTCGAGTGAACCCAATGGTTTAAGGTCTCTGGCGAACCAAAATGAACAATGGTATACCACTTGGTGACATCATCCGCGCAAGGCAAAGGCGGGCAAAGATCCATCCTGATAAAACCAGCGCATGCACTAGCGACTTTAGCCAAAGCGCGATGCCAGTTTTCAAAAGCGACGTTTTGGTCTTTAGCAACAATATGCTCAACCACCAAGCTGCTGTAAAAAGCGTCATGATCGGAATACGACTGTACAAGACTAGACGAAATATTGGGCAGAGCCACTAAACACTTCCTAGAACATCATTGATTGTATTTATCTGGGGCATTTCTCGGGCTTTTCTGGGGCTTTGAAGTTTGCCGAGTGAACCTTACCCAGTAATTTCTGCCGTAGCAACTGTATACAGTTGGCATACAATTATCAAAAGATAGCATTTGAGGGCAAGTTTGTTAGGTTCAAATGTTATGCGTCGTTGACCTTGATTGAATGTTCTCATGGGTAAGCTGTTTAGCAAAACGTATCTGGCCCTACGTCAGGAAATTTTATCTGGCAATCTGGTGGCTGGAGAAAGCCTGATAGAGCAGGGTCTAGCGGATCGCTTTGGGGTGAGCCGTACGCCTATTCGCGAGGCCATTCGCCAGCTACAGCAAGAGGGCCTGATAGAGTCTGATAAGCGATGTGGGCTGAGAATCGCTGTGATTACGATTGCCGATGCGATTCATTTTTATGACTGTCGTTTGGGCCTAGAGCAGGTGGCAGCGGTGGGTGCTTGCGAAAATGCTACGCTTCAGCAAATTGAGGATCTGCAAGATTGCTTAGCACAGGCCAATCTTGCGGTTCCCATTCAGGTTAACGATAACCAACAAGATAGCTCAGATGAGCTAGAAAGCCGTCTGCAAATTGATCAAAGCTTTCATCGGCTGCTGGCTGAAAGCTCTGGCAATCCTTGGCTCGCTGATTTGCTTGAACAGATCTTTAGCAAAATGGCCTTGCTGCGGCTAACAACGACCTATCGTAACCCTGAAGTTTTAGAGATTTGGGCTGAGCATGAGCGCATTGTGACGGCTATTGTGCAGCGCGATTCACAGGCTGCGGCGATCGCCGTGCGCGACCATTTGGTGGCCAGCAAAGCGCGAGTCGTTCAAGAGCTTCAAAATCCCACGGCCAAGGAGTCACTGCGCAGCATTACGCTAGCTTGAGGGGCGGTTAGGAGCGATCGCTATACACCCGTAATTATCCTTAAAAAGCTGCTCGGGAAAGTTTTTAGAAAAATACAAAGTATTTAAAAATGCGTATCCTACAACACATCTCACAGATGCGCCGCCCCTTAGGTTGTATACAACGTTTGGAAGCCTAGAGCCTGCGAGCAGGCAACAGGTAGCTTGGTTTCTCACTTTCAAAATAGCCTTTTGAGATAGCTTAATTTGGGTTATCCCTTAGTTTTTGTTAACGCTATGTTCTGGAAATTTTAGCTATGAGCAATCCCGAAATCATTACCAATGAGCCAACGACTGCTGAAACAGTCATGGAGTCCGGTATTTCGATTAAATCGGATCTTATTTACGGGTTAGAAGATCGCCCGCCCCTGGTAGATTCTATTTTTGCGGCTATTCAGCATGTGTTTGCTTGCTTTGTTGGAATTATTACGCCTGCGTTAATTATTGGTGGTGCTTTAGGGTTAGAGCCTGCCGATGGCGCTTACTTAGTGAGCATGTCTTTGTTTGTTTCAGGGATTGCAACCTTTATTCAAGCTAGAAGATTTGGGCCAGTGGGCTCTGGCCTGCTTAGCATTCAGGGCACTAGCTTTGCGTTTATTGGCCCCATTATTGCCGCTGGAACGGCGGTTACAGGGGCAGGCGGTACGCCTCAGGCTGCTTTAGGCACTATCTTTGGACTTTGCCTATTGGGTTCGTTTATAGAAATGTTTTTAAGCCGATTTATTCAGCTTGCTAGTCAGGTAATTACGCCTTTGGTCACGGGCGTTGTCGTTACCTTAATTGGCCTAACGTTGATTAACGTGGGCATAACCAGTATGGGCGGCGGATTTGCGACCAAAGAAGCAGGCACCTTTGGCAGTCCTCAGTATCTTTTGCTGTCGCTGCTAGTGCTAGCTATTATTGTTGTATTAAACAGTATGTCTAGCAGCTTTTTGCGGATGTCATCGGTGGCGATCGCTCTAATTGTTGGCTACTTAGTTGCCATCCCCATGGGCCTGGTTAATTTCAGCAACTTAAGTAATTTAGCGCCGCTGACGGTGCCGATTCCTTTTAAGTATGGATTTGGCTTCAACCTAGCGGCGTTTATTCCGTTTGCGTTTCTGTTTTTAATTACCACTATCGAGTCTATTGGCGACCTGACGGCAACTTCAATGCTAACAGGCCAGCCGATTACTGGCCCCGTTTACATCAGGCGTATCAAAGGCGGCATTTTAGGCGATGGCATTAACTCAGGCATCGCGGCTATTTTCAACACTTTCCCCAATACAACCTTTAGTCAAAACAATGGCGTCATTCAGCTAACGGGCATTGGCAGCCGATATGTCGGCTATTTTATCGCCGTTATCTTTGTGATTTTGGGCCTAGTGCCCGTGGTTGCAGGTGTGTTTCAAACGATTCCTCAGCCAGTGCTGGGCGGAGCCACCATTATTATGTTTGGCACCGTTGCCGTTGCGGGCATCAAAATCATCGCTGGCGTTAATCTTGACAAGCGAGCCTCTATTATTTTGGCGACTTCATTAGGGCTTGGGCTAGGCGTTAGCGTTGTCCCTGACATCTTAAATAATCTGCCTGTGCTACTCAAGAGTATTTTTTCTTCGGGCATCAGCACGGGTGGACTCACGGCGCTAGTGCTTAACATTCTTTTACCCGGCTCTAGAGAGTAATCGAAAAAGCATAGCCTTTAGGTACGTGCTACATCCATAAGCCTCAACAGTCAAAGGCTTGTGGATGTTTTTATTTGTCTTTTTCTTTATTGATTGAATGTCTTTGGCGATACAGTACGAGAGTTTTTCGCCTGCTAATTTGTTGCAAAGAGAGTGATTTAATCAAACGGTGTGAGGAAAAGTTTTCATGAGAACAGCAACAGTCGCCAAGCTCCAAACAAGATCCGTTTTTTTATGCCAGAGGCTGCTAAAAGTTGGGCTTATCAGTGTTGGTTCGTATTTGGCCATCTCAGCGGGCATTGTATCAGGTGAAGCGTCAGCCGCCGAGCTATCGTCTGAGGCTGAAATCACTGAGGCTGAAATCACTGATGCTGAAATCACTAACGCCGAGCTGATGTATGCCGAAAGTAACGACAGCACCTTAGCAGATCAGCCGTTAGCAAATGATCTTTCAGAGCCTGCGGCGCTAGCTCAGGTAACGAGCGTATCAGAGCTATCAGATGTGCAGCCCAGTGACTGGGCCTTTACCGCGCTGCAGCGACTGGTAGAAGAGTATGGCTGCTTGGAGGGCTATCCTGACCAAACCTTTCGAGGCGATCGCCCCCTCACTCGCTATGAATTTGCAGCGGGCCTTAATGCCTGCCTAGACGTGGTTAATCAGCTTATTGGCCCTGGGCCTGAGCCGGATTCTGTTCGTCGTCTGTACGAGGAATGGGCTGTTGAGCTAGCGATGGTGCGATCGCAAGTAGACACCCTTGAAACCGATGTCGCCGAGCTAGAAGCCAACCAGTTTTCCACCACCACCAAGCTCAGCGTTCAGCTCTACACCCATCTCGACTACGCCACCGCTGGCGACGGTCTTTCAGCCGAAGGGCGCAGCGTATTCGTCCCCGCTCGCGACCCCATTACCAACGATCCGGTTGTTCGCACTATCGACGACAACCCCGCCCTCACCTTCAGCTATTTAACCTTTTTCAATTTCACCACCTCCTTTACTGGCAAAGACCAGCTACAGCTACAGCTCGTCGCAGGCGATGGCACCGCGCCCGCCAACTTCTACGGCTCAGCCGGACTTTTCAACACCTTCGGCACGCCCTTTACCCTGCAAACAGGAGCCCCCCGACAAGACAGCCTTCAGGTCAGAGAAGTCTTTTACTCCTTTCCCGTAGGCGACAAGCTATCGTTTACAATCGGGCCAAAAATCAACTGGTACAGACATTTTGACAACAATCGCTTCACGTTTTTTGGCACCGGCGCCAACACCTTTAACTCTAGCGGCGGCACCCAGGTAAACACTATCGACCGGGGCGCAGGGTTAGTTGCCGAGCTAGACATCACCGACTGGCTAGATTTTCGGGTGGGCTATCTAGGCGAAGCCAACGAATTTTTACCGGGGCCGCGTAGCTCTACTATCAACGGCCTCTTTGCAGGCACCACCACGCTCACCGGGCAACTTGGCATTTACCCCACTGACAATCTTAACCTCAGATTTCTCTACACCCGCAGCAACATCGCCACCAACGCCGCCGGGTTTGTGGGCGGCGCTGTCAGCGAGCCGATTTATGGCTTTGTTGACGATGGCTTTGGTGGCCCGCTGCAAACCGTCACTGCCGATACGTTCTTATTCAACTTCGACTGGCTGCTGACCAAAGGGCTCGGGCTCTTTGGTCGCTATAGCTACGGCAGCACCCACGTGTTTCCCATTAGTGATGAGCGCCCCAGTGGGGATGTTAACGCCCAGTCGGTGCAGCTCGGCGTAGCGCTGCTGGATCTGTTCAAAAAAGGGGCGCAGGCAAACATTTCCTATGTACAGCCATTTGACGTGATCAGCGGTCGCGATTTTTTAATTTCTGGCGGCGGCGACGGCGCGGTTCAGCAGGAGGTAGAAGTGTCCTATCGCTATCCAATCAGTCAAAACTTTTCAGTCATCCCTTCCATCTATTGGATCAACAACGTCAATAACTTTGGCGACAATCCCGACCTTTACGTGTTCAACCTTCAAACCCAGTTCAATTTTTAATCGTCGTAAACGGCCTCGGCTAAAGGATAGCGGCTTACATCTAACTTACTCATGCAAAGGGTGAAGGCTAGTTTTGGTATCATTCGCTACGGTTTTGTACTATACAAGTATTCAAATAAATCCCTCACCAGAGGAAGCGAAAAAATATGAAATCCACTGCTAGCCACACTTCTTATCAAGCCATTGTTAACCTTGCTCACCGCCTCCACCTCGCTAGAACCCAAGAGAGCGCATACGGTGCTGGCATCATGACCGCCGACTATAAGCGCAAAGATCGCAAAGCAGGCTGGACGACCGAGCAGCTATTAGCCATGTCAGCAGCTAAGTCTTTTTACAACTAGAGCTATCTGAAGGTCATTTAGTCGCCTATTTAAAGCTTAGCTGCCGCGATAGGTGCTGTAAGACCAAGGTGACACCAGCAGCGGTACGTGATAATGTGCCGCTGCATCGGCAATGCCAAACCGGATAGGCACCTCATCTAAAAAAGGCGGATTAGGTAACAAGTTTTGATTTTGAGCCTTGTGCTGCGCCTGAAAGTATGCACCTACTGCGAATCGCAGCTCGTATATGCCAGTCACCATTGTGCCGTGAGCCATTAAGGGGCTCTCTGTGCGTCCATCACTATTGGTGGTTTGCTTGGACAATAGCCTATCGCCCGCTGCTGCAATTTCCCAAAACTCAATGTCTATGCCCGCTGCCGGACAGCCGCTAGCGGTATCTAAAACATGCGTGGTGAGCTTTCCAGTCGGTGTGTTGGGTTGCATGACAAGTCTCCTACTGCATTGGCCCAGCTAAAATAGTTTTAGAAATCGCGTTTAGAATCGTCACGCCATCTTCGTTAGCTAGCTCACGGTACCACTCTTGGGTTTTTTCAGGCTCTTTACCGTGGGTCATATTCGAGCGCCTGCGGGCTCCGCGAATGATATCAGCAACTCTCTGTTTACGACTCTCTTCATAGCGCTTCAAGGCATCGGCCACGCTGATGTTAGTAGTTGATAAACAGTTCGCTAAAATCCAGGCGTCTTCCATGGCCTGACAGCCGCCCTGTCCCAAGTCGGGCGCGGTACTGTGCGCGGCGTCACCAATTAAAGCAATGCGGCCTTTTGCCAGCGTTTGCAAGGGCTCAATGTCATGAATTTCTACCCGGTTGGTTTTTTGGGGCTCTAGGCGCTCAATCAGCTTTTGTACGGGGGGTGCCCAGCCTGCGAAGTGCTCAGACAGCTCTTCGCGGTAGCTATCTGAATTGTTTTCGGTGCCTTTAGGCAGGGGCACATCTAAAAAGAAGTAGAAGCGATCGCCCCCCACTGGCATTAAAGAAGCCCGCTGCCCATCGCCGACATAAATATCCCAGCTGTTATTCGGGGCCAAATCATCACTCATTGGCACCAGCCCGTTCCAGTTTACGTAGCCCACATAGCGCCGTTCGGGTGGCTGCTCTAACAGGTGAGCGCGAATGACAGAGTGTGTGCCATCTGCGCCTACTATCACGTCCGCCTCCACCCGCTGACCATCTTCAAAAATTGCGATCACCTTGTGCTCAGTTTGCTCAACCGCCACACACTGGCGGCCCAAATGGACACAGTCAGGCCCTACAGCCGCCAGCAGCATTTCTTGCAAATCAGTGCGCGTCACCGGATAGGGCGCTTGCCCGACTCGCTCTACTAGCGGCAATAGGCTAAAGCCCGTCAGCAGCTCGCCCGACTTATCGTAATAGGCCATTTGCTCCATTGCCCCCCCAATGCGCGCAATTTCAGCCCCTAAGCCTAACCGATTCAGCACCTTTACCCCGTTAGACCACAGCGAAATGCCCGCTCCGGCTGGCCGCAATTCTCGCACCCGGTCATATACCTCAACCTGATAGCCAGCTTTTTGCAGGGCGATCGCAGTAGTCAATCCGCCCATACCTGCGCCCACGACAACAACTTTTAGCTTTTCCATAAAACTGATAAGAGGGTTAGAAAGGAACGACAGACAAGCCTTGTGCAAGTATACGATCCATTAAAAAGCCCGATACGGCCCTCAAGCTGTATCTATAGATACTTGAGCTATGACTAAAGCTGCTCGCCGCGAATAGACATATCAAGTAGCTGCATTGGATGCATAAGCGGAATGGTTTTGCCCTGCTTTTCTCCTGACTTTTCTAGAGCCTGCTTTATCTGTAAAGAACAACCTGGATTGGATGAGGCAATCAGCCTCGCCCCCGTGTTGGTTAGTGCGGTTGCTTTCATTTGCCCTAGCTCTGCGGCAATCTCGGGCTGAAGCATGTTGTACACGCCTGCGCTGCCACAGCACAGGGCCGCATCTAATGGCTCACGTAATGTAATCCCTGGAATCTGCCGTAGAATCTGGCGAGGCTGAAGGCTGATTTTTTGACCGTGAAGCAAGTGGCAGGCATCTTGATACACCACCGCTAGCGGTTCGTTTTGTAAAGGATGCAGCTTGGCGGTTAGCCCCGCTTCAGCCAAAAATTCTTGAACATCGCGCACTTTGGCCGCAAACGCTTTTGCCTTTTCAGCATAGTTAGGATCATCCGCTAAAATATGGCCGTACTCTTTGAGCGTATGGCCACAGCCTGCTGCGTTGATGATGATGTAGTCAACCTCTGTTCCTTCAAAGCTGTCAATCATCTGGCGAGCGAGCGCCTGCGCCTGTGCGGTTTCTCCCTGATGCTCTGGCAAGGCCGAACAGCAGCCCTGACTTCTGGGCACGACAATTTCGCAGCCGTTAGCACTTAGCACGCGGGCGGTCGCTTCATTCACTCCCGTAAAAAAGACGCGCTGAACGCAGCCCAAAATCATCCCGACTCGATAGCGTTTCTCACCGCTTTGCACCGGCACTAGCTCGGGCAAATTATCTGCAAAGCAGCTTGTTGTAACGGGTGGCAGCAGACTTTCCATCGCAGCTAAGCTGGGCGAGAGCCGCTTGAGCAAACCGCTGGACTGTACGAGCTGTGATAGTCCTAGCTTTTGGTAAATGGCTAAGGGAGCGAGCAGCAGGCGAATGCGATCAGGATAGGGAAATAAAGAGAAAATCAGCTGGCGGAGGGCTTTTTGGGGCCAGGGGCGCGAGTGATTGCGCTGAATTTGCGGACGAGTGCGGGCAATGAGCTGATCGTACTGGACACCGGAGGGGCAGGCGGTGGTGCAGGCCAAGCAGCCTAGGCAGGTGTCGAAGTGTTTGACAGAGGCCGCAGAAAGCGGCGCTTCTCCTTTGTTAATCGCGTCCATCAGGTAGATGCGGCCACGGGGAGAGTCGTTTTCTTTGCCGATGACGCGATAGCTAGGGCAGGTGGGCAGACAAAAGCCGCAGTGAACGCAGGCGTCAATCAGTGAGGGTTCAGGTGGTTTAATAGGATCAAAACCTGGATTGGCTGGAGTGGGGG
>JBARVS010000449.1:0-3593 GCA_049646385.1 Phormidesmis sp. | reverse complement strand
TGATTGGTCTGTTTGTAAACACCATCGTCATTCGGACTCAGGTAAAAAACAATCCGCGATTTAGCGATTTTCTCGCTCAGGTTCGCAACACTACCCTAGAAGCCTACAGCCATCAAGACCTACCGTTTGAACAACTCATAGATGCGCTAGACATCCCGCGCAGCCGTAGCCAGACGCCCTTAGTTCAGGTGATGTTTGCGCTGCAAAGCCAGGATGTTTCAAAGGCTGTCATCGATCTAAACGGCTCTAAATTAGCCTGGACGCCTTTAACAGTACAGCATAAGATTGCTAAGTTTGATTTAACGCTCGACGTAAAAGAAACTCCAAGCGGGTTAACCGGGCGATGGGAATATCGCTCCGATTTGTTCAGTGCTGACACCATTCACCGGATGGCAGGCCATTTCCGCAGGCTGCTCAAAGCGCTGCCTGGTAGCAGTGAAGCGAGACTTTCAGAGCTGCCGATGCTCTCTCGTCAGGAAGTAGAACAGCTACGCGGCTGGAGCCAGCAAAAGGAGGTTTCAACTGAGTTAACGGCAACTTCGATTCATCAACAGTTTGAATTCCAAGTAGCCGCCACGCCTGAGGCGATCGCCCTTATTCATCATCAAACTCAGCTCACTTATCAAGCGCTCAATCAGCGGGCTAATCAGCTCGCTCATTATTTGCAGCAGCAGGGCGTGGGGCTAGAAACACCCGTGGGGCTGTGGGCTGTGCGATCGCCCGAAACCATCATCTCCATGCTCGCCATTCTCAAAGCAGGCGGCACCTATGTCCCGCTAGACCCCGACTATCCTGCCGAGCGCTTGGCTTGGCTAATGCAAGATACACAAATAAAACTGCTGATTGCCAATAGAATAAATGGAGATACAACGTCCGCGATAAAAGTGCCTGTGGTAGATCTAAGCGCGGTAATCCAACAAATTGCTAAACAACCCGAGCGTAATCTCTCTAATTTACCCCAAGCCCATTCGCTCGCTTATATTATTTATACTTCTGGTTCTACTGGAATGCCTAAAGGTGTATGCGTGACCCATCAGGGCGTTACTCGTTTGGTGCGATCGCCCAACTACGCCACACTCAGCGCTGAGGATGTTATCTTACAGGCAGCACCGCTCACCTTTGATGCGTCTACCTTTGAAATTTGGGGGGCGTTGTTGAACGGCGGCAAGCTCGTCCTATTGCCCGACGACTCGCCTTCTTTAGAATCGCTGGGCAATGCTATCAAAACTCACCAAATTACAACGCTTTGGCTCACCTCCGGCCTTTTCAATCTCATGGTAGACGAACAGCTCTCTAGTCTTCGGTCGGTACGCCAGCTATTAGCGGGCGGCGATGTGCTGTCTAAAAGCCATCTGAGTAAAGCGCTAGAAACGCTGAAAGAGACAACCATTATCAACGGCTACGGCCCGACAGAAGGCACGACGTTTACCTGCTGTCACACCATTACCGCTCAAGATGTTTCCTCAACGGTGCCGATTGGCTACCCGATTCAACAGACTCAAGTTTATGTGCTAGATGCCCACTTGCAGCAGGTGCCCGCAGGCATTCCAGGAGAGCTTTATATTGGCGGTGCAGGGGTTGCCCGTGGCTATCTCAATCAGCCTGCGCTAACGGCAGAACGGTTCATTCCAAACCCGTTTTATAGCATTCGTCAGCAGTCTGATCGCCATAGTTTTTATCTTTATAAAACGGGCGATCGCGTTCGCTACCGAGCTGACGGGGCGCTAGAGTATTTAGGTCGCCTAGACCAACAGGTGAAGGTTCGAGGCTTTCGGATAGAGCCAGGAGAGATTGAGACTATGCTAGAAAGTCACCTTAATATTCAGCAAGCGGCGGTTATCCTTAGCGGGGCAGGCGATGAGCAAAAACGATTGATTGCTTATGTTGAGATGATAGATGAAGCGATCGCTATTGTAAACCCGCTAGATCTCAGAGAGTTTTTGCTAGACAAATTGCCCGACTATATGATGCCTGCTAAGTTTGTGCTGCTCAAAGCGATGCCACTGACCGCAAACGGTAAGATAGATAAAAAGTCTTTGCCCATGCCGCAGTGGAACGAGGAAAGTCCTGAACATGCGATCACCCCTCAAACTGATACTGAGCAAACGCTGATAGAAATTTTTACCGCGCTACTTCCGGCTAAGTCGGTCGGCATTCACGACAACTTTTTTGAGCTGGGCGGCGACTCTATTTTAGCCATGCAAATCGTGAGCAAAGCGAGTCAAGCCGGTCTAAAGATTTCTCCGAAACAGCTATTTCAATATCAGACGGTTGCAGCGCTAGCAGCCGTTGCCCAAAAAGGAAATCAGACGCCTATTCCTCAACTACCTGCGGTTGGACAAGTTCCGCTTACGCCCATTCAACGGTGGTTCTTTGAGCAAAATTTGGCAGTTCCTCAACACTTTAATCAGTCGATTTGCCTGGAGCTGCCTCGTGAATTTGATCGAGATGCGTTGGCAGGTGCGATCGCCCACATCTACCAACATCACGACGCCCTAAGACTGCGGTTTATTCAAACAGACAGCGGCTGGCAGCAAACCTTCTCTGACGCCATAGTACCACCCACTATTAGTCATTTCGACTTCTCTCAAATGTCTGCTGACAAACAAGCCAAAGCGACACAGCAGGCGGTTCAAATGCTACAGGCCAATTTCAATCTTCAACATGGCCCGCTGATGGGGATTGGCATTTTTAGCTTGGGCAATCAGTCTAGCCAATTATTTATCGCCATTCACCACTTAGTAATAGACGGTGTTTCCTGGCGAATATTACTGGTAGATTTGCAGCAGGCATATCAACAGGCCGTAGCCAGTAAAACTATTCAGCTCGCGCCGAAAACCCATTCATATCAGCAGTGGGCGCAAGCACTAGAGCAAATGGCTAACTCCCCTGAAGTAGAAGCTGACTTGGAGTATTGGCAAGCGATTTGCAATACTCAGTCTCATGAATCATCTCAAAACGGCCTAGCTGAAGAGAATACCACAGGCTATAGCCGCCTGATAACAACAACACTCTCCGCTGAACTCACCGCAGATCTCCTCACAAAAGTTCCGCCGATCTACAACACGCAAATTACAGAAGCGCTGCTAACCGCCTTTACGCAGGCTCTCACCGAACAGGCCCTCACCGAACAGGCCCTTCTCGAACAAGCAGGAAACACCCCATCGCTGATAGATCTTGAAAGCTATGGCCGTTTTTCAGACAGTCTCGATCTCTCTCTCTCCGTAGGATGGTTTACAGCGCGCTATCTGGTGTCTCTCACCTTCAATGTATCCCAACCCATAGGCGAAAACTTCCAATCAATCAAAGCTCAGCTACGAGCAGTCCCTAATCAGGGAATGAGCTATGGCCTACTGCGCTATATGAATCAGCGATATGCCAATCAGCGAGAATCTTTAGCGATTACTCCGGCTGTTAGCTTCAATTATCTGGGCCAGTTAGACGCGGTTGAGAAAGGAGAGTTTCGGAGGGCGATTGCACCCAACCAAGCCTCTAGCAGCGACGTGATCGCCAACAATGCAGCCAAGAACAGCCGCCCCCACCTGCTCGATGTCAATAGCTGGATAGCAGAGGAACAGCTCACGGTGCAGTGG
>JBARVS010000448.1:0-16825 GCA_049646385.1 Phormidesmis sp. | reverse complement strand
CTTCAAAGGTCGCGCCTACGACGAGCTTTACAGCCCTAAGCAAATCGTGGCCATCGTCGGCTCGCTCGGCATTCTCAACAATCCTATTAACGGCGCACTCGTTGCATAGCAACAGGAGGAAATCAATGAAAACATGCCTTAACTCAACCCTTCAGCGGGCAAACGCTATCCTGTTATCTCTATTCAACGCTTTTACAACCGTCTTTAGCCGCTCTAGCCCAGCTAAAAGACAGACTAACCGACTGCGGCATTTGGCAGGCGGAATAGCGCTCTCTTTCGTAACAGCATTGGTACTGCTGTGCATTGGCCCAGCTTCTGCAGCCCAAGCCCAAGGCGCAGCCGCAGCGACAATGACCCCTCGGCAGGTGGTTGAATATGCCCTAACCCTCGAAAAGCTAGAAGCTGACTTCTACCGTCGTGCGGTTGTAGCTGCTCAAAGTGGCGGACTCTCCAGCGTTCCTCAAGCAGCTAAAGATGTCATCGTTTCCTACGGTCAAGACGAAGCGCAACATGTTACAGATCTCTCAGCGGTTCTACCCTCTTTAGGCGGCGACCCCAACGCGATCAAAATTCCAGCCAACCCTAACTACTCAGCCATCATAGGCCGCGATCCCTTCGCCAATTCAACAGACTTTTTGCTGGTTGGGCAGTATGTTGAAGATTTGGGCGTTGCTGCCTACAAAGGGCAGGTGCAAAACTTGCTAGCAGCGGGCGAAGCGGGTAAAACAGTGCTAGCCGCTGCGCTAGAAATTCACAGCGTAGAAGCTCGCCATGCAGCAGGCGTTAGATTCCTGCGTCAGGCTCTGCTAGGCGCGAACGTTCGTCCCTGGATTTCGACCAACGCTAGCAGCACCGAAGTTATCTACAACGAAAACCGCATGGGCTCTCCGATTCCTTTTAGCACTGATGCCTTCGACGGCTACGCAACTGAGGCTGAAGTGCTAGCGCTAGTTGGCCCTGTTTTAACAGAGGCACCGATGCCTAGCCAGCCGATGCCGACGCCCACGCCTACACCTACTCGGCCCACGCCTGGAACAAGCACCGCTCCCCCAACGAATAACGCTCCTCGGGCGCTTTGGTAAGAGTGATTGAGCTGACGATTGTTAATCTGAATACTTAAGATAAGAAGCCGCTGCTCTTTATATAGATAGCGGCTTTTTGCGTAAGTGTATTAAGCTTTGTATAAATCAAGACAGCTAAACCAGGACAGCTAAACCAGAACAGCATCGAAGGATAGATGAATCCTTCTCTTTTGACGACTTATTCTGCACAACAGCGTTTGGCCTTTTTATTCTCGTTATGAATCATCACTTCTCTAAGCGTAAAAGACTTATTTGCCAGTCAGCAGCGGCCTGCTTGGGCAGCGTTTTAATTGGCGCATTAGGATCAGGGGGAGCGATCGCCAAACCAACCCTATCCAACTTATTAGACACTGTCCCAGTCCGTCCGACGGTCGCTCAACCATCAGTTGCCCAACCAGCCATAGAGGAACCCAACCTTGAGCCTACAGTTCAAAACCCCAGCGAGCAGCCCGTGCGCTTAGTGCTGCGGCTAGGAGAGCGACGAGTGCTGGTGTATCGAGGCGATACCGAAGAAGCTAGCTACCCGGTTGCCATCGGACGCCCCGGCTGGGAAACGCCGACAGGCAGCTTTTCTGTGTTTTCACAGGTAGTCGATCCGGGGTGGACGCATCCCTTTACGGGTGAGGAGATGCCGCCTGGCCCGAACAATCCGTTGGGCGATCGCTGGATTGCCTTTTGGACAGATGGCAACAACTCAATCGGTTTTCACGGCACCCCCAACCGCGAGTCAGTCGGCCAAGCAGCCTCCCACGGCTGCGTCCGCATGTACAACGAAGACGTCAAAAAGCTATATGACATCGTCGCTATTGGTACGCCTGTCGTAGTCGAGCCTTAACAAACTCATGACCCACTTGTATAACAACCCATAAGCCCTCACCTTCAAATCAGAAAGGTAAGGGCTTCAAACATTGCTATCCTACAAAAGTTCTATGTAAGGTTCAGAAAGCTTACCAGAGCGCGCGAGGACTTGTGTTAGTAGAAGCTGCTGGGGTCGTTGTCGTCGGAGCAGAGTAGGTGGGAGTATTTGTGGTTGGACTAGAGTAAATAGGAGTAGCGTTATTTGGGCTAGAGTAGGTAGGACTTGTATTGTTCGTACCTGTACTAGGCGTCATTCCACTATCACTTTCCACCTCTTCTATTTGGCTAGACTCTGCGGCAGCATCGTCTCTCTCCGTTTGACTAGAATTAACGGGAACATCCGTTTCTCCGACTTCTCTATCAACTTCACCATCTACGCTACTAGCAGGGGAGCGCGTACCCGTGCTGGGTGTCATCATATCGCCTTCCATTTGGCTGGACTCTACCGCAGCATCGTCTCTAATAATGCCAGTGCCTCCAGGCTCATTTTCGTTGGGCTCAGTTGACATCTGGCTGTTACCAGGCGACATTTGAGCGCTCGCTGCTAGCGGCATAATCACTAAGAGACCTGCTGCCGACAGCGTAGAGACTGACACCAAGAGGCTTTTTTTGATAAATGTACTGATGGTCATGAGAAAAGAATCCCTTAATTACGATCAAGTGCCAAGCAACTTGCTGACTCACATTTCGTTCAGCTCGCCCAATCGACTTGCCTAGCCATGTTCCCATATGCGCGAATTCAGGCCCTATGCCTCCCGATGTGTTTATTCATACCCGTAGTTCGCCTAATAGTTATAGATCGATGCGCTATTGCTCTTTTTATCAGGTCTCCGCTATTTAGGTCTCCACTGTAATTTAGGTCTCTACTGTGTAGTTCAGCAGCAGCTCGTCTCCTGGTAGCCCTCGAATGCCCCAATTGTGCTTAGGCAGCTCAAACATCGCGATTTCTATATCTGCAACGGCAATTCCTAGCTGCTGATTAATTCGTTCAAACAGCAGCCTGATCAGCTTCTTTTTAGCCGGGATAGACCGCCCTTCAAACATTACAATTTCAATAACGATGTATTGCATAGAGCGATCTGCTGGATAGTAAAAGTCTTCCGGCTGAAGTGGAAAGAATCGCTGAAAACGCTTATCTTTAGGTGTGCCGATGGCCTCTTGCAGGCAGGTATGAACAATCTCAGAAAGCTGTGCCTTCACCGCATTTAGCTCGCTTGCACAGCCTGTAATTTTGAATTGAACCATTAGAAAACTTTCCGCATGATATTAATGAAGCAATAGTTGAATCAAATCACCTAGTAGGCGATCGCACGAAATAACTGTTTTAAGATGAACATTTTGTTGATTCATGGACTAGGCCGAACTCCTTTTTCAATGTCAGGTATGGGCAAAGCGCTGACTCGGGCGGGCCATAAAGCTGAGTTTTTTGGCTATGTCGCTTTGCTAGAGTCGTTTGATGATATTACGCGGCGGCTGCGCGATCGCCTAAGCGCACTTTCTCGCTCTGGCCCCTACGGTGTCGTTAGCCACTCTATGGGCGGCATACTCACCCGCGCTGCCTTAGCCCAAGCCAACTTCCCCTTGCCTGCTCACGCAGTAATGCTCGCGCCGCCGAATCAATCTCCGAGAGCCGCCCGCCTCGCTAATCAGCTGCTGCCCTTCCGCTGGTTTTCGGGCCAAAGCGGTCACAACATGGCCAGCAAAGACTTTTACGCGCAGCTTCCTCCTCTCATCTGTCCCTATACCTTAATAGCCGGAACCAGCGGTCTTATCGGCCCTTTTACGCCTTTTGGGAGCGAACCCAATGACCTGATTGTGGGCTTAGAAGAAGTACGAATGCATCCTCACGATACGCCTATAGAGGTGCCTTCCTTACACTCTTTTATCATGGACAACGACAGTGTTAAAACGACCGTTGCAGAGATATTTTCCAGCATAGAAAGAAAAGCTATTTACAGCCGCAGCGCTGAATAAAAGAGAGTGAAGCCAGCCGACCCTCTCTGATTATTTCTTCGATTATTAAAGAGCGTTAGACAATCCCTCTTGTTCAGGCAGGCCCAACATAATATTGAGGTTTTGCACGGCTGCGCCCGAAGCGCCCTTGCCCAAGTTGTCTAGTCTGGCAACGAGCAGGGCTTCTTGCGCAGCGTCGTTGGCAAACACAAATAGCTGAACCTCGTTGGTGCCATTGGCATTCTTGGCCTCTAGAAAGCTGCTATCTCGTAATTGATCGGCAGCTTCATACGGCGTTACCACCACAAAATCTTCTTTTTCGTAGTATTGAGTGAGCGCATCGTGCAGTTGCTTGCCCGTCGGCGGTTGTGCTAACGACCATAGCGGCAGCGGCACCTGCACAACCATGCCCTGAGCAAAGTCTCCGACTGAGGGCACAAACAGCGGCGGATGGCTTAGTCCGGCGTATTCCTGCATTTCTTTAACATGCTTATGGCCAAATTTTAGACCGTATGGGCTATAAGGAGAGATTGACTCAGCCTGCTCAGGATGCTGGGTGCGAAATTCCTCATATTGAGCAATCATCTTTTTGCCGCCGCCTGAGTAGCCAGAAATGGCGTTGACTGTCAGCGGAAAGGTAGCAGGTATTAGCTCAGCTTGGACGAGCGGTGCAACCACTGACAAAAAACCAGTTGGGTAGCAGCCCGGATTGCTCACCCTTTTTGAGGCGGCAATGCGATCGCGAAACCGCCCCATCGAAGCATCGCCTGCGCCTGCCTTCAGTTCGGGAAAGCCATAGGCCCAAT
This sequence comes from Phormidesmis sp., assembly GCA_049646385.1. Classification (GTDB taxonomy): domain Bacteria; phylum Cyanobacteriota; class Cyanobacteriia; order Phormidesmidales; family Phormidesmidaceae; genus Phormidesmis. The sequence goes on along the minus strand of JBARVS010000448.1, from coordinate 12,126 downwards.
CTTTAGCCGTGCGATAGGCCGTACTAGCATCTAAAATTCTGACCTGGGGATTGGTCACTAGGCCAACCGCTTCACGGGCCGCATCGTCAGGCAAGCATAAAATAGAAATATCAGCCGCGTTCAGCAGTCGAGCCCGTTCAGCCGCGTCTTTGCGCTTGTTAGGATCGATGCTGATCACTTCTATATCGTTGCGATCAGCCAGCCGCTGATAAATTTGCAGTCCGGTCGTGCCCGCTTCACCATCAATAAAAACTGTAGGAACGGCCATACGCTTGACTTCGCTGCACCGCAGCAAACCTCTGTTGTTAGAATTACTCGAATATTAGGAGCTATTTTATCCTAATGAGCGAAGTAAGGTGGAGTTATTAGAGGCAGCCTCAGCTACTGTGTCAGCACTTTGCCCAGCGCTTTTGTTGGGCGTCATCCATCGGCTAGAGGGCTTTTTTGAGATTTTAATTTGAGTATTGTCGCCAGCAGAATCTTCTACAGATACTTCACCCGGCATGGTGATTTGGCTGTCGTCTTCAGGGTAGAGGATCTGGCATTCTGCAAAAATTTGGTTGGCAATCGGTGCGTATTTTGACTTGCGGTTGAGCCGCATTAAAACGGTGCGCAGTCGGTTTTGCAGACCTTGAACGGTGGTAATCTGTCGGTATAGCTCACTGACGAGCGCGACCGTTGACATAGCGAGGATGCGATCGCTGTCATTTTCCCAACTGTCGTAACACAGGCAGTAGAGCATTTTTTTCATCCGAACCCTCTCAGGCGTTTGCTCTAGCAAATCGGCAATGTCCTGGTGCAAAGCGTCTATAGGGCTCTTAACCAAAAACCCGCTCTCTTCTGGTTCATTTTCTTGCCCGCTGAAGGTGCCGCCCATAGATTCTATAGGGGCAGATTCTTTTCCTGAAAGAGCATAGAGATCGTGTAGATTTTCAAGCACCACCTCTGCAACCTGGCTATACTCTTCCTGCCGATTAAGCGTACTCACAATTTGATAAAGGCTGTGACGGCAGTCCTCTAAAGAGTCGTTACGCTCGGTGAGCGACTCTAGCAATAGCCTGAGTGAAACCCCTTCTATTTTAGCAAAGTCATTTTCCCAAGCCGTTTGATGGGTGCCATAAAGCAGTTTTTTAATCCGGCGGCTGTTGGGATGCTCGGAAAGTGCCTTGAGCGCTGCGTTAACGGGCGTAATCGTCAGCGGGGCGACGGCTTCGGTATCTTCTGTGCTGCTGCTGGGGGGCTCTTGCGGTTTCATGCCCAATGGCCACACGTGATAGGCCGCGATCGCCTCTTCAATATTTTTGAGCGGCAGCTCGCCCGCATACACAGCATCTAGCTCTAGCCGCGACTTCACCACGTCATACACCACCTGAGACATACAGATCGCCCCTGGCTTTGCCGCTGCCTCTAGTCGGGCGGCGATGTTAACCCCCGTGCCCATCATGTCCTGCTGGTTAAAAAAGATATCGCCTAGATGAACGCCCACTCGGTGGGTAAAGTGTTCGCTACCGTGACCATTATGGGTAAAGTTGGCAAAGGTTTTTTGCATTTCTACCGCGCAGGCGGCGGCTTGAACGGCGCTGATAAAGTACATCAGCACGCCATCTCCCACGGTTTTAAGGATCTGGCCTTCAAAAAAGTCACACAGCTCAGAAATTAACTGAAGATCGCGGTTAATCATCGCGAGCGCCCTGTCTTCATCTTGCGACATGCATTTGCTAAAGCTCACTGCATCTGTTACCACAACGGCGGCTAATGTTCTCTGAATTTGAGGATGCACGGAAGTATTCATGGTGGTGGGCACTAGGCTGGTAACTCTAATTTTCCCGGATTTAGCAAGAGAGCCTTCACGCGCTTCCCCAGAGATGAGCAAAGAGATAGACCAAGAGACAGGCTAAAAGACAGGCTAAGAGAGAAGAAGATTACAAAGCGGTCAGAACGTGGGGTCGTGCACGGTATCAATGCACTGATTGTCTTTCCACTGTCGATTACTTTGTTCGCACTCCTGGCGGTTCTTTTTAAAGGGAACAACCGTTGGGTAAAAGGCTGCATCTGTCGAAAAAATCGGATCGGGTTCTGCTAGCAGAGTGCTGCCATTGACCTGAACAAGCCCAAAAATAGCCACAGCACTCACTAAAACGCTAGCGCAAACGGCGGGCATCACTAAAGGATTGCGATTTTGTAGGTTTTGGTAGTGTGCTCTTCGGTTCGGGCCTGCTGCCAATACTAAGTAAGCGCCCTTGCCCAAAAAAGGCAGCGATCGCCGCAGGTCAATCACGTGGCTACGCGGTATTAAAGCACTTTCTATGGCCTGAATCTGAGCTGCTGAAAAAGTTGTGCTAACTTCTGCGGGCATTCGCTGCAGCATCCGATAGGCGTTAGGACTGTCGCAAAACGATTGGCTCATTGCAATGACGCTCGCTAAAACAGCGGGCATAGCGCTGGGTTTTGGGCTTGGCAGCGAGTTTTCAAACCGAGAAGGATCGCGTCGATTTGGCCCCGCCGCCAGTACCAAATAGGCTCCTTTCCCACACAGCGGCAACAGCAGGCGAACGTCAATCGTATGGGTACGAGGCACCAGCGCATCTTCCATGGCTTCAATTTGCGCAGGTGAAAAAGTGGCCTCAAGCGCTGATGACATCCTCATTAGCATTCGATGAGCGTTAGGATTTTTTCTAAGCGGTTGACTCATAGCTTATGACCAAGCTGACTTTTTTATACAGAGATATGGCTAAAATGCCCAAAAGAGAGGCATGTGTATAAAAAAGCACGTTGTATAAAAAGGGGTTGATTAGCCTCTTTACAAATGGTTTATGGAGCGAGCGATGAATGGCGATCGCCTCTTAGAGCCAGTATCTTGAAGGCAAGTAGACCCAAACATTAAGCCAGCTAAAAGCATGATTGATTTGCGAAGTGATACAGTGACGCAGCCAACCCCTGACATGCGGCGGGTGATGGTTGAAGCGCCCGTGGGAGATGATGTGCTCGGGGATGATCCGAGTGTGAATGCGCTAGAGAGCTATGTGGCCGAGCTGTTGGGCAAAGAGGCGGCGGTGTATATGCCCTCGGGCACAATGACTAATCAGGTGGCGCTGCGATCGCACACTCAACCGGGCGACGAAGTTTTTTTAGAATCCGAGGCCCACATCTATTACTACGAAGGCGGTGGCCCTGCGGCCCTATCAGGCGTGAGCTGTCGGCTGCTGCCCGGAGAGAACGGCGTTTTTTCAGCCACCACGCTAAAGCAAGCCCTTAGACCGCAAGATCCTCACTTTCCTCGGTCTCAATTGGTCTGCGTGGAAAATACGCACAACCGCAGCGGCGGCAGGATTGTACCGCTAGAGACGATCAGGGCGATTGCTCAGGTATGTCAACAGCATGATTTGAGCCTGCATTTAGACGGCGCTAGGTTTTGGAATGCCTGTGTAGCAACGGGCATCAGCGAGGCCGACTATGCCGCGCCGTTTGATACGGTGAGCGTTTGTTTTTCTAAGGGACTGGGTGCGCCAGTGGGATCTGCGCTAGTGGGCACGGCGGCACAGATGCAGAAGGCGCGGCGGTTTCGTAAAATGTTCGGTGGGGGAATGCGGCAAGCTGGCATGATTGCAGCAGGGGCGCTTTATGCGCTGCAGTTTCGGCGCGATCGCCTAGCTGACGATCATCACAACGCCCAGCGACTCGCCCAAGGATTACAGAACCTTCCAGGCATTGTCATCGATCCTGGCGCTGTGCAAACGAATATCGTGAACTTTGACCTATCCAATAAAATGGCTGATGATGTCGTTAAAGGGCTAGCCCAAAGAGAGATAGCTGTACTAGCAACCGGCCCCCATAAAATTCGCGCGGTAACTAATTTGATGGTGAATCAAGCCCAAATTGATCGGGCAATTGAGGCTGTTAGGCAAGAGGTATGCGGCACCCTTGTTTCGGCTAGATAGGATGCTAAGTGGAATTGTTGATAGATTATTGGCATAGGAATAGCCGTTTGGCGGCGCGGGTGAAGGCGACGTAGTAGAGCTGGTTGCGTTCGGTAACTTTGCGATTGAGCATCAGGTTCGGAACATCGACAAAGACATCTTGAAAGGTTGATCCCTGGCTTTTGTGTACGGTCAGGCTGTAGGCATAGCTGACATCGTGAAAAAGCTGCTTGTAATCCCAAAAGGCCATCCACTGCTTTTTTTCTGAATAGTCACAGAGCAGCGCTTTCATGCGGGGCTGTTCGTCTTCGTGGAGGATTCTGAGCTTTCTTTCCTGGTGCTCTTCGGTGACAATTTCTAATTCCCACACCTGCCAGCCTTCAAACTTGGTTAGGTAGGCTTCCATTACCAAGCATTCTTCAGAGGTTTGCAGCAGAATGCGGTCTTTGCCCAGGCAAACGTTTTTGGCAATCAGCCGTTCACCCGAGACGAATCGAGCGGCCTTGTCGCCGTAGATACTTGCCCGGATTTTGTTGTTGAGATAGTGAACTCTGGCATTGGTGTAGGCGAGTACGCGCACCTGATCGGGATCTTTGGCGTAGGCGTCGCTTTGAAAGGCGCGCAGCATCAGGGTTTCCCACTGGGGCTGAGGGACGGTAAAAATGCCTTCTGTGTTGGCTGAGTTGCGATCGCTCTTTGCCCTCGGCATCGCCGCCCGCTCCAAGTTTGTGCGCACCTCTTCAGCCAATAGCCCAATCGCGCCACCGTAGCGAATTACTTCAGTCAGGTCGCTGCGGTGAAAAATCTGCTCAAAGCAGGGCGCTTCGGCTTCTCCTACGGGTGGCAGTTGGGCCGAGTCGCCGACAAATAAAAGCTGTGTGCCATCGGTCAGCCTAGAGACGGAGTTGACCAACAGCGCCCACATTTCCTGATTAATCATGGAGCATTCATCGACCACGACGAGCTGATATTCAGTGGTCAGATTTTTGCGATCGCGATCTGGCTCAAACTTTTGCCCGCCTGTCTCCTTATCAATCACGGGCTTTAGGCCCAGCAGCTTACAGCAGGTCATGCAGTCTACCTCGCAGCCCCAGCGGTAGGCCATTGCCTGCAATACTTTGGTGGCCTTATTGCTCAAGGCGGTAAGGGCCACGGGCCGACCATCCCGCTGCTGCTGCAAGCGAGTAATCAGCGCCTGCAGCAGCGTTGTTTTACCCGTGCCTGCATAGCCCGTGAGCAAATAAATTTTTTCGTCACTGTGCACAAACGCCTCTAGCGCCTGCAATGCCTGCCACTGCTGTCGGCTGAGCGCTAGGCCAGGAAGAACTTCTGGAATGGCTTCTAGCTCAACTTCTGGCTCAGCTTCTGGCTTAGCTTCTGGCTCGGTGGATAAGGATGGGGAGTAAGGCATCGCGAACAGATGATCTATTGGCCTATTCTATCAGGACGCTCAGGGATGGCTAAGGCAATGGCAGGGGCGAGCCGCTAAAATTGCTGAGTCACTCAATTTTGTGAGGCTAAATATCATTTATGACGTATTTACCGCTGGCTGCGCGGATTTGCCTGTCGCTGATTTTCTTAAATGCAGGGATAAATCACCTAACGGGCTTTCCAGGATTTGTGCAAACGATTGCAGGGAAAGGTCTACCGCTGCCGCAAGTTTTGGCAATCGGCGCGATTGTTTTTTTGCTGTTGGGTTCAGTGTCACTAATTTTGGGCTACAAGGCTAAGATTGGAGCTTTATTGCTGGTACTGTTTTTGATACCCACAACGCTATTCTTTCATCCCATTGGGGCAGATCTAGGCAGTTTTCTTAAGAACCTGTCATTGATTGGCGGGCTGCTGATGGTGATGGCCTACGGGCCGGGGCTCATTAGCTTAGATGGTAAAAGTAGCTAGTGAGCAAGCGGTGTCCTTGTAGAAGCTCACAGATGTTTTCGCAGTGCTGCGGGCGGTATCTCAGTGGGGAGAGTTTGCCGCCTACGGCTGAAGCTTTAATGCGATCGCGCTACACCGCTTTTAGCACCCGCAACGTTGACTATATTATGGCCACTCAAAAGTTTTCAGATCAGTTTTCAGATCAGCAGAGCGATCGCGCCGGTCTAAAGGCCAGTCCAAAGGCCAGCCTAAAACAGAGTGTTAATAGCACTCAGTGGACGAACCTAATGGTAGTGAGCACCCGCAAAGGAAAAGCTAAAGACAGAACAGGCATCGTAGAATTTGTCGCGGCTTATCGCGTAAAACCATTGCTGACGATAGGCGCAGCAGGGCAGATTGAACAGCAGATTGAGCAAATGCATGAGCGATCGCACTTCATTCAGGCCAAGGGTCAGTGGCTCTACATCCAAGGCGATAGGCTACCGCCCTATCAGCCCAAACGCACTGATGCCTGCTGGTGCGGCAGCGGCAAAAAGTTCAAACAGTGCCACGGATAAACAATGCACAAAGGGGCTTAGATCCCCATTCCGCTGAGCGTAGTCAGCAGGCGCGCGAGCGTAGCGGTGACCTGAGGATGATCGGCCTCAAACTGTTCGATCAATCCGGGGAGCTGCCCTTCGGTCGCGGCTTTATGCTCTAGGCTATCTGGATCTTGTAGCTGCTTTTCCAGGCCGTCGATTAGGGTCAGTAGCTTTTCCTTAACCGCAGCATCAGGTGTATCGAGCTGCTCAATTTCGGCATGAAGCGCTGCGATAGATTTGCCGATTTCTTCTTTGCTCATTACTCATTACCAGTAGTTACCAGGCGATATGCCAGCATAAAGTCAGCCTTCTCTATTGTAAAGCTAGCCGCCAGTGGCTCAGCGCCCAAATTAATTTAAAAGAGGCGTTCAAATTGCTCAGCCCAGCCAAATGCATCTGCTTGATAGTAAGTACGGTTAGATTTTATACAAAATTGTGTCAACAGGTCTTGATAAGCTAGCTAACTGTTGGTAAACGACCACTAACTTCTGGTTTAGTCTATTGATACGACGATCGGCCAGTTTCTACGTTGCTTTTGGCGCATGGCCTTAATAAATCCCTGGGATAGTTTTATGCTGGAAATGGAATCTCGTTTGGCCCAGCAGTATATGACAATTTCTACCCAGTACCCAGTGATGATCATTGGGGGGGCAGAAGACAAGGTAAATAGTTGTGATATCTTGAAGGCTTTTTTTGAAAGCGCGGGCGGAGATAACGCAAAAATTGGCATTATTCCAGCGGCTTCGCGGGAGCCTACCGTGGTGGGCGATCGCTACTACAAAATTTTTACAGGGATGGGCGCAAGGCAAACCCAGGTGATGGACGTGCGCCACCGCGAAGAATGCCAGGAAGATCGCTGGATTGACGCGCTCAACGACTGCACGGGCGTATTTGTCACCGGCGGCGATCAGGTGAGGCTGTGCGATCTGCTCGGAGAAACTCGCCTCACTAGAGCCATCAAAGCCAAGCTTAAAGACGGCGACTTGGTGCTGGCGGGCACTAGCGCGGGCGCAGCGATGATGGGTGAGAAAATGATTGCGGGCGGCAGCAGCGGTGAATCGCCCAATCATGCGCTGGTAGATCTATCTGATGGCTTGGGTATCGTGCCTGAGCTGCTGGTCGATCAGCACTTTCACAATCGCAATCGAATGGCGCGCCTGCTCAGTGCGATCGCAGCTAACGCTGACAAGCTAGGCATTGGCATTGACGAAGACACCTGTATTGCCCTAATGGGCAACGGCACATTTGAGGTGCTGGGAAAGGGCACTATTACTATTGTTGATCCTGGTAACCTAACCCACACTAATGCTTCTGACCTAGAAGAAACCGATCCCTTGAGCCTGCATAACTTAAAGCTGCACGTGCTGAAGCAAGGCGATCGATACGATTACAAAAATCGTTTTGTAATGTAGCGGTATATAGCGCAACTTTTGCTGTAGTTTCCCGAAAATCTCCTGAAAATCCTTTGAAAATTCCCAGCCCCTTGATGCTTTTTGTGGCACGTTTCCCAAACTTTTAACAGAAATCTTCGACCCAGGTTCGATAAATAGCTGCGTCTCAAACACCCGTTTTTGACATTCCATTTGATGATTCAAACAGTTCGCTAAAACATATCAACGTCCTTACTTAAAAATTGCTGACAGAAATAGGCCAATTGCCTAAGACACCTATGAAAATTCTCAAGACCCAAACGCTTCGCGGCCCCAACTACTGGAGCATTAGCTACACCAACCTAATTGTGATCAGGCTTGATTTAGAAGATCTCGCTGAGCGCCCTTCTAACGATATTCCCGGCTTTTACGACGGCATGGTGATCACGCTGCCTAGCCTAATGGAACACTTTTGCTCACCCGGCTGTCGGGGAGGCTTTTTGCAGCGAGTGCAAGAAGGCACCATGATGGGCCATATCATAGAGCATGTTGCCCTAGAGCTACAAACCTTAGCTGGCATGGCCGTGGGCTTTGGTCGCACCCGTGAAACCAGTACGTCAGGCATTTATCAGGTCATTTTTGAGTACGAGAACGAAGCAGCCGGACGCTATGCAGCTAGGGCCGCTTTAAGAATTTGCCAAAGCATTGTTGAAACGGGTAGCTATCCTAACAGCGAGCTGCAAAAAGATTTAGAAGATTTAAAAGATCTGCGGGTGGCCGCGTCGCTAGGGCCCAGCACCGAAGCGCTCGTACGCGAAGCTGAAGCACGGGATATTCCTTGGTTTGAGCTGGACGTTCGCCGAATGTTGCAGTTTGGCTATGGCAAGCATCAAAAGCGAGCGCAGGCGTCGTTAACGACCTATAGCAATGTTTTAGGCGTAGAGCTAGCCTGCGATAAGGAAAGCACCAAGCAAGCGCTGGCAAGTGCAGGAATTCCAGTGCCAAAGGGCAGCGTTGTCTACTCTTTGCGTGAGCTAGAAGATGCGCTCGACTATTTAGGCGGCTATCCAATTGTGATTAAGCCGTTGAATGGCAATCACGGTCGCGGAATCACCTTAGAAATTGAGACTTGGGAAGAGGCAGAAACTGCCTACGACAAGGCTCGTGCGGTGTCGGATGGGGTGATTGTTGAGCACTTTTATCGAGGCCGCGACCACCGCATTTTGGTAGTCAACCACAAGGTCATTGCTGTCGCCGAGCGGGTGCCTGCTCACGTAGTCGGCAATGGTAAAGACACCATTCAAGCGCTGGTGGCAAAAGTTAATCAAGATCCGCGTCGAGGGGAAGGTCATGATAATATTTTGACCCAAATTCAGCTTGATAGAACGACGGATAAGCTGCTGCGCCTTCAGGGGCATACGTTAGAAACTGTGCTAGCAGCCGATCAGGTTTGCCATCTGCGAGAGACGGCCAACTTGAGCACTGGCGGCACGGCGATTGATCGCACCGATCAAATTCATCCTGAGACGGTTTGGATTGCTGAACGGGCTTCGCGTTTGATTGGCTTAGATGTCGCTGGCATTGACGTGGTGACCACGGATATTTCTCAGCCGATGAAGGTGACCAATAGTGTGATTGTAGAAGTCAATGCCGCGCCGGGACTGCGGATGCATGTTGCGCCAAGTGAAGGAGTGCCGCGCAACGTGGCTGGCCCGATTATGGATATGCTGCTGCCGCCGGGTGAGCCTACGCGCATCCCGATTGTGTCTATTACGGGCACCAATGGCAAAACCACGACGACTCGGCTAACGGCGCATATTTTCAGCCAAGTGTATGACACGGTCGGCTACACAACCACCGATGGCATCTATTTGGGCAAGCATTTGGTTGAGACGGGCGATACGACTGGGCCACAAAGCGCCCGCATGATTTTGCAAGATCCAACGGTGGATATGGCTGTTTTGGAAACCGCTCGGGGAGGCATACTGCGCTCTGGCCTTGCCTTTAAGCAGTGTGATGTGGGCGTGGTGCTCAACGTTGCAGCTGACCATTTGGGCATTGGCGATATTGATACTATCGATCAGCTCGCTAAGCTGAAGGCAGTCGTGGCAGAGTCCGTTCATGCTAACGGCTATGCGGTGCTCAATGCGGATGATGAGCGCGTGGTGGCAATGGCAGAATATGTGAAGGGTAGGGTGGCTTACTTTTCGATGGATGCTGGGAATGAGCTAGTGCGATCGCATGTCCAAAGCGGCGGCGTGGCAGCCGTCTACGAAGAAGGCAATCTCTCTATTTTGCAGCGCGACTGGCTATTGCGAATTGAAAAGGCCGAAAACGTGCCGATTACCATGGGCGGACGCGCGCCTTTTATGATTGCCAATGCGCTGGCAGCTAGCTTGATAGGCTTTGTTCAGGGTGTGAAAATAGAAGACATTCGCTCGGCGCTTAAAAGCTTTGAGGCGACATCTGGGCAGATTCCAGGGCGGATGAATTTGTTCAACTTTGGCCGCTTCCATGCGCTGGTGGACTATGCCCACAACCCAGCGGGCTATGCGGCGGTCGGCAGCTTTGTAAAAAACTGGCCGGGTGAGGCGCTAGGCGTAATTGGGGCACCGGGCGATCGCCGCGATGAGGACTTTATCGCCTTGGGCCAGCTATCGGCTGAAATTTTTGACCAAATGGTGATCAAAGAAGACAAAGATAGGCGGGGTAGAGCGCCCGGTGAAGTCGCTGATTTTATTATGCAGGGCATTCGTCAGGGGCAAGAGGCACACGCTAGCGACAGGTCAAATCAGGCGATCGCCGCTGGCACTGGTTTTGGCATTCAAAAGGAAACCGCCAAGGGCGACGGCAAAACCGTAAAAGACGTTAGCAAGCAGCAGAGCGAGCCAATATCATCACCTGCCGATTGTCTCGCCGATTGTCAAATTGTGTTGGATGAGACTGAGGCGATTGAATGGGCTTTGGATAATGCGCCAGATAACAGTTTGGTTGTGATTTTGCCCGAGAGCGTCGGTCAGGTGATTGAGCTGATAAAGGCCCGCAATCCCCTGCCTGAAGGATCTGATACGGATAAAAGTGCGATCGCTTCTAGCCCCCGAGGAATGGCGTTTTTGAACAGTCCTATTTCCTCCGAAAAGGCCAGCGAGAAAACCAGTGAGAAGGCCAGTGAGAAAGCCAGTATCGCGGCTGAGCTAAATGGAGCCGTCTCTGCCAGCATGATGCCTTAAGCCAAGCCCTTTTTTCTATAATGTAAGCCTTCGGCCCGTTTGTCATTTCGATTCTGTAATTTTGGCTCGGGCTGCTTGCGAGCAGCTCAAAAATCGTAGGAGACTCATCTTAAATGGTTATCAATGCTTCTCGTCCTAGCAGTAAAGCGGGCGAGTCTTTGGCAAGAGATGCATCGGCTGGCAGCCGGGAGACGGCTCAATATGAGTCTCAGACGCAGGCGATCGCCCGTCAGCTTTTGGCCGACAGCGGCAAAGGTAAAAAGTCGCTGTTTTCTAAAATGAAAGATCAGCTCAAGTGGGACGACAAGCTGCTGGGCTGGACGATGGAAAATCCTGGCCTGCGAGTGCAGATGTTTCGCTTAATTGATTGCCTGCCCGCCCTTTCGACCAAGCCCGAAATTGCGCGTCACCTGCAAGAATATTTAGGCGATAGCAGCGTAGAACTTCCTCAGGCGCTCAAAGGTCTGCTGAATTTTGCAGAGGCTAATTCTATCCCTGCGCAAGTTGCTGCCACCACGCTTTCGGGTGCGGTAGAAACGCTGGCTCGCAAGTATATAGCGGGGGAAACCCTACCTCAGGCGCTCAAAAGCATTGAGCGTTTGCGCAAACAGTCTATGGCGTTTACGCTTGATTTGTTAGGCGAAGCGGTTATCACGGAGACCGAAGCCGAGGCTTACTTAAACCAGTATTTAGAGCTGATGGAACAGCTCACCGACGCGGCTAAAGGCTGGAAGTCGGTGCCGCAAATAGACAGCGCCGATGGCGTGGACTTGCCTAAAGTGCAGCTCACCATGAAGCTCACGGCGTTTTACTCGCAGTTTGACCCGCTAGATGTGGAAGGATCAAGAGAGAAAGTAGGGGCGCATATTCGCACGCTGCTGCGCCGAGCCCAAACGTTAGGGGTCGCAATTCACTTTGATATGGAACAGTACCGCTACAAAGATGCGACCTTGGCGACTTTGAAAAAGCTGCTGACAGAAGATGAGTTCAAAGCGCGCACAGATATTGGCATGACGCTGCAAGCCTACCTGCGTGACAGCTACGCAGATCTTCAAGATTTAATTGAGTGGGCAAAAAAAAGAGAGAATCCCATTACGGTGCGCTTGGTAAAAGGCGCTTATTGGGATCAAGAAACCATTACCTCAAGGCA
>JBARVS010000447.1:0-11646 GCA_049646385.1 Phormidesmis sp. | reverse complement strand
GTATAGACTGGCGAGAAAGCTTTTGAGAAAGTCGGCTCAGCACTTTTTGGCGAAAGGTTTGCGCTGATGAGTGACTGGGCGTTCTGCGATCGCCCGTCAGTCTTTCCCTCAGCTTTATTATGGGGCGTTTTGTCAGAGTGGCGGCTGCCCCCAGCCTGGGGCACAGAATTACTTGAGGAGTTGCTAGGAGCCGCCGAACTGCCGACGCCATAGGCCAGCCAACCGGATAAGCCACCGGATGTTAGCAATAAGCTTAACAGTGGTGAGACGCGCATGGTAATTTAACCCTTGCCCGAGCGGGGCGATCGCAGATGCAAGGCGTTGGCCCCACATTGAGCTTCGTGTATGTATTTTGTTGATACGGTTCTAGAGCGCTCCCATCAGGACAATCGCCTAGACCAGAAGCGTTCTTCATAAAAAAAAGGAATACGGTGAGGAAATCATGCAGACGTCCGCTAAAACAAACACGCTTGATTTGGATGCGTTAACGTTGACTTAACGAAAGCGACGTTAGCGACTCATCAGATTGCTAATCGACCTGACTGTATGTTGTCTAGCACTGATTTAACTTTTAGTTAACTTAAAAAGCAGCATTACCAGATCTGCTAATTTACGATTTCTAAACTGTTAGCTAGCGATCGCAAATGGGTGTTGAGCTTAGTTTCTGTAAAGAAGGCATAAATATGAAGAAGCCTTATTATGAAGAATGCTAGATCAAAGAAGGAAAAGCGTTCTTTGCGATAAAGAATCTGATAAATCTTTATCGAGCTAAATAAACAGAAATCACTTATTTTTTTCAACAGCTACTGCATTAGCTAACTTGATCGGGTGGATCTACCAAATGCCCCCACTCAATTTAACGGAGATACTTAGGCAATGCCTATCTCGTTTCCCCCGATCAACAATTTTTCAACGAACTATTATTTGCTGGCAGTGCTTGCTGCGTTTTTTATTGCACTCATAACCACTCCTTTTGCCAAGACAATCTCATTCCGATACGGCCAACTTGATCGGCCTTCTCCTCGAAATGTTCACCAAGCTCCGATTGCTAGAACGGGTGGAATCGCTATCTGCATGGCTACTATTGTGGCCGTATTGTTTACCTGGATGGTTGGCGGACTTTCCGGTTTGTCAATGTCCACGCAGTCTACTATCTGGACAATGCTATGGGGCGGGCTTGGTTTTTTTAGCATCGGGTTTGCAGACGACCTGATAGAGCTTTCTCCTTTTTTGCGATTAGTTGTGCAGGGCGCGATCGCCTGCCTAGTCTGGACACAAAACATCCGCATTGAATCTATTGCGCTCCCCGGCGTTGAAGCCATTTCACTAGGCTGGCTAAGCCTACCCATAACCGTCGTTTGGCTAGTCGGCGTTGTCAACGCTGTCAACTGGATTGATGGCCTCGATGGTTTAGCGGCTGGGATTGGTGGCATTGCCACCGCGATTATCGTAGTGGTCTGTTTGCAGACGGGTCAGATTGGCGCGGGCCTAATCGGAATGGGCCTATTAGGTAGTCTGGCCGGTTTTCTAGTATTTAACTTCAACCCAGCTCAAATCTTCATGGGAGATGGAGGATCTTACTTTGTCGGCTTTTTACTAGCGGCCATCAGCATCAACAGTTCGGCCGCAGACTCGCAGACAACGATGATTTTGCTACCGCTGCTAATACTAGCCGTACCCATCATGGATATGGCATTCGTGATTTTAGCAAGGGTGCACCAGGGAAAGTCTCCTTTTATCGCAGACGATCAGCATCTACATCATCGACTGCTGAAGGCAGGGCTGACTCATCGTTTTACGGTACTCGCTATCTATACCTTGACTTGTTGGATCGGTAGTTTAGCGCTGGTATACATTGATGTTCCAGGTAGCATTTGGATAGTCGGTAGTTCGACAGGCACCCTTACGTTAATGAGCTGCAGGGTGTGGCTAGTTGCCCAACGTCAGACTGTGAGTAGCTAACCAGCAGATCTTTTTATAGTCAATCTTTTTGTATTTTGAAAGTTTCAAACGTTCAGTTTCAAACAAGAAATTCGCTGCTTTCCAGTATTCATCTCGGCTAGCTAATAGGTTGGCTATGCGCTCTATTTAGTAGAGCGGCAGATGAGAAATCAAAAAAATCTCAACCATCAGAGCAATCCGTTTTCTTTGTTTCAAACATTTATCCTGAGATCGTGAATTATGGTGAGAGCAAGAGCTTTCCAAACGTATGAGCCGGAAGTATACAGAACTTTCAGCGTCGCAAGATCCACTAAAGTGGCTGAGAAAAAGCCTTCTTCTTCTCTTAAGCTATCTGTCATTACCCAATTTTTTCCCCCTGATTATGCCGCAACAGGGCAGCTGATTGAGGAGCTGGTCAAGCATCTGGGATACCAAGGCATGAATATAAAGGTGTTTACGGGGCAGCCGGGATATGCGTATAAAAATGCAGTTGCGCCTCGATTGGAGACCAGTGAGTCTGTGCAAGTGGTGCGATCGCGCACTACTAAATCGTGGGGAGGACGGGTTCGCGGTAAAACGCTGAACGGTTTACTCTTTGCGGTTCGGGCCATCCTTCATCTCCTGCGTAACTGTCGGCGTCGTAACTTGGTGCTGGTAACGACAGCCCCGCCGTTCCTACCCGTGGTCGGCTACCTGGCTAACGTTCTGTTTGGCATGTCCTATGTTTGCTTGCTGTATGATTTATATCCTGACATCGCAGTAGAGCTAAATGTAGTTTCTCACCATCATTGGGTTGCTAGGGGCTGGCGGGCGTTGAATCGGCGAGTTTGGCGGCGCGCGCAAAGCCTGATTGTGCTGAGTCCGGATATGAAGCAGCGAATTGTTGCGCTTTGCCCAGAAGTAGAATCAAAAGTCCATGTTATTCACAGCTGGGCAGATCCTGAAAAAATCGCACCAATCGCTAAAGTCGATAACTGGTTTGCGCATAAGCATGGGTTAGTCAACAAGTTTACCGTCCTATATTCCGGCAATATGGGCCGCTGTCACGACATTGATACTATCTTTGAGGCGGCGCTGCATCTGCGGAATGAACCCATTCAGTTTGTATGTATTGGCAGTGGTGCGAAGCGGGAAATGCTGATGCAGCGGGTAGAAGATGAAGAGTTAAACAACTTTCTATTTTTACCTTATCAAGATAAAGCAGATTTGCCTTATTCGCTCACCGCTTGCGATTTATCATTATTAAGTGTGAGTCCTGGAATGGAGAGTTTGGTTGCGCCTAGTAAGCTTTATTCGGCTTTGGCCAGTGGGCGGGCGATCGCGGCGATTTGTCCGGCTAACACCTATCTTAAAAGTATGTTGAAACAGGGCGGATGGGGTGCTTGGTTTGATAATGGCGATAGCAAAAAACTAGCTGAGTTCATTCTGTCTTTGAGTCGCAATTCAGAACTGTCTGAATCAATGGGTCAGTCAGCCTGTGCTTGTATGCGAGAGAGCTACACGCCCGCGATTATTGCCAAGCAGTATACTGATGTGTTTCAGGAGGGTAGATAAATGTAAGTGGACTAGATAACGCTTAGGCAACAAAGTCGGTTGATATTGAATAGTTGAACCCATTCGACTTTGTTGCCCAAGCACTTGAGCAGCGCAAAATCAGGAGATCAACAGTCATCTACACTTCTAAATCTGATTCAACACAAAGGAAATTAAACGATGTCCATAAATTCAATTAGGCTTGGCTTAGCCACGACGGCTGCTTTGGCAGTGACTTCAGTAGTTGCGATCGCACCCGCAGAAGCTTTAGTATTCAACTTCGCTGGCGCATCTCGCACACAGCAGTCTCAATTCGTATTCAATGAAAGCGGTATCAGTGTTACTGCCAAAGGCTTTCCAAATCCTGGGAGTAATAATGTTGTCCAAAATACTTCCGGATTGGGTGTACGGAGTCGCCCCGGTATTCTTGATATTGATCAGATTGATGGGAGGTTTCCAGCTGAAGCAATTAACCTGAGCTTTTCAAAGACAATCAGATTGATTTCTGCAACCTTCGCGTCTGTTGACAGCGATGATGATTTCAGCCTGTTCTTAGACGGAAATTTTCTTGGTTCTGCTGGCATTCCAGGAGGTAATATCTTCGATTTCTCTCCATTTTCGATTGTGGGCGATCAGCTTGGCTTTGGTACCACAGATCTAAGCGATGACTATTACTTGAGCGCTGTTGAGGTTAAGGCAGTGCCTACGCCTGCAGCAGTTCTTCCTGTTCTGCTAGGGATGGGCACTGCTGCCCTCCGTAAAAAGAAGCATGAGGGAGAAGAAGAGTTGGCGATCACAAGCACTGAGGATGCATAGACTACTCTTTCTGTAAAGTTTCGAGCATGAGGCTCTTCCTGTACGTACAGTTCTGCGTTTTGAAGGTAAGGGGCTGAGGGCGCTCTGATTTTGTATCAGGGTGTTCGGTTCTTTGCCTTCGTCTTTAAATTTCTGTGAAGAAAACTTAGGGAAAGAGCTGTTTTTACGTAATGCAGTCTCGTCTGTCCGGATATACGACACCATTGGCGAATCTTTTCCAAAGTCCCTGTGCTTTATTTAATTCACCTAACACCTAATTACAGTCATGGCTTACGTTTCCACATCTGCCCCTCCCAGAACCGACAGCACTTATGGCGCAAAAAACATCTGTCGCATCATTGGTCTTGTTTGCATCGTTGGCTTTATCTTCGACATGGCCGTTTTAGGGCTACCGCCTCAAAACAACGCCGAATGGCGAATCGGATTCATTCAGGAGCTTGCCAACCGTAGCATTATCTTTGTGTTCGGCCTTGGTTTAGTAATGTTCGGCAGCATCGGCAATAGTAAAAGTCGGCTTAGACTTACCGCTAAGCTATCAATGGCCGTCGGACTATTATTCTTTTTGCTATGTTTGGGATCTGTTGTTGATAGCATTCGGTTGAATCAGCAAGCGATGGGCAACATCAGTACCCAAGAATCTCAGCTTCAATCGCAAATTGAAGAGGCTAGAAGCAATCCAGCGGCACTTCCAGAAAATATTGACTTGGCTGCGCTAGAACAAGTTTCTCAGCAGCTAACTCAACAGGCTGACTCAATAAGAAGCAATACAAAGCGCACTGTGTTTAAAACGGGCATCTCCAATATTGGCAATCTTGCTATCGTAGGCGCTGGGCTACTAGCGATGGGCCGTGTCGGTATGGGACTCTCCCGAACAAGAGTATAATCCATGATGAAAATGCAGATACCGATTGATACGGCTCGTCAATTATTTCAGCAGGGACTCACAACGCATCATAATCGCCTTGTGATGCTAGGTCTGTTGGTAGGTTTAGCGTTTTGGCCTTTTTGGCTATATGACATCTTACAAGGAACTTTGCATGGGGCAGCTAGCCTCTTAATGCTCTCAGCGTTTTGTTTAGGGCTTTATCAACTGTGGATTCAGCGTTCTTATTTATCCAAGCTTAGAGCATCCGTTGACGACCGCTGGCTGGGCCACTTAATTATCATCACAGGCATCTGCGCCGCGCCGTTTTGCGCTTTCACTGAATGGTCTCAAAAGCTCATTTGGCTGCTCATTTTGCTGGGCATTGCCGTGAGCACCTGGGGATTCTCATTTTTTGAAAAATATTCAGCCTCTGTTGTCCTAATTGTAATTGGTATGTTTCCTCAGCCCACAACGGTAGGCAAAGCAGTGTGGGAGATATTTACGCCGCCAGAAGCCTTGGAGCGGTTGATGGCTTGGAGCGGTGGCGTAGGACTAAGGCTAATTGGACAAGCGGCGGAAGTTGATTGGACTTTGATTGCGCTGCCGGGTGGCACAGTAAAAGTGGACTGGGGCTGTAGTGGCTACGATATGGCTTGTATTGCGGGAGTGGCCAGTTTGTTGATGGCGCTGTTTTTCAAACAGTCGTTTTGGAAGTCGGTTGCTATTTTAATGGTGGGTATTGCGATCGCGCTAATTGCCAACGTTCCCAGAATCATGCTGATGGCCATGGCAGATGCCTACTGGGGAAAGGAATCTTTTCATTTTTGGCACGGCTTTTGGGGTGGGCAGATATTTCTTTCCATTTTATTTACAGTGCACTACTACACTGTAATGGCCATTGTGAAGCGGCGGCCCAGCGAGAAGCGAGCATAGCAGATGAGAGAAAGTTACCATAGAGACCACTTCTCCTAAATATGCGAGCTTTCGGCCTTTAATAAAGGTTTCATTAATAATACGTGATTATACTGTAACGCCCCGGATTGGTATGTCTCTGACTGGTAATATTAAGCAGTTAGCAGAGGAGACTATTAGTTACTCTTTGTTGTATCTATTCTTGCGATCTCTAGCGAAAAGATACGGCAGATGATGTCGAAGTCGCTATATGTATGGAAAATCTAGTATCTCAATTAGATAGTGATATAAGACCAAGTAGCAAACGTCAACGCAATCGAAGGCGATCTAAGCGAAGGAGCATTTACTGCTCGGATCACGGATGCTACATGGATAGCATGAGTCCTAAAAAGGCGCTTTATGCCGACCGACCAGAACATCTGAGAGCGCGTGGTATGAGTCGTAAGCATGCGTCGATGTTGCTCTCTCAAGAAGCAGCGGTAGGGTTAACGAGTGAATGGCTAGAGGCGTTTTGGTGCGGGCACTGCTACGAGACAAAGTGGTACTACGTGCGCCGCAATGATGAAGGTGAATACAGGGTTGATGTGGCTACACGGGAGCAATGGCAACAAGCACAAGGCGTTATCCATCCGTATGGTAATCCTTCTGTAGGAGAGTATAGCCGCCGACATTCCTGTATGAGTTTGTACCATACGATGAAACAAACTCAGCTAGCTGATTAGAAGCTAGTTATTAGAAGACTGTATTATCGAAAGCTGTGTAGGCTGAAGGTTAAAGAAACTGAATAACTAATTGTTTTTAGGAGTTGGGCTTCGACGGTCGTATTGATCTCAGTCTCTCCACACGTAGCCTTTTGTGAGGTATCCAAAAGGCCGACTGTAGGAGAGCTATGTCTGCAATCATAAATGCTTCCGCTTTTATCGTCATATTGACCTGAGAAATCATTAATAAGAAATAGTGAAAAATCTGAAATCTACTTTGCGATCGCCTGCTTATCAGCTAATCATCTCGGTAGCAAGGCGTAATTGGTTATTGCTAGCAGCAAACTTATTTACAAACCTATGTAGTGCCGTTTTAGAAGGGACAACGCTCGGGGTTGTTTATTTAGCAATCGCTTTTCTATCGGAAAAGAGTACGCAGCAAGAACCATCTGTTCAGCTTTCCTGGTTTTTAGAAAGATTATCACTCAGCAGATCCCAATCGTTTTTGCTTTTACTAGCAGTAGCTGTTGTCTTGCAAGTACTGCTAAGTTTGAGTAACTACTACAATAAAGTGAGTGCGGCTTACTTCTCGGCAAAAGTCCAGCCTCAGGTGACTGGAAGGGTATTCAAGAGAATTATGTCTTTCAGCTTTGCCTGCGCTAGTCGTTATAAAGTAGGCGACTTGACTAAGTTTGTTGGCAATGCTTCTGGAACCGTAGATACTCAGATAAGCACGATAAACAACCTGATTATCAGCTTAACTTTCACGCTTACTTACTCTCTTATATTAGTAAAATTGTCACCGCTTTTAGCGTTGGCTGCTGTTGCGCTATCAGCCGTTATTGTCGTTGTACAGCGCTGGTTGGTTCCAAAAATAACTGCGATCGCTAGAGAACTAATGTCAGTTCAAGTAGAGTCGTCTAAGTACATGACCGAGAGTATTCAGGCGCTGCGTCTACTACACACATTCGGCACTCAAAATAGAGCCGTCAAAAATGCTGAAGACCTCTTAGATGATATTCAAGATAGCTTACAAAAGCGAGCGCAGCTAGTGTTTTTGCCTGAGTCTATTTTAGAAGTTCTACCTATTTTTGCGCTGGCCATATTAGCAGGGGTTGGATATGGATTGACCAGCTCTACCGAAGCAATACTACCCATGTTGCTGACTTTTCTACTAAGCTTACAGCGTCTAGCGGTTAGGCTGAAAGGTGTAGCGGGTGCACTTACTAAATTTGCAGATAATTCTGCCTCTCTGCAGCGTCTAGATAGTATTTTGGGCCTCAGGGATAAAGAATTTTATGACAGAACCGGAGAAACGTTCAAACTCTTAAATGGCGATATCGAGTTTAAGAACATTAGTCTTTCATACACAAACGATCAAAATTTTGCGCTCAAGAACCTAAGCTTCACTATTCCTAAAAATAAAGTAACTGCTTTAGTAGGACAATCGGGCGCAGGAAAATCCACGATAGTTGATTTGTTATTGGGGCTATATCCACCTAGCAGTGGGCATGTCTTAGTCGGTGGAAAGACCCTTCGTCAATATGCTCCCCAAAGCTGGCAGCAGCGTATTGGCGTAGTTAGCCAAGATACCTTTATCTTTAACTGTAGCATTTTGGACAATATTCGCTACGGCTATCCAGCAGCCACTAAAGACGAAGTCATTGAGGCTGCTGAAGCAGCACAAGCTCACCCGTTTATATCTTCTTTGCCAAACGGCTACGACACTACTGTTGGAGAAAGAGGCTATCGACTTTCTGGCGGTCAACGGCAGAGGCTAGCGCTTGCTAGAGCAATATTAAAGAAACCAGAAGTTCTGATATTAGATGAAGCAACTAGCGCGCTTGACAGCGAGTCAGAACAGCTTATTCAAGATGCATTAGTTAAATTTCAAAAGGATCGTACCGTAGTTGTGGTTGCACATCGACTCTCAACTATCGCAAACGCTGCACAGATTATCGTGCTAGAACAGGGAGAAATCATCGAAAAAGGTTCTCACGAAACGCTAACTCAGCTTAAAGGGCGCTATGCCTACTATTGGGGACTGCAAACTCAAATGGTAAGTGCATAAGACTGTAATTGTTGGAAAGACCTCTCTGTTTGTGTTTTCGTTAGCCAATATCTATTATCGTTATGGTTCTTTTTTCTCTATGATTTTAAACGAGTTAACCAAGAAACAAATTTCAAAAAAGCTACCCGACTCAATAATTTGGCAATACCAAAAAGCAACTTGGCGAAAGCGGTTCCTGCCTAACTTTATAATTATTGGAGCGCAAAAGTCTGGGACTTCCAGCTTATTCAATTATTTAAACCAGCACCCACGCTTAGTTGGTGGTTTCATCAAAGAGATAAACTTCTTTAACGGTGGCGTAGAAGTTGGAAACGATAACTATAAAAAGGGAGAAAAGTGGTATCGCGCGCAGTTTCCTCCAGAGAATAGAAAGCTGCCGAATTCGAAAGCATTCGAAGCATCGCCCCTTTATCTTTTTAATCCGCTTGTTCCGAAGAGAATTTTTCATTCGATTCCAGATTGTAAGCTTATTGCCGTTTTAAGAGATCCTACAGATAGAGCTATTTCGCACTATTTTCATGAAAAGCGGAAGGGTAGAGAGCCGCTTCCAATTTTGGAGGCATACAAACAGGAGGAAGTTCGACTGAAGTCAGTACTGGAAGCCCAAGACTTTAAAAGTCGAGCCTTTAGAACATTTTCTTATAAGAGTCGCGGCCGATATGGAGAGCAGCTAGATCGATTCTTAAGGCATTTTCCTCAGCAGCAAATGCTTATTTTGAGCAGTGAAGAACTTTTTGAATCTCCGAAAATGACGCTCGGTCGTATATTTGATTTTCTTGAGGTTGATGCGAACATGGCTTCTATAGACTTGAGTCCTCAAAATGTAGGGAGTAATAGAGTTAAAGTTGGCCCGGAAGTACATGAATATCTTGACGAATACTTTCATCCTTACAATCAGGCACTATATGAGCTATTAGGTAAAAGCTATGGCTGGGGAAATAAGCTGTAGTGGAACAACTACATTACACTTTATTGTTAAAGGTAGGCATCATTAATGATATATATAGTTTTAGGTATGCATAAATCAGGAACAACTTTAATTTCTCAATTGCTGCATACATCTGGCATCAACATGCTCGACGGAGCTGAGAACTCATCGACTTACGATCAGGGTAATCAGTGGGAAAGGGAGTCTACTAAGCAAATTAATCATGCTGTGCTCAACTCTCAAGATTTGTATAGTTTAGACATTTCCTTAGCAAAGCTAAAGCCTTCTTCGGAGGTAAAACGACAGATAAAGCTGACTATCAAAAGCATAAATCAAAACAATCTGCACTGGGGCTTTAAGGATCCAAGAACCTGTTTAACTTATCCTCTGTGGGCCTCTGAATTGCCGGAGCATAGGATAGTTGCTGTCTATCGTTCCCCTACAGAAGTCTGGGAACGATATCAAAAGCAAGGATTATCAAAGAAAGAAAATATAAAGGTTACGGCATTTAAATTTATGAGGGCTTGGTCTACATATAATTTCAATATTTTGCGGATACTGAAATCTATTAGCAGCGAAAGCATACTCATAAATTACTCAGACTTAATGAGTTCTAAAGAGACATTTAAAGCGCTAGAGGAGTTCGTAGGGCTTTCGTTACTAGATAAAAGGGATCCTTCTTTATACAGAGACCACTCTGATGGCTCAGAAAGGTATCTAGATTACATAGGACACCTAAACCTTTTTTATCGGCAACCTCACCATAAAAGACTGTACGATTGGCTGGAAAAGCATCCAGCTAATGCAAAAGAAATATGCAGAAAGTCCAGTTATGGCAGCGGTACGCTAAATGCGTGTCATCAAGCTAGTCAACACGTTTAAAGCACTGTCTATAAATGCTGCCCCGGAAAAGAGCGTTATGTGTTGGCGAAACTGTACACGAACAAATTGAGTCTGTTATCGAGTCCCAAGAAATATGAGCCAGAGTTTACATAACTTATTAATCCATATTGGATACCATAAAACCGCAACGACATGGTTACAGCAAAAGCTTTTTACGACGGAGAGCAAGGTTTTTGAGCCATTGTCCAAAACAGACAGGGGGCACAGCACTTTGGCTAGAAGTTTTATTTACGACGACGAAAGATATCTTCTATCGCCCTTTGAACAAAACAAAACTAGGATTCAGAAAGAAATAGACGAAATAAAGAAAGCTAAGAATAATTTTGAAGGGAGAATACCCGTTATCTCTCACGAGAGATTGTCAGGAAATCCTCATAGCTCCGGGTTTGATGCTAAGAAGATAGCGCTAATGCTGAAAGAGAGTTTTCCGGAGTCAAGAATACTAATCGTTATCAGAGAGCAGAAAAGCTTCATACTTTCAAACTACTTTCAATATCTTTCTATTGGAGGAACAGACGGTATAGAGAAGTATCTAAACACAAGGTACGATGGTGTAAGACCGTTTTTTTCACCCAGTCATATCAAGTACTTACCTTTAATAAAGGAGTACTACGACCTATTTGGGAATAGAAATGTTCTTGTTTTACCATACGAAATGTTCAAAAATGAACCATCGCTATTTGTTGGCAAGCTTGGTAGGTTTCTAAATGCTGAACTAAGCGTAGAAAAAGAGAAGACAAGAGAAATACTCAACCGAAAAAAACACTATTCCGCAATGTACTATATGAGATATCTCAGCGCCTTCAAACAGCGTTCTTCAGTGAACAACTACTCATCCTTTAATACGAAGATATACGAAAAGTCATCAAGCTGTCTGTTTAAAGGGGCAGAAGCTTTATTTCCAAAACAGCTCGATATCTATATTAGGACGAAACTCTGGCTGAAAATATGTAATTGGAGTAGAGATAGATATTTT
>JBARVS010000446.1:0-5689 GCA_049646385.1 Phormidesmis sp. | reverse complement strand
CCTCTAGGCCGTTTGGAATTGGCGATCAGGTCGTGATTAAGGGCTTTGAAGGCACCATATCGCAGGTACAGCTCCGCTCAACCACGCTAAGAACCTACGACGGTCGGATGATTTACATTCCTAACCAGGAGGTGTTTCAAGCGAGCATTACTAACAATACAGCAGCAAGCTATCTGCGAAGCTCAGTCATAGTGGGGATCGACTACGACGCGGATGTTGCGCAGGCTCGTCAGGTGATTGTTGAGGCGATCGCCACCCTGTCTGACGTGCAAGCGACCCCGCCCCCGGAAGTGCTGGTGCGTGAGCTAGCGGCTAGCACCGTCAACTTAGAGACTCGGTTTTGGGTAGATTCTCACCGGGCTGGTTTCCTTGCAACCACCTCAGTTGTCGCGCAAAAAATCAAAGAGGCTTTGCAGTCCAACCATATTGAGATGCCCACAGAGATTTATACGCTGCTGCTCAAAGACATTCCTGATGACCTCAAGCAAAACAACGGATCGGCCAATGACAATCAGTTGGGCCTTTCTGAAGCGGGCACCGAAGGCACTTTAACAGAGGCGTAAAAGGGAATTAAGCGATCAGGTTGCTAGAGCTGAGTTTTAAGCCTGCAATATCCAACCGCAATATCCCACTAATACCCAACTGATATTCAACGAATATTCAACGAATATCCCACTATAGAGTGAGCTAAGTTTAGACAGTCTCTCAACACAGAGAGAAGATAAGCTAGAGCAAACATTTCACTATAGGCGTTCAACGTAATCAGCAGGGCGCTGTCGGCAAGGTCACGGCGGTAGAAAAAATATGAATAATCGAGAGCGAACACCCGACCCCGCAGAGCCAGCAGCGCCTACTAATATGGGCAAACGCACCTCAGGATGGGCGATTGTTTTAGGCATTGTTATGTTTGTTTTAGGGCTAGCGGCGATCGCGAGCCCCCTCATTGCTGGAGCTGCCGTTGGCGCATTTGTCGGCTGGTGATTTATTGTGGGCAGCATCGTTCAGGCCATTGACGCTTTTCAGCATCACCGCACCAATGGCTCCCTGCTGCTGCGAGGACTGCTCAGCCTGCTTTATCTGGTCGTCGGTATTTTTTTGGTGACAAACCCGCTAGCAGGGGCAGCTTCTGTGGCATTAGCCATCGGCGTATTCTTTTTTATAGAGGGCGTGTTTCGAGTCATCTTAGCCTTTAAGGTTAAGCCTGCTCGCCAATGGGGATGGATGCTGTTTAACGGCATCTTGATGATTGTCTTAGGCATCTTTATCTGGTCGCAGTGGCCCCTCAATGCCTCATGGATTTTAGGCGTTTGGATAGGCATTGGGCTACTTCTCAACGGTGTCACCACCCTTTTGTTCGGAACAGCAGCACTAGCCTCTAACATAGACAGCCTTAATCACTAGGCTTGATTGTCAGCAATTATCATCAATTGTCCGTTGAGCGTTGCCCACTGAGCGTTGATATAGATAAATCAGCCAAACAAATTAGCAAACAAATCAGCAAATAATTCGCTTGAGAAGTTTTCCATGTCAAAAATTCCTAACGCCCCTGGTTTAGATAGCTCTTTGGCCTTGGTGAAAGACGGCTACGAGTTTATTTCTAAACAGTGCGATCGCCTCCAGTCAGACATCTTTCAAACCCGGCTGCTGTTTCAAAAAACAATTTGCATCAGGGGTGCAGAGGCCGCCAAGGTTTTTTACGATGTCGATAAGTTTGTCCGCAAGGGAGCCGCGCCTAAAAGAGTGCAAAAAACGCTGCTGGGAGAAGGCGGCGTCCAAAGCACCGATGGCGAGATTCACAGGCACCGTAAGCAAATGTTTATGGATTTAATGTCGCCCGAGCGAATTGAGCAGCTCGCGAATCTTGTTCAGCAGCAGTGGATGAAACGCGCCGAAGCCTGGGAAAATCGCGATCGCATCGTACTGTTTGATGAGGCCAACCAGGTTTTGTGCGCCGCCGTTTGCGACTGGTCGGGCGTACCACTCAGTGAGGCTGATCTAAGCTCCAAAACGCAAGATTTAGCAGCCATGATCGATGGCTCTGGCGCAGTGGGCCCTCGCCACTGGCGCGGAAAGGCAGGCCGCCAGCGAACAGAAGCTTGGATACGCGATGTAATTGATCAGGTGCGATCGCATCAAATAGAGGCACCCAAAGAAAGTGCGCTGTGGGCGATCGCCCATCACCAAGACCTGCAAGGCAACCTACTAGACACACAAATCGCCGCTGTCGACTTGCTCAACGTCATCAGGCCCACCGTCGCCGTTGCCCGCTATGTGGCGTTCTCAGCGCTAGCTTTGCACGAGCATCCAGACTATCAACAAAAGCTAAAAACGGGCGAAGATAACGATATCAAGCTATTTGTTCAAGAAGTCCGCCGATTTTATCCGTTCTTTCCCTTTGCAGCGGCGATGACTCAGCGCAGCTTCGACTGGCAAGGCTACCCCTTTCCGCCAAACACCCGAGTTCTGTTAGATCTCTACGGCACCAATCGCGATCCGCAAACCTGGGAAAACCCCAACCTATTTCAGCCAGAACGCTTTCGCCATTGGAACAAAAGCCCTTTCAACTTTATTCCCCAAGGCGGCGGCGACTATATTGCCAACCACCGCTGCGCCGGAGAATGGATTACGATTGCGCTAATGATAACCACCCTAAAATTTCTCACCCAATCAATTACCTACAGCGTGCCGCAACAGAACCTCAAAGTGAGTCTGTCACGGCTACCGGCTATTCCAAAGAGTCGCTTTGTTATCTCTAATGTGAAACGAGTAACGTAAAACGAGTAGGCTACTCTAAAGCCAACTACTCAGCCGACAAGCGATACGTGCCGCGATCGCCCTTGTACCACTCACCGCTACGAACGCCACCCGAAAGCACATTAGAGATTCGGTTACGCGCCTTCAAATGCTGTGACTTAGGCATACTGTCGTTAAACAGCGCGTCCATCACCTCAGCAATTTTAAAAGACTTGTCTGGCTGAGTCTCTAAAACCAATCGCACCGCTTCAGGAATTGAAGTTTCCTTCACACCGGGCCGCGTGTATTTTTGCCAGCTTGCTGCTCGACCATCCTTTTTCTTGCTTGCCGTTTTTGAGCCCGATGCCTTGGAGCCTGAAGATTTGGCTTTTTTATCAGCTTTTTTTTCTGCCTTGGTAGAACTTAATTCTTCAGCAGGAGCCGCTATTTTAGTTTCCAGCTCAGGCTCATCATCAAAATCATCATCAGATCCTTCTGCATCCGATGAAACTTCGCTAAATAAAGGCAAAATTGCCCGTACGCCTCTTAGCTTTTCCTGCACTTCTGCTAGCTGAGCGGTGAGAGATTCTTCCTGAGCAAGAAGGTCTTCGGAGATTTCTTGCAGTTGGGGTAATACTGTTTGTGCCATGTATTGTCGTTAATAACCAAAATTTTTACTGACAACAATACTAGCGCAAATGACACACAACATACTCTATTATAAAAAATAAAGAATACTTTTGATAGATATCTCAGCGGCTTTTCTTTGTCTTTGGCATGACTCCAGGCTTGACTCAAGGCTGCGCTTCTATCGCAATTCTTATCGTCTTTTCTATTGTCACACAGCTTGTCACACAGCTGCTCAAAAGCACGCTATGAGCGAGTCACAATTGCTTTTATGCTCTCAGCTATGGTCTCGACAAGTCGCTAAACTCTACTTTTATACATCTAAGCTGAAGCATCTGCACCAGCATCTGAGCTTGACTATTGGCCGAAATCTCCATTGAGCTTAGCTGAGGAATCAGCTGCCCTACCGCCTGTACTTGCGCTTTTAACATTCCTGCAATATCGAGGCCAAACTCAAACTGGGCTGCCAGCGCTCCTCGTTTTACTCGCTCTTCAACTACTGCCTTCCACTCCGGTTCACAGTCCAACCAGGGATGCTGCCGCTCATCAAACGACGCAGACAAAGGCTGTAGGGTCGGCGATCGGCGCGGATATTCAAATACTTTTTCGTGCAGTTGGGTAATGGGAGAAAGCCCGCCCTCGCAAATAGACTCACCCGGCGGCGGTGAAATCACTATTTTAGTAGCACCGAGTTCGCTCAGCAGCGCAATCAAAGCCTGCTCTCGTTCTTTGTACAGCATTGAAAAATACTGATCCACCGGATAATAAAAGTTGCGCCGCCCTCTAAAAGGATGGCATCGATATGTTTTTCCTGGCATGGGGTGACCCGGTGGCATATAAACCCCTTCTGGCAGCTCGTCAATCCTCGCCTCTTCCAACAGATGCCCCGCCCAAGCGGTGATATTGAGTCGGGCTAGCTGTCGGTATAGCGTCCGCGCGTCGCGGTTGCGATGGTGGATGAGGCTGTTGTCGTTTAGTCTTTTGTAGCGCTCTTGTAAAAAGGCGTGAGTTGTCCATAGCAAAGACGTGACGCGACTGGGTAAAGACAATGCTGTAAGGGTGGGCAAAGAAGCATTTCCCATAGCGCCTTCAAAAGCCACTAGCGCCATAGCTTTGCGCAGCTCTAGCTCGGCTCTGGCAATATAGACGTCGGTTTCACCTTGAAATGCACCCGCTCGCTTTATGCCCATAGCATCGCCAGATCTTTCATCACGACCTAGCACCCGTAGCAAAGGTTTAGCGACTGATATCGGAGCCCTGCGCTTGGCCAGTTTTCCGTTAGAGCGGCCATCGAGCCTGCTGTGATGCTGCCGAGCTAGATTGTTTTTGTGAGGTTTTTGAATAGGCATAGGCACTAGAGACTAGGCTATATAAAAGCAGCTGCTAAATAGAATGACCAACGTTTGACAGCGGCTGTTGCTGATCGCCAGCGGATTTAACTATATCAGCGCAGGTTTTATCTGAAGCAATTGTACATCTTTAACAATGAACTCAAGCGCCAGATTCTCTTTAGCAAAAAAAGTCGGTAGACAATTCAGCAAAGCAGGTATATTTTCGTTCCGGCGTTTGTCCTGGCAGCTGAGCGATCGCAGAGTTAAATATCGACATCAGCACAAAAAACCCATTAAGAACGAGCCGCCTTTGCGCAGGTATTGCAGTCGCCGCGCCGCGACCAAGCCCATATCCAGCACAAAGAAAGTCAGCGCGCCGTAAAACATATCTTCAAGCAAGCAAAAAAACAAAGGCTCTGCGAGACAACGGCTACTGTCCAACAGCTTGGACTTGAGCATTTGTACCAAAGCTACTTTGACCTTCGTACGGTGAGTTGTTGGCAGACTGAGGCTCTTGATTTGTCCCAGAGCCAGAGATAGACCCATCATTCTCCTGCATCTCGGCCAGTGGCATAAACAACTGCCGCATAGAGCCTTGCTGATCCTGCTCCGTGGGAGATAACGCCTCAAACAAACGGTTCATATCCCTTTGCAAAGAGTCCATCTCTCTGGAAGGTTGCCAGCGCACTAAAGCCCTGTGATTGGCCTCCTAAAACTATTTAAAACAGATCTGTGGCGAGGGCGTAGTCTTTTGTAATTCTTCGCAAAGGCTCCGTAGCCAAGCCCTAACACTCACATTTCAAAATTTAGCAAGTCAATCAGTGCCCTTAATCTCTCCCAAGTTAGATAAACACATAGGCAATAAGTTGGGTTAATAGGACAAGATTTCCCGTTCAAAGGAAGGAGCTGATGGCAGCTTTAATATCGGTTTGAGTGAGTGTCATTCACTTACTTCTAATCACTTGCATCGCGACCGACGCA
This sequence comes from Phormidesmis sp., assembly GCA_049646385.1. Taxonomy (GTDB): domain Bacteria; phylum Cyanobacteriota; class Cyanobacteriia; order Phormidesmidales; family Phormidesmidaceae; genus Phormidesmis. The sequence goes on along the minus strand of JBARVS010000446.1, from coordinate 17 downwards.
ACGCTAATGCACTAAGC
>JBARVS010000445.1:0-8438 GCA_049646385.1 Phormidesmis sp. | reverse complement strand
TTGTAAGCGATCGCGTTTTAGCCACCATTGCCAAGCACTACCACCTCAGCAGCTACCTTCAGCTTTCTAGAAGCGCCCAGGGTGACACCGCCGGGGCTGACTCTCGTTTGGCGGATGCGATAGAGGCTATTTTGGGCGCGCTTTACTTGAGTGCTGGCAACCTCAGCCTAATTCGCCCCTGGCTAGATGCGCACTTTGAGCAGCTCACGCATGAGCTACAGGGTGATCCGGCCAAGCAAAACTACAAGGCCGCTGTGCAGGAGCTAACCCAGTCGTGCTACAAGGCGCTGCCGACTTATGAAGTTTTTGAAATTAGCCAGATTCATGGAGACAATGAGCGCTTTAGGGCCGAAGTGTGGTTTCAAGACAAGCTGTGGGGTGAGGGCAAAGGGCGATCGCGCAAAATGGCTGAACAGGCCGCCGCTAAAACTGCCTTTGGCGGGCTGATGAAAATGGTAAAGCCAAATATTTGAGACTGTTTGAGACTATTTGAGACTATAAAACAGATGAGCGATCCGGTTAGACCTATCGATCAGCCTATTGATATTGCGCTCTTTGGCGTCGGTCGGTGGGGCACTCATTTACTGCGTAATTTTTTGGCCCATCCACAGATTCGGGTGCGGGCGGTGGTGGAGGCTTCTGAGCAGCGGCTAGCGGAAATTAAGCCGCTGCTGGATAAGTCCGTAGAACTAACGACAGACTGGCACTCGGCGATGGCGTTGACAGGCTTGGAGAGCTGTGCGATCGCCACGCCTGCTGCTACTCACTACGACCTGATTAAAGCCGCCCTTGATCGCAATTTGCACGTTCTTGCTGAAAAACCTTTGACGCTGGACGTGGCTAGCGCTCAGGCGCTGTGCGATTTGGCAAAGCAAAAGCAGCGTCAGCTTGTAATCGATCATACTTACCTATTTCACGGTGCGGTCATAGCCGGGAAGGAGGCCGTTAAAAATATTGGCGCTTTGCGCTACGGCTACGCCACCCGTACCCACCTTGGCCCCATTCGCCGCGATGTCGATGCCCTTTGGGACTTAGCGATTCACGATATTTCTATTTTTAACCACTGGCTAGGCGATCGCCCCGTGCAAGTCCAGGCCCAGGGCAGCAGTTGGCTTCAGCCCAATATTCAAACGCCCCTATCGCCCCACGGCCTTGCGGATGTGGTTTGGTGTCGCTTGCAGTATCCCAGCGGCTTTCAGGCCACTATTCACCTGTGCTGGGCCAATCCCGATAAGCAGCGGCGGCTGTGCGTTGTCGGAGACCAAGGCACGCTCGTTTTTGATGAGCTAAATCAGGCCAGTCCGCTGACCCAGCAGGGCGGTCGCTTGGCTGAAAATGACGGCTGGTTTACGCCTAACGGCTTAAGCGCAAAATCTATTGCGGTGCCAGCTTCAGAGCCGTTAAAGAATATGTGCGATTACTTTGTAGCTGAGGTGAAAGGAGAGGTAAAAGGAGAGTTGCGATCGCCCCTCTCATCGGGCCAAACGGGAACTAATTTGGTGGCGATACTCGTTGCCTTGTCGAAGTCAATCAATCAGGCGGGAGATTGGGTCGCTTGTTAATCGCTTCTCTGATAGGCAAAAGTGATAGGTAAAAACTCAATCACTATAGATAATATCTATACATAACCCGTTACCTATAGATAAAAACCTCTTTGGATCGACTTGAAGGCAGTTGAGATCGAGTTGAAAGCCGTTGGGATCGAGTTGAAAGCGGTTGAGAGCGAGTTGAAGGCAGTTTGAATCGAGTTGAAGGCAGCTTGAGGGTAAAACCAAGCGGTTTTTTTGGGGCTGAAGCGTTAAGATTTTAGCTGTTTGTCGGGTTTTGCACTGCCCGTACTGACGGATTGATCTAAAAACGAGGACAATGTTCGAAAATTTACTTCCGCCGCTTAATAATCACAACCTGCCTTATCCCGATACGATTCATCCGATTGTGGTGCATTTTGTGATTGCGATGGTGCTGTTTGCGGTTGTGTGCGATGGCATTGGCTATTTCACTAAAAACAAAAGCCTGCATGAGGTCGGCTGGTGGAATATGGTTTTTGCAACGGTTTCTATTTTTGTGGCGATTGTGTTTGGCCAAGTAGAAGCAGGACTGGCCACGCCCTATGCGGCAGCGGCGGGCGACCTGAATTTGCACACCATTATTGGCTGGTCGCTGTCGGGAATTTTGGCGGCAATTACAGGCTGGCGCTACATCATTCGGCTAAAGTCGCCGGGAGATTTACCCGCATCCTATTTGGGCGTTAATGTAGCGCTGACGGTGCTGGTGATTTTTCAAACCTATCTAGGCGGCAAGCTAGTGTGGGTGTATGGGCTACACACAGAGGCGGTTGTTGAAGCAGCGAGGAGCGGTTTGCTGAAATGATAGTGGGATTCTCTTTGTTTAGTTCAATGCTTAGTTCAATGTTTAGTTCAACTTTAAGCGGTTTAACGTTGGGCGTAGAAGGAAACGGACTGCCCTATCAGATTCCGATTCATCCTAATTTGGTGCATTTAACGCTGGGGCTGTTTATTGTGGCGATCGCCTTCGATATCGTCGCCGCCCTCTACCCACTCGAAAAACCCCTCTTCAAGCTTCTAGCCCTGCCTGCCACTAGCTCCGGCCTTTATGACGTAGGCTGGTTTAATATGGTCGCAGCGGCGATCGTTACCTTCTTCACCGTCGCGGCTGGCTTCTACGAAATCCTATTAGCCGATCCGCCCGACGACAAAATCAGCCCCTGGGGTCTAAACGCCACAGATACCATGGTATGGCACGGCTTAGGCGGCGTTTTGATCCTCACGCTCATTGTGGGGATGACCGTATGGCGCGGATTTCAGCGCTATGCATGGCGAGAAGATCGGGCCCGGCAGGTGCAGTGGAGCTACTTGGTAGCAGGGCTGCTTATTTTTGGGCTAATGTTCGCTCAAGGGACGCTAGGCGCACATTTGGGCGGCGACTTTGGCGTGCATGTTACGGCAGCTCGGCTGATTCAGGCTGATATCAACCCCAACGAAAAACTGTCTACTACGCCAGCGGGCGAGCTGTTAGACCAGCCTCGGATTGTTGGCTCAAGAAACTTTGGCCCCGGCAACGAAAGCCCAGAAAACGAAAGCCCAGAAAATAAAAGCCCAGAAAACGAAAGCCCAGAAAAACAAACCAGAGATTGAGCGTGACTAGAGTAAGAGAAAAAGAAAGAACCTCAGACCTGCGCCGGGTGCTAAACCGACGTAGAATTTTGGGCCTTACCGGGCTAGCCGCTGCCAACTTTGCGATCAGCCTTTGGATGGGTCAGCAAGCCTACACCTGGCTACCGCCCCAAGCCTCCGCCGAATCGGTGCTGGTCGATAAGCTGTTTAGCTTTATGACCGCCGTAGGCTGCTTTATCTTCATTGGGGTCATTGGTACGCTGCTGTACTCCATGATTTTTCAGCGAGCAGCTAAATACGACGCCAGCGACGGCCCCCCCATCGAAGGAAACACGCCGCTAGAAATCATCTGGACGGCAGTACCGATTGTTCTAATTATTTGGATCGGCACGGTAAGCTACCAAACCTACGATCAAATGAGCCTGCTTGAGCCGTACGCGCCAGAAACAGTCAAAACCGTAGCTACAGCGCCTCTAGATCCCAAAAAGGCAGTGGATACGGGCAGCGCAAAGACCCTTAACGAGCCGCCCATTGAGGTGCACTCTCGCCAGTGGGCCTGGGAATTTCGCTACCCCGAGCAAAACATCAGCAGCACAGAACTCCATTTGCCCGTGAACAAACGCGCCCGCTTTAAGCTAACTTCAGATGATGTTTTGCACGGCTTTTACGTGCCTGCCTTTCGAGTCAAGCAAGACATCATTCCCGGTCGAGAAATTGACTTTTCCTTCACGCCCATTCGCGAAGGGCGCTATCGCCTGCGAGACTCGGAATATAGCGGCACGTACTTTGCCGCGAATCAAACCAATGTCGTGGTCGAATCGGAAGCAGCCTTTCAGCAGTGGCTATTAGCTACCGCCAAAGTTGAGCCCACCGCCGCTGAAAACGTCGCCTACGAAGACTTTAACCGCGCCGCTGAAGGCTCCATTAGCCTGGGCTGGGCAACTGTGAAACCCGCCCCTGCGCCCATTGTCAATCACACCAGTTCAGAGAAGGATTCATATGAGTAACGCTGTAGAGGTTTTGGCCCCCGAGTCGCCGCCGAATCTGCAACCCGAGCCGGGAGCGCCGGACAATTGGAAACGGTTTTTTAGCTTTAGCACCGATCACAAGGTGATTGGCATCCAGTATATTGTCACGGCCTTTGCGTTCTTTTTGCTGGGCGGGCTGCTGGCGATGGTGATGCGCGGCGAGCTGATTACCCCCGAGGCGGACTTGGTAGATCGCACGGTGTACAACGGTTTGTTCACAATGCACGGCACAATTATGCTGTTTTTGTGGACGTTCCCTATGCTAAACGGGCTGGCGAACTATCTGGTGCCCTTGCAAATTGGGGCTAGGGACATGGCTTTCCCCAGGTTAAACGCCGTGGCCTTTTGGCTGGTGCCTGTATTTGGCGTTATTCTCGTCGGCAGCTTTTTTATTCCCGGTGGCCCCTCTCAATCGGGCTGGTGGGCCTATCCGCCCGTCAGCCTGCAAAACCCGACGGGTAACTTGATTAACGGTCAGGCGCTATGGCTGCTGGCCGTTGCGCTCTCGGGCGTGTCCTCTATTATGGGCGCGGTAAATATTGTCACCACCATTTTTAGAATGCGCGCGCCCGGTATGGGCTGGTTCAAAATGCCTGCCTTTTGCTGGACGGTGCTCTCGGCGCAGCTCATTCAGCTCATTGGCCTACCTGCGCTAACAGCGGGCGCGGTGATGCTGCTGCTAGATCTCACGGTCGGCACCAGCTTTTTCGACCCAACTCGCGGCGGCGATCCGGTACTGTATCAGCACTTTTTCTGGTTCTACTCTCACCCGGCGGTTTACGTTATTGTCCTGCCAATTTTTGGCGTGTTCTCAGAGGTGTTTCCGGTCTATTCTCGTAAGCCGCTGTTTGGCTACCGGGTAGTGGTGGTTTCTTCGCTTCTCATTACGGCCTTTAGCATGGTGGTGTGGGTACATCACATGTTTGCCAGCGGCACGCCGGGGTGGATGCGGATGCTGTTCATGTTCACCACAATGGCAATTTCCATCCCTACGGGCATTAAGGTATTTGCCTGGGTAGCGACCGTGTGGGGCGGCAAGCTTCGCCTTACCTCAGGGATGCTGTTCGCCTTGGGCGGCTTGTTTATGTTTTTGTTTGCGGGCATTACGGGCATCATGCTGGCCTCAACGCCGTTTGATATTCACGTAAACAACACCTATTTTGTGGTGGGTCACTTTCACTATGTCATCAATGGCGCGGTGGTAATGGGCTTTTACGCGGCGATTTACCACTGGTTTCCTAAGATGACTGGGAAAATGTACTACGAGGGCTTGGGTAAGCTGCACTTTGCGCTGACCTTTATTGGGGTCAACCTAATCTTTTTGCCGATGCATCCTTTGGGCCTGATGGGAATGCCGCGCCGGGTGGCCTCTTACGATCCTGAGTTTGCCTTTTGGAACGTGCTGGCGAGCCTGGGCGGATTTTTGCTCGGCGTTTCCACGCTGCCTTTTATTTTGAATATGCTCAGCTCTTGGAATCAGGGCGAAGCAGCGGGCGATAACCCGTGGCGAGCGATTGGGCTAGAATGGCTGATTTCTTCACCGCCGCCGCATGAAAACTTTGAAGAAATTCCCATAGTGGTGTCGCCACCGTATGGCTATGGCAGCGATGAGCCGCTGGTTTCCAACAATCCGGCGGGCCATCCGGTGGGCGATCCTGAGGGGCATTCTGGTAAGGGGGCAATGGCATGAGTACGACAAATATAGATCCGACGCTAGATGGAAAAGTCGCGCGCTCAGCGGGCTTAGAGCCTTTAGAGCATGAAGAAGACAATCGCATGTTTGGCTTTGTGGTATTTTTGCTCTCTGAGAGCGTTATCTTCTTTAGCTTTTTTGTGGGCTACATTGTTTTTAAGACGAGTGCAACCAACTGGCTACCCGCTGGCTTTGAAGGGCTAGAGGTTCGAGAGCCTTTCATTAATACGGTTGTTTTGGTGTCGAGTAGCTTTGTGATTTACTTTGCCGAGCGCTTTTTGCACCGCGATAATCTTTGGGGCTTTCGGATCTTTTGGCTGCTGACGATGGCGATGGGCACCTTTTTTCTGTATGGGCAGGCGGTGGAGTGGATGGGACTGCCCTTTGGCTTTACCTCGGGCGTGTTTGGCGGTGTGTTTTATCTGCTGACGGGCTTTCACGGCCTGCATGTGTTAACGGGCGTGCTGTTGCAGGGGGTAATGCTGGGCCGCTCTTTTATTCCTAATAATTACGCGGGCGGAGAGTACGGGGTGGCGGCAACGTCGCTGTTTTGGCACTTTGTTGATGTGATTTGGATTCTGTTGTTTGTTTTAATTTATGTTTGGCAGTAGTGATTTACCTGTAACAGTAGCTGATGATTATTATTGACGATCAACATTACGACATTATTATTGTGGGCTCTGGGGCGGGCGGGGGTACGCTGGCGCAAAAGCTAGCCCCGACAGGCAAGCGAATTTTGGTGCTAGAGCGGGGGGTGCGCATGTCGCTTGAGGAGCAAAACAGGGCGGATGTTGATGTGTTTAAGCGCGATCGCTATCATGCCCCCGAGCAGTGGTACGACGAGGCGGGCGAGCCTTTTTCGCCGCAGATAAACTACGCGGTAGGCGGCAATACCAAAATTTATAATGCTTCGCTAATGCGGATGCGCGATCGCGACTTTGAAGCAGTCACCTATCAAGACGGCGTTACCCCCGAGTGGCCCCTTAAATATTCAGATTGGGAGCCTTACTACACCGCCGCCGAGCAGCTTTATCAGGTGCATGGCGATGCCAAAGCCGACCCGACCGAGCCGTTTCACAGCGCTGATTACGGCCATGCGCCAGTGAGCCATGCGCCGGTGATGCAGCCGATTGTAGCGGCGATTAAAGATGAAGGATTTAACCCTACGTCTTTGCCAATGAGCCTGAGCTTGCAAGCCGACGATCCGACCGGAGATGCCGAAATTTTTGGGATTGACCTAGCTTTAAAGCACAACAACGTCACGATAAAAACCAATGCTACCGTCGTTGCGCTGCACACCAATCCCCAAGGAACAGAAATTAAGGGCGTTCAGGCCGACGTGGGCGAACAGTCCGTATTGTTTTCTGCCGACATTGTTGTATTGGCCTGTGGCGCGGTAAATTCAGCCGCGCTGCTGCTGGGCTCTGCTAACGATCAGCATCCCAACGGGCTTGCCAACCAGTCCGATCAGGTAGGCCGCAACCTGATGAAGCACTTAATGACGGTGATTGTTGAGCGCGGCGCAGCGAAAAACGACGGTACATTTTTACCCAGCGTGAGCATCAACGACTTTTACTGGGGCGACGAAAACTACAGCTATCCCATGGGCCACATCGAAAACAGCGGCGGCCTCTTGCAGGACATTATTTTTGCAGAATCGCCGCCTTTGCTCTCTGTACTGGCGCGACTGCTCCCCGGCGTTGGCCTCAGACAGCTTGCGACTAGCTCAATTGGCTGGTGGGCGCAAACTGGCGTTTTACCCAAGCCCGAAAATCGCGTTTACTGGCTGCAAAGTCGAAAAAAGAAGAAGCTGCGCTACGAATTTACGCCCAACAACCTTGAAGCCCATGACCGCCTGGTGTATCGCTGGATGGGCATCCTCAAAGACTTAGAAGAAACGGGGGCGGGGCTGCGACAAAGCAACGTATACCCAAGAGGAGAATCGCCTATTCAGGTCGTGGGCTATCAGTGTGGCACCTGTCGGATGGGCACCGATCCAGCCGCTTCTGTTGTAGATATTAGCTGCCGTACGCACGAAATTGACAATCTCTATGTGGTAGACAGCAGCTTTTTTCCGTCTTGCGCAAGCGTGAGTCCGGCTCTGACGGTGATGGCCAATGCTTTGCGCGTCGGCGACCACCTGACGGAGCGGCTCAACGGGGAGGTATAGGTTCAACTCATTAGCTCAGGCAGGCATATCTTGCTCACTCAACGAAGTCGGTGTTCTGAATGTTAACTTTGCTATTCCTGACTTGATATTTTCGTGCTATATATTGAGCAAAATAAATTTTTCCTTCAGCCATCATAAGCTATGTTCCTATGGCTCAAAAATATCGTGATAATGATCTACGAAACCAAAATTTTGCAGGACAGAAGTTAAAAGGAGCTGACTTCAGTAGGGCAGATCTTCGAGGAGCAAATTTCTTTAAAGCAAATCTTTGTAACGCTAATTTTAGTGATGCTAAGCTCCAAGGAGCAAAATTTATAAGAGCAAACCTCCGAGCAGCAAAACTTACTGGTGCTTCAGACGAAGTTATTTCACCAGATAGTATTGTTTCTGTTAATAGCGATCCTGTATTACCC
>JBARVS010000444.1:0-1580 GCA_049646385.1 Phormidesmis sp. | reverse complement strand
CCTCTAAGCTTTGCCTAGATTGGCTGACTCGATCAAACAGGTGTCGAATCACCCAGCGGTCAATGGTGCGCATAAGGCCATATCGCTCAGCCGTGGGCAAAAAGCTGCTAGGTAAAATGTATTCGTTCTGATTGCTGTACAGCCGCAGCAGCAGCTCTTTTTGATTGAATGCAGGATCGGTGACGCTAGAATTTAACGATTCTGTCGCTAGCGATCTGACCGTAATGACGGGCTGCTGATATAGCGCAAACCGCTCCTGCTCAAAAGCTTGGGTGATTTGGGCTAGCCACTGCTTGCGATCGCAATGTCGGCTATCGACAAAGGTTTGAACAGCGTCTGCGACGACCTTTTTGAGCAAGAAGGTAGGACTGGCGACCGTGCTTTTTAACAGGGCCCGATGGCAGCTCTCGGTTGTGCTGAGCTGATGGCTGCGGCCATGGCGAACCCTATGGAGCGCCAGCTTGCGAATATCGTTGGCAACATAGGCTGGAATAACAAAAGGATGTTTCCAGCTTTCTATACCTAGCAGGCGGACGTGAAATCGACTGAGCCCAACGCAGCGGAACAGGGTGATAAGATAGTTTTTGCGCAAGCGACCATCTGGAATGTCATGGTGAACGACCATATCGGGGTTGTACCAAATTTCCCAACCGGACTTTTGAATATGCAAAATGGCCTCTAGGTCTTCACTGGCCAGACCCGCCTCTTTGCCTTTGTTGTTAAGAAAAAGGCGTGGGGGAACGGCGGACATCCAGGCTTCTTTTTGAACGACGAGTCCGGCTGCTGGGGGCAGAATTTTTTTGGCGGGCTCGTATAAGTGCGGCTGCTGACCTCGCTCAATTATCGCTAAGAAGCATCTGATTTCTTGAAGCTCTGGCGGCAGCTCGGTTTCAAACTGGCCGTGAATTTGAGAGCCGAATGCGCCTGCTTGCGGGTGAGACTGGGCAAAGCGATAGGCTTGGGCGACCCAGTCGCTAGCGGGCAGGTTGTCGTCGTCTAAAAAGGCAATGAGATTGCCTGCGGCTGATTCGACGGCGTACTGGCGGGCAAAGGCTGCGCCCTGTTCGGCGGCAAAGCGGTAGTGCAACGGATACTCGCTAGGCCATTTTGCTTGATAGCGGCGCACGAGGTCGGCGGTGCCGTCGGTGCTACCGTTGTCACAAACGATGATTTCCCAGCGAATGGCGTCTAGCTGGATTTGCGATCGCAGCCGATCAAGCACCATTGCTAGCCTTTGCTCACCGTTGTAGGTAGGGATAGCAACCGTGAGATCTAAAACGGAGGGAGCTGCTGTATTGGTGAGGCGCTGCTCTGAAACGGCCTGGGTAGCGGCCTGAGTAATAGCCTGAGTGATGACCTGAGCTGGGTGAGTAGCTAGGGAACCTGCTGCCCTTGAACTGCTGAGCGGGGTAGACTTTAGCATATGTAGAAGAGAATGCTGAAAAAGATGAACCGTGATTGAGATAGATGCGTTGCCCTACGTAATTCCAGCACGTACGGATTTAGACGGTAAACGCTTATACGACATCTTCAGGGTGTCTTTACTGAGCTAATTTTCAATGCATCAGTCTATGCAGGTC
>JBARVS010000443.1:0-5589 GCA_049646385.1 Phormidesmis sp. | reverse complement strand
CATAGTGCTTCTTACATCAGAAATAGTAAATTTGTATGGGTGAAGCACAATAACCCTTGCCATACTTGATATAACATCAGTAAAACGTTTCGCGTAAAGGCTGCAATGGTTAACGCTTTAGCAAGTGCTCAAAAAAGTGTAGAGCCCCGTGCGATTGGAACGGTGAAAGGCCCAGGTGAAAATGGTAATCAATACCTTTTTATTACGGCTGACAACCGCCACGTAAAGATTGGCGAGTTTGTTTATTACGAGGTTGCTGACCCAGCGGACGGGCGGGTTAAAGGATCGAATAAGCGCAGTGTTTTACGCATTTTGGGCAAAATTTCAGATCGTCGTTTGAGCGATCATCTGCCCGACCGCATTTTTGCTGATACTGAGATTAGCCCTGAAACCATCGCGGCCCTAGTTGGCTTTGCACACCCTAGCCCAGAAATTTATGAGGTGACGGTGGACGTGATTGGCTACTTTCATCCGGCCTTGGGGTTTATTAACCCGCGCCTGACGCCGAACCCAGGCGCAAAGGTATGTATTGTGGACGACGCCACGCTGCTGCAGGTGGTGAATAAAAAGCAGCCCGGTGAAGTGGGCTCGGCAAATGTGGGTTCGCTGCTGCTAAGGCCAGCGGGCGCGGTGCAGGTAGCGCTTGATGTCAAAGAGCTGGTGAGCACTCATATGGCGATTTTGGCGGGTACGGGTTCAGGTAAGAGCTATACCGCTGGGGTGCTGATTGAGGAGTTTTTGCAGCCTTATAACCGGGCGGCGGTGCTGATTTTTGATCCGCATGGTGAGTATGGCACGCTGGCCGAAATGCGAGGACATTCGAGCTTTCAAGGCGATGATGGCTATGCGCCAGATGTGAAGATTTTGACGCCGGATGATATTACTATTCGGATTTCGTCGTTGGACTATCACGATGTGCTGACGCTGCTGCCGGAGATGAGCGATCGCCAGCAGTCTATCCTTAACAAAGCCTTTAGAATTCTGCATCGCCACAAGCGCGGCGAATATCGCTGGAATGTGGATGACTTGATCGCAGCAGTGAATGAAGCCGACACCGCCGAAGATGATGAGGGCAACTTGAAAATTGGCTCTTCAGCGCCCGCCATTTCCTGGAAGCTAGAGCGCTTTGCTAATTCGCCCTACTTTCATCAAACGCAGCACCTAGCGCCTAAAGACTTGTTCGAGCCGGGTCGGGTGACGGTGCTGCAAATGAATGAAATCAGCCAAGAAGAGCAGCAGGTGATTTGTGCGGCGGTGCTGCGACAAAGCTATTTGGCCCGCATCAATACCGAAAAAGACAAAATTAGCGAAGGCGATGAAAACTATTTGCCCTATCCCGTGTTTACGCTGGTAGAAGAGGCCCATCGGTTTGCCCCAGCTAGTGAGCCCTCTCGGTGTAAGGCGATTTTGCGCACGATTCTCAGCGAGGGTCGTAAATTTGGCCTGGGCGTGGGGCTGATCACGCAGCGGCCCGGTAAGCTTGACTCGGACGTGCTTAGCCAGTGCATGAGCCAGTTTTTAATGCGAATTGTCAATCCGGTGGATCAAGAAAGCCTAAAGTATGGCGTAGAAGCGGCTGGGCGAGACTTGCTCAAAGAGCTACCTTCGCTGACCAAGGGGCAGGTGATTATTTCAGGAGCCTGCGTAAATACGCCTGTGCTGTGTCAGGTAAGAGCAAGGCTAACCAAGCACGGTGGTGAGACGCTAGATGCACCGACCGAATGGCAGAAGCATTTTCAAACGCATCGGGTGCGATCGCAAGCAATCAACCGCTCGCCAGTCGCCGCCAAAAGCAGAGCCAAAACCTTCCGTGGCGTCAGCATTGAGTAGCCCGCCTTTAGGCTAAGTCTCAGCTATCTCAATCCCGACATATAGCTCCTCAATGGGAAGCAGCAGCCCAACGCTGTTTAAAGCTATCTGCTCGCCCTTCCTGTAGATTTCTATTTGCCATTCTCCCTGGCTATTTTCTTTAGCTCGGCGGCATTCAACTTGTATTGCGTTTTGCGAAACCAAGACATATTCCTGAAGCGAGCCTAAGCTTTTGTAGTCTGCGAACTTATCGGCTTGGTCGAAGCTTTCAGTTGAAGGTGATAAAACTTCTACGATGAGTTTGGGATGTCGCTTTACATATCGGTCTTTATGGTCACGCGGATCACAAGTGACGAAGGCGTCTGGGTAGTAGTAAAAAGTTTCTGCGTAGTTGACTTTCACATCGCCTGAAAAAACGCGGCACTCACTACCCCGTAGGTGCAGATTAAGCACGGTTAAAAAGTTGATAGTTAGGCTGCTGTGATCGTCGCTGCCGCCTGCCATCGCGTAGACCAAGCCACGCCGATATTCGTGGCGAACAGCGTTCTTTCGCTCAAGTGCCAAGTATTCCTCACTGCTGAACCCAGACGGAATAGCAATCATGATAGAAGAATGTTTGAATGCGACACAAACATGGAATGCAGGCTAACAGTTTACTGTGCTTGCGCGGCGCTGGCCTTTTGAAGGGCAGATTTGCTATTGGCTTGGTAGGTTTTGATGCGGGTTTGGGCGATCGCATACTGCTTATTGCCAACCGGAATATCGCCCATTAAATCAGATGCTTTTTGCCAGCGAGCGGCTAAGTCTAGCCATTCAGCTGCTGTACTTGCAGTTTTGCCATCCACCCCTGCGGCTTCTGCAATGCGAACGGCTTCTACAAAGGCATCTGCGACATTGCCCGCGTTGCCAGTATTGCCCGCGATCGCACCGCCGTTAGATGCGGGCGTCGGCAAATTCTCTACGGTGGGCGGGGTCGTGTCTGCGGCGCGGCGATCCTGGTTGGCTAGAGACTTGTTGATGGTAGTGTCTTCAGGCGCAGCAGGTGCTATTAGGACAGTCTCTGCGATCGCAGATGAGCCATCTTCGGGGCTAGCGACCTCACCAGCATTATCATTGGCATCGAAAGCGTTGACCAGCTTCATCTGGCCGAGGTCTTCCCGATAGATCCAGCCCATTGCCAGCAGCAGCAGCGATATGATAGCGCCACCGATCACCTTACTGAGCAGGCTACTTTTGGGCGGTTCAGGTTCGGTAATGTCTTTAAAAATGGGGCCAGCGGGCTTAAGATGGCGATCGCGAATCCACCGTTTGACAAAAAAAGGCCGCTTGAGCGTAATCACCTCTGACCACAGCAGCGCTTTTTCAGGATCGCGATTGATTTCTTCGAGCCACAGCAGCTGATCTTCTTTAACAATGCGACTGTTAATTTTGACTCGTTTAATCCGCTGCGGGCTAATCGCTTCTAGCTCACTGCGAACGCGCTCCACCACAGCCTCCTTTTCTAACTGCTCGGGGGTAGCGGCTTCGCACAGCAGCTGAAGGGTGCCATCTGATACCACCACCGCGCGAGTGCGAATGCCTAAGCTAGAAAGGCGCTCGTTTAAAACTTGAATGATCGCGGCAACGCTGCCCTGGCGGGCTTGACTAAAAGACTCAGTCGCCGGGGTGGTCATGGTACCTCCTTTCATCTATGTCCTTTCATTTATGAAGATGCCTATGGCGAGTCTAAACCGAGTCCAAACGTTGACCTAAACGTATACGAGGATACCCGAAATTGGGCTAGACCATTTCAGTATGGCAGGTTCGCTAAGGTTTAGGAGGGCGTGTAAGGCTAGAGATGAGCGAGATGTGAAGCGTCATTAAAGCGCCGTAGTACCCAGCACTCGGGGTTAAATCGGTTGTTGTTTAGGCTTTGCTTCTGGCTTTGCTTCTGGCTTTGCGCTTGGCTTCGATCCAGGCGTTGATGAGGTATGTCTGCTAGCCAAAATTCAAAAATGGCAGTGTGGGCGATCGCAATTTTCCAAGTGCGATCGCACCCCATCACCCCCGCAATAAGCTGCTGCAAAAAACCCTCATGAGACACCGCCCAAATCACATCACCACCGCGATGCTGACTCAAAATGTGATTGACCCACAGCTGGGCTCGATCTCTAGCGGCAGCTAAGGACTCGGCTTTGGGAACGGGCTGCCAAGCCAAAGATGACAGCAGCCGAGCGCACAAGTCGGGATACTGATACTGCGCTTGCTTCCAGGTCAGCCCTTGAAATACGCCCTGATGCATTTCCTGTAGCGCATCCGTTTTTTGTATCTTAAAAGAATGCTTTAGATGTTGTAGCCCATGCGTAAGATAGTCAGTTGTTTGGCTCGCTCTAAGCAATGGGCTGCTGTAGATGTGGCTAGGTAGCGTAGACTGCCCGAGGCTATGGCTAAGCTGCTCGGCCTGTTGCTGGCCTAACGCGGAGAGCGCCGTAGAGCTTTGGCCTTCCATTTGCCCCTGCAAATTGCCTAGAGACTGAGCATGGCGAATGAGCAAAAGTTTAAGATAGGCCATCTTTGTACATGAGCTGTTTAAATAAATTGCCTAAATTCTCAGACAATTACCTAGCAGTTTCCTGGTATTTGAGTTAAGCGTTTACAATTAGTGCAGCTTTAAAATTGTCAGCTCTTTTGCGAGCCTTTTGTCTATGTTGCTAAAATCCACTACCCGCCATGTTCTGATTTATGCGGCAACCATTGAAAACAATGAAATAGTCCCTAGCGAGAACAAGCTTACGCTGGATATAGACCCAGAAAATGAGTTTGCTTGGAACGATGAGGCGTTGCAAAAAGTCTATGGAGAATTTGATCGGCTAGTCGAGGATTATGACTCGGAAGCACTGACAGACTATAATTTGCGACGTATTGGCTCGGATCTAGAGCATTTTGTTCGCGCCCTGCTACAGTCGGGAGACATCAGCTACAACCTGGAGAGTCGCGTGCTGAACTACAGTATGGGCTTGCCTCGCGTCGTTGAAGGGACACCTGCTAAATAACGATAACTTTGATGTTGTCTGAGGCCCATCTTCTCGTGATTAACTGCCCCGATCCTAGCTGTAGAGCGCTCAACCCGGAAGGACGTAAACGCTGTCAGGTGTGTCAATCGACATTGCCTCATCGTTACCTATGGGGTGTGGGTGAAGGGCTAGCTACGCTCAAGCCTGGTGACTTATTCAATCAGCGCTACTTGCTCAAGTCAGGCCGCATTTTTTTAGATACTCAGCCCGGTCTGGTGCCTGAGTCCCTACCGGATCTGCCCGACTTTTTGATGCCCTATTTGCATCTGTCGGCCTATCCGCTGCATACGCCTCGTCCCTATGCGGTGATGCCCTCATCCGATCAGGCTCCGCACAAAGCCTGTATTTTGATGCTTGAGTCTAGCGCTCTATCCCTCTCGATGGCGCTATCAACAACACCGTCAACAGCAGCGGACATGGCCGCAATTGATAGCAACTATTCAGCGCATTCGCCTAGTTTTTCCCCTGAGCTGTTACCAGAGCTAGCCACTAGCTGGGCAGAGGCACCGCCGTTAAGACAGCTTAGCTGGCTATGGCAAATCGCCTGTTTGTGGGATGCCTTTGATGCCGAACAGGTGGCGGCGACGCTGCTAACGCCTGCTTTTTTGCGGGTGGATGGCTCGATATTACGGCTGCTAGAGCTGGCTTCACCGCCCGTTTTGACAACTGCTGATTCCTTGCCTCAGCGAACGGTTCAGCCCGATTCTCAGGTCTCTAGGTCGGGAGC
>JBARVS010000442.1:0-10218 GCA_049646385.1 Phormidesmis sp. | reverse complement strand
ATGCGTAAACAGTGAAACGACGGTGCCATAGTCAGTCGCCAAATAGGGATAAGGCGGCATTGAGTACATGTGCTGGGCCACAATGATGCTTAAAGACCCGAGCAGCGCTAGGTTGATTGAGAGCTGCGCGTGCCAGGAGGTGGTGAGCACTTTATAGAGCCCCTTGTGTCCTACCGGGCCGATGAAGCTCAAAAACGGTAGCATCTTTGGATTTCTAGCATCGTCTAGCATGTTTTTGATGCTGTGACCGATGCCCCAGTTGGTGCGATACATGTGGCCTGCAACAATAAACAAAACGGCGATCGCCACATGATGATGGGCAATATCCGTCATCCACAGCCCGCCAGTCACTGGGTTTAGTCCCCCGTTAAAGGTGAGAAAGTCTGCATAAACGCCCCAGTTGAGCGTGAACAGAGGCTTAATCCCCTGGGCAAAACCAGGATAGAGATCGGCCATTAGCGCGCGATCAAAGATGAACTCATGCGGCAGCGGGATGTCTTTTAGCGCCACCCCTGCATCTAACAGCTTATTAGTTGGCGAGGCCACGTGGATTAGGTGTCCGGCCCAGCCTAAGCTGCCTAGGCCCAGCAGCCCAGCGAGATGGTGGTTGAGCATGGATTCTACATTTTGAAACCATTCCAGCTTGGGCGATCGCACATGGTAGTGAAACCAGCCTGCAAAAATCATCAGCGCCGCCATCACCAGCGCGCCAACGGCAGTGCAATAAAGCTGAAATTCGTTAGTAAAGCCTTCGCCCCGCCACATCTGGAACAGCCCAGAGGTAATTTGAATGCCTCTAAAGCCATCGCCCATGTCGGCGTTGAGAATGTCTTGCCCTACCAGCGGCCATACTACCTGAGCGCTAGGGTTAATGTGAATAGGATCGCTCATCCAAGACGAAAAGTTAGAGAAGCGAGCGCCGTGAAAATACATCCCGCTCAGCCAGACAAAAACGACGGCTAAATGCCCAAAATGAGCAGAAAAGATTTTGCGAGAAATATCTTGGAGATCGTTGGTATGCGTATCGAAATCATGCGCATCAGCGTGCAGGTTCCAAATCCAGGTGGTGGTTTTAGGCCCGCGCGCCAGGGTGCGATCAAAATGCCCCGGCTTTGCCCACTTTTCAAAAGAGGTCGGCACCGGACTGCTCTCAGTGGCAATCTGGACGGGACTCTTTGGTTTCGGAGGACTGGCGGTCATGAGAACTCTCCTTTTTATAATAAACAAACCTTATGGGTGATAAACAGCTAGGCTCGTATGTTTGATGCTCAGATATCTTGTGTTTAGATATTTTTAGCTACTTAATAGGAACTACTGCGCTAGCTTTTAACCCATCTGCTTTCCCAATTAACATTGGAAACTTTTTGGCTGTTTCGACTTCTCTGGTTGCTTCTTTGGTTGCTTCTCTGGCAGCGTGAATGCCGAGATTAGCTCGCATCACCCTGTCAGACCAAGTAGGCACAACCGCTTTCTGCATTGATGCGCTCGATAGCGGAAAGTGGTCGAAGTCAAAAGCTGCCATATCTACGCCCAGCGCCGCCGACCAAATGCCCGCCACGGGCACTGCCGCTAAAACAAAGTGGACGGCCCGCGAACTGTTAAACTGTGCGCCGCGCCAAAAGAACTTTTGCTGAAACTTTTGGGCGTGCTCGAAGCTGTAAGCGCCGGATGTTCTATCTTCTGGATTGGTTAGCGTGGAAGTTACTAGGGCACCGTGAAGGGCACATAGCAGGGCTCCACCTAATACGCCAACCACGCCAGCCTGATGAAAAGGGCTCGACAAAATATCGTGGTCGGCCTGAAAGTGCATCATAAAGGTGAAGGTTCCTGAAATGCCAAGGGGCATTCCTGAAGCAAATCCACCTTGACCGACGGGATACACCAGCAGTACCGAAACGGCGGCGGCTACAGGCGCGGTAAACGCCAGTGAAATCCAAGGACGCATTCCCAAACGGTAGCTCAGCTCCCATTCACGATCTTGGTAGCTGATGATGCCAATGATGAAATGCAGCACGATGAGCTGGTAAGGCCCGCCGTTAACCAGCCATTCATCTAAAGAGGCTGCTTCCCAAATGGGGTAGAAGTGTGTGCCAATGGCGGCTGAGGTCGGTACAACAGCTGCTGTAATTAGATTGTTGCCATCTAGCAAAGCGCCGGATATCATGTGGCCTGTGCCATCTGCATCGACCGCAGGAGCCGCGATGATAGCCAGCAAAAACACAATTGCCGCTGTTGATAGCGTAGGAATGGCCAGCATACCAAACCAGCCAATATAGATCCGATTATCGGTGCTAGTGACCCAGCGGCAAAATCGATTCCAAAGACGTTTGGGGTTAACGGTAGTGTTGGTAGCACCTGCCTCTGCGCCACCTGTTGGGCCACCTATTAGATAGCTAAAACGGCTCTCGTTATCAGTCGCGGCTGGCTGCTCAGTAGTTTGGTCAAATGTTTGGTCAAATGTTTGGTCAAATGTTTGTTCAAAGCGATCCAGGGCGCTCGTTCTCCCGAAGCCAAACTGTGTCATCTTCATTATCCTGCGCTAGTTAGAGAACAGTTTTGTAGCAAACTGCACTACTCTCAATGACTACTCTCAATGGATAAAGTCAGCGTAGGGAAGAAAAATGGAGAACTAATGGAGGCGCTATGACCGTTTAGGAAAAGTTACATTCGATACAAAGGTGTGTAAGGCGGACAAAGTAACTGGGGGCGATCGCACCCAATCACAAAAGCTGTTGCTTCATCTTTGGTTACACTAGACTTTACTTTAGACTTTGTTTTCAACAGTTAGTCACGCTTTAGCTGCGCTACTGAAGCTGCACTACTGAAGCTGCACTACTGACACTGCGGATCGTTAGCTGGCTTAACTCCATCAATACACTCACGCCGATTGGCCTTGTAAAGTAGCCAGCCAATGCGCTGGTTTTGCGCCGCTGTCATGTGAATTCCTAGTATGCCACCCAAGCATAAAACTAGCAGTAAAACCAAACCCATCTTCCATATTTGTGCCGCTCGATTTTCTAGCTGTGCAAGTGCTGTTTCGTTAGCTTTTAGCCTGGTGGCTAGCGCCTGGTTGCGGACTTCATTCTGTTTCAAGCTGCTGGTTAAATCAATCAGCGTTCTTTTCAATCTGCTCAGTTCATAGATCGACTCTTGTGTTTTTCCAGCTAGTTCGGTGGTTGAGTTAGACAGGTTCAGAAAGTTCTGAGCTAAGTCTCTTGTCGTCTTTTCTGTTGGCAAATTAGCTTGAGAGCTTCGAGACTCTAAATTATCCATTCTTTGTTACCTATGATATTTTAGATACTTTGGAACTCGTACCCTGATCTAAAGTAGGGACTAAATAACTACTTTATGATTTACGCAATGCCTATTTGCTTGTAAAACATTTTAGCTTGCAGCGCGTGTAGCTCGCACGGATGCATAATGCCAGCGGCATTGCGTACGCCTGTGCGCCACTTGGCTCATTAAGGGACAGGCAAATAAATAACGTACCGCTTTTCCCTCACCCTAAATCCCTCTCCCTGGCGGAGAGGGACTTTGAATCTAAGCTCTCTTCTCTCCCAGGGAGAAAGGCTGGGGATGAGGGCTTCGGTAATGATAGCGGCTGTGACACTATATAAAGCGCACTTCCCTAAGCTGTCGGCTTTAGCAATTACTGAGGTCGTGAGCTAGGTAGCCAAAGCTAAAGCTGTAGATGTGCCCATCAAAGCAAGGTTGATTGCGCTTTTGACTATCATTTTTAGCTGTGCAGAAGTTTAAGGGGGTACAGTAGCAGCAGAGCTAAGTTCAAAAAAATATCTTTGCCAAAGCTAGATCAAAGGCTCTATCAAACATCTGCTTAAGCGCTTGACTATGAATCTCTTTAAAACTTTTTCTATCAAAAGGCTGGTTGCTAAAACGCTGGGAGTGACCACGTTTTTGACGCCTCTGCTCTATTCCTCTGCTGCCTTTGCGCAGCCTCGAAACTATGCGTTCTATGACATTGTTAACCATTGGGCGGTTGGCTGTATTGAAGGGGTGGGCGCAGATGGCCTGATGAAAGGCTATTTAGATGACAGTTTTCGGCCTGATGGTACGATGACTCGGGCTGAGTTTGCGGCGGTGATGATAAAGGCTTTTCCAAACGCACCTACTGTTAGATCTGCGCCTAATTTTTCGGATGTGCCGCAGGGCTTTTGGGGAAGGGCGGCGATCGCTCAAGCCTATGAGCGCGGTTTTTTGGCGGGCTATCCCGGCAATTTGTTCAAACCAGCCCAACCTATTAGCCGCGCCCAGGCGATGGTGATTATTGCGAATACTCAGGCGATCGCCTCAGCAAATATTCCAACAGCTAGCAATGAGGCAGTGCTGAACCAATATTTTCAAGATGCCACTAGCATTCCAAGCTATGCGCGATCGGCGATCGCCCAGGCCACCCGCCGCCGCCTAGTCGTGAACTATCCCAACGCTAATCGGCTCAGGCCCAACGCTAGCATCACCCGAGCAGAAGCCACTGCCTTACTTTGTAGGCTTAATGAAGACGGCTCAGATGCTCGTCACGACGTAGATGCTGCCTATGTCGCAGCCTTTGGCGGCAAGATTGATACGGCAGGAGTGCCGATGGCTCAAACGGCTAAACGACCAGAGCCTGTATTGCTACAAAGCTTTGAGTCCGGGACTAGCGGCATTTTGCTGCGAGAAGCGATCGCCCTTGGCGAACAGCTGTTCTTTATTGACAGCAGCGGAACTGCCCCAAAGCTTTGGAGAACCGATGGCACCACCGCAGGCACTCAGCTCGTAAAAGCATTGGTTTTTAACCCCGAAGAGGGTGGTGCAGTGGGCTCAGACAGGGCCAGATTTGTCGGCATTGGTGAAGCGCGATTATGGCTGATGACGGGCGGGGGCGATCGCTCGTTTGACTTAAGGGCTGGGCTTTGGCGTACGGATGGCAGCGCTGAGGGAACGCAGGCGATCGCGGCTTTGAGTCCGGTATTTGCTGAGGCGATCGCCCCCGCCGAACAAATTGAAACGGGGTGGTACCCAACGCCCGCTTTGAACAACCGCATTCCCTTTGTGATTAGGACTCCCTCAGAGGCTCAGCTCTGGATGACAGATGGTAACAGCGATGCAGGCACCGAACAGCTCGCCACATTTGCAAGCCCGCCAGTCAATCAGCAGCGGGATTGGCTACAGCAGTTTGCAACTACAGACGACTATCTATTTTTTATCGCCGCGCTAGGCTCAGGCGAGACTGCTGCCAAAGAATCAACAGCGCTATGGCGTACCGACGGCACCCCTGAAGGCACAATGGCGCTGCAACCCTTAGGCGATGTCTCGAATGGCCTGGTGCGGTCGTGGCAAAATCGCGTTTACTTTACGGCCAGCACGCCCGAGACCGGGCAAGAGCTATGGGTTAGCAACGGCACGCCAGCCGGCACCCAACTACTGCTCAAAGATATTTATCCTGGGGCAGAAAGTTCGGCGGCGAGCATTGTGGGTCGTACGGAGACAACCGTTTTTATGCTGGCGAACGCGGCTGAAGGACTGGGACTGTGGGCGACAGCAGGAACGCCTGAAAGCACGCGCCTGGTGAAGCAGCTCAGCTCACAAAGCCAGCGCATAGACGACGCTATTTATGTTGAAAGCGAGGGCCGACTCTTCTTTAGCGCGCCGACTCAGCCGCCTGCATCCGGCTCCTCGGCAGGCAGTTTGTCTGAGCTGTGGGTGACTGACGGCACAGAATCGGGGACTCGATCTGTCGGGAAACGCCTTAGCAGTCACTTAATTGGCGCGACAGCGTTTAAAGGGCGGCTCTTTTTTAGTGAGCGTGGTTTGGGTGGTAACGAGCTATGGGTAAGCGATGGCACCGCGCTGGGCACCTATCAGCTATTAGACATCACGCCAGGTACAACAACTATTTTGGCCCCTTGTGCGCCGCCGCCGCCAGAGTTCACAGGAGAGTCGTCCTGCCCGCCGCCGTTTAATTCGCCTAATAGCACGTCACCTAAATCGCTCACGGTGCAAGGAGATTTCCTTTACTTTATGGCGAGCGGCGGGCGGCTGTTTCGCACCGATGGCACGGGCCAAGGCATAGAGCTTGTCAAAGCTTTAGACAGCCGCGAGGGATTGCCTTCTGATATTGTTGCGTTGGGCCAGCAGATTTTGTTTGTGACCTATGGCGATCGCCCGCAGCTATGGACACTGCCATAAGCTGATGGTTGATTTGTCGGGGCGATCGCTGCTAACACCGTGCCATTGATAACGTCTGCTTAAGCGTTTGTTGATAACAGTAAAGCGTTTGTTGTGAATGGCGAGGCAATGCTAGCGCCTGATGCCCATTGATAAGTTTTGCCTTGGCTTTACTGGCCAACGCCAAAGCATTGATGACGGATGCGCTGGCGGTCAGCGTTACGGGTAGAGTGATCGCCTTGCCTTAATTCTGGTTGACGATGAGCTGGCCGGGGTGGGCACCGTCAACTTAGACAACCGCTCGTTTCTGTTTGAACGTTTGTTTGAATGATAGAGCCGATTGTAAGGCAGTATGCTCAAGTGAGGCAATTTAGCGTATCGAGCAAGTGTTTTATGCAGTCTCCTCAGCCCCCCGGTCATCAGCCTCGTAGTAGCGCCACCGAACTGGCAAAAGAGCGCAACCGCGCCGCCGCCGAACGCACGCTAATGGCCTGGATTCGGACGAGCCTTTCTTTAATTAGCTTTGGCTTTGGCATCGATCAAATTGTTAAAGCGCTCAACAGAGCCGTTAGCGTCAATCATCCGGTGCAGCTATCGCAGTTTTTGGGGCTCTCTTTCATTATTTTAGGCACCTTTTCTGTGCTAGGGGCAGCCGTACAATATCAGCAGGAAACGCGCGCGCTTAGAAAGCAACACTATACCTATGTCCCTAGAATATCCATTGGCCTAATCGTGGCGGGCGCTCTGTTTTTGATTGGGCTAGTTGCCTTTATCGGGATTTTGCTGAAGGCGAAACTTTAACAGCTTTAGCCGTAAGGACTATGGCGATCGCAAGAGTACAACAATGGCGGCAACAAGGCCAAACACAACGATGCCTGTGGTTGCGGCAAATGCCATCGGACGACTTGACAATAGGAGGTAGTTTTCGTTTTGCAGGGAGCGGGTCGCTAGCTGGTACTGCCGCATTCCTAGCGCGAGCAGGCCCAAGCCTAGCAGGATAATGCCTAAGCTCAGCAGGTGAGCTGTTTGTTCGGGCACCATTCGACTGCCCTGAGGAAAAGCCCTGACGATCAAATCTATAAACACGCGATCAATCACAATCCCTAGCCCCATCAGCCTAAAGCTGCTATCGCTCCAAGACAACAGCGTCCGCTCAGCCGCCGCTCGATTGCGCTGTTTGGCAAGTTCTGTGGTCATGTTTTTCATACGTTTAAGCTCAGCTATCTTACAAGAAGCGACGACTTTCCTAATGCTAAAGGCTGTTATCTTTACTAAGGCACTGCCAAACCCCTTTCTTTTTGATCGATACCGATAGCAGGGATGCCCCTTTATGACAAATTCTCAGATGAAAAACTCTCGGCAGCGGCTGGTGATGCGGGTGGCTCGCTTGTTTCCAGAGGGGTTGTTTTATAAAAAAACCGCTGAAAAGGTGATTGCCTTAACCATTGATGATATGCCTACGCCGGATGAGGCGGATGATGCTTCGTCTGGGATGATTTTAGAGGCGATCGCTGCTCACAACCAAAGCCTTGATAGCGAGAGCGACTATGCGCGCGCAACCTTTTTTATTATCAGCAGCCACCTGAGCGATCGCAGCCGCCTTTTAGATCGCATGGTGGAACAAGGCCATGAGATTGCCAATCACGGAACGGCAGATGAAACCACGGCAATGCTGAAGCCAGAGGTTTTTGAGGCGCAGTTCAAAGCGGCTCACCAGCGAATTACCCAGCAAATTACACTCAGCGCTCATCCGCCGCTGCGATGGTATCGCCCAGGGCGCGGGCTGTACAACAAAGCAATGCTGAGCACGCTGCAACAGATGCCGAACTATGTGCCTCGCTTTGCCCTTGCCTCTATGCTGCCAGTAGATACTTTTAAGGCTACTCACGACGCGGCTTTTACCGCCTGGTATGTCAGACAACACTTCTTTCCAGGCTCAATTTTAGTGTTGCATGGGGGCTCGCTTGAGCGCTGCCAGCAAACGGCTAGAGCCTTGCCCTTAATCCTGGCCGATCTGCATCAGCAGGGCTATAAGGTGGTGACGCTAAGTGAGCTATGGGACAAGTCGTAGGGCTAAATGCGCTCATTCGCTAGCATTAGTCTGTTGAATTTGGGCAATTGGGCGTCAGCGGCTGAGCGAGTGACCAAACAGGTAGCTGATCAACCTCTTCTAAGGTTTGCTCCAGGTAGGAGGTGTTGTTAAAGGCGATCGCCTCACCGAAATAGCCTTGCGATCCGGTGTGTTCCGAATCGCCTGAATTACACACTGTATAGCGCTTTTGCTGCTGCGCCCGATTAACGGGAGAACCCACCACCCAGGGCCATCGGGCCGGGAAAAGGACGTGAGGCAAATCGGTTACCCAGTCTCTATCGCCGTAAAAATGATAAACATGGTTGGCATTGTTAAAGCCTGCTCTGCCTTCAAAGGTGCCGCCGAGGGAGACCACTGTAATACGAGCTTCGTCAATCCAATCCTGTAGATGATCGGTTGCGCCCAAAGCTACCTGAGTGCCGCCGCTGGTGCTCACCAAAATAAGGTTAATCGGCTGATCTGAGCGGGTGATGGGATGGGTCGCGTTCATCCGGGTGACGATGGTTCGCGCCACGCTGAGGTTGTAAACGGGGCCATAGCGATCGTCGGCAGAAATGGCAAACCGCCAGAGGTTGCGAACCTGAATGAAGGCTTGTCCTGGAAAGTGCTCGCTGTTTTTGGCTGCTTGCCAAAGGGGGGTGAGAAAGTTTTGGCTATCGAGATCTCGATTGGTGACCGAGTAAGGAAACACGCTTTTTACCGCTACGCAGTTGTCATGGCGGGCGGCAAGCTGGTCAATGAAGTATTCTTCACCGTCGGCAATTTCGTTGGGCGAAAAGTTACCCACGCCGGGTAAAAAAACGATGTAGCAGTCAATTGGATCTGAGATACCCTCAGCCGTCGCCTGCTGTAAAATACGGGGCTTTTCTTTCTCTTTTGCCTCAAAGCCTAAGCTGGAAGCTGTTTGATTAAGCCACCATACAATAGTTGTGATGGGGGCTAGCATTCCCCACAGCGCAAAAAACCCAGCCATTAAGAGAATCAGCCTGAGGGTTGTTCCACTCACTCGATGAAAGGTTTGGCTGAGCCAGTTTGACATCTTATGTTCTCTAAAGAGTTCTCGATCAAGAGTTTAGCGCCTGCTGTAGGAGTAGTATAGAGGGACTGCGCTAGCTCGGTGTAGAAAGAATTCGTTTGTGGCACGGGGATGATTATGAAACGGAGTGCTAACCAAGAGGCTTCGAGGCAAGCGAACGTTAGGCAGGTAGGTCTTAAGCAAACGATTTGGCATTCGTTGACTTTGGATGCTCGGCTGTATCAAACCGCGCGAGGTGAGCCAAGGACGCTGCGGCTGGCGCTGACGATGGTTGTGCTGGCGGCGCTTTCACGGGCGATCGCCAACATCCTCATTTCGCTATTGAACCGGGCAACGCTGCCTGCCTTAGTCGTGACGGTGCTGTTGGGCATCTTTACCGTCATTGTTTGCTACTACTTTTGGACATTCACAATCTGGAAGGCTGGGCAGTGGCTAAAGTTCAATCCACCTAGCTATCGCGAGCTTTTGTGTCCGGTTGGGTTTGCCTACGCCCCTCAGCTACTGATGTTCATCACCATTATTCCGGTGCTGGGTAGAGCGGTTGAGCTATTGCTTTCTATCTGGACTTTGTATGCCGTTGTCTTGGCTGTGAGCAAGGCAATGAACATCAATAAGCTTCGGGCTGCTTTGATTAGTCTTTTAAGCTTTCCAATCGTTCAAATTGTGCCGATTCTCATTCAGGTTATCGCTCAGCAGTTCGCTCGGTAAAGACGGCGTGTTTTAAGGGAGGTGCGCTTGAATAATATCCCAGCGCATCAGCATTTGCCCTCATCCCCAGCCCTTCTCCTCTCGGGAGAAGGGAGCTAGATTCAAAGTCCTTGTCTCCTCGGAAGAAAGGAGTTAATGTCAAAGTCCTTCTCCCGAGGGGAGAAGGATTTAGGTTGAGGGCTTTCCGGTATATTATTTGCTGGCAAGTCCCTAATCG
>JBARVS010000441.1:0-6603 GCA_049646385.1 Phormidesmis sp. | reverse complement strand
GACGATTATGAAAGGCTCTACGCTCTGCTGATTAATACACCTTGTGAGGAAGGGCCAGTAGAACCCATTGTGCTATTAGTTATTGTGATCCGGGCGTTAGAACGAATTGGCGACCATGCCACTAACGTTGGCAAGCGGGTGACCTATGTTGTTACGGGTGAGCGCAACTGAGCACAACTGGGCGCAACTGGGTGCAACTAAGTACAGTTGAGCGCAGCTAAAAACTAGCCTGTAAGCAGTCCAACAGCGCAGCCAAACATAAAGAAAATTTGACAGGTCTCTACCTATTGCGGAAACATAAGAAGGTTGTGAAGCAGGCTAACCCACCTCCTTTTCAAAATTTAAGGGTTTAACTTAAGGATTCATCGCTACATGGAATTTTCGATTGCGTCACTATTGGCTAATTTTTCAGATGATAAGCTAGTCCCTGTTAAAACCCTGGAAAAAAAGCTGAGCTGCACAGCTAGCCCCTGCGCTAAAGATTTGCAGATTGCTTTGGATGCCCTAGAGCGAATTAACGTTTTGGAAAAATCACGGGGGAAATATCGCCGGGTTGAAGAAGAAGACGTAGTTGAAGGTAAGCTGAGATGCTCTAGCAAGGGCTTTTGCTTTGCGATTCAAGATGAAGAAACAGCAGATGATATTTACGTGCGTGAGAGCCAGCTTAATACGGCTTGGAATGGCGATCGCGTCCTCGTAAAAGTGACTAAAGACGGCAGCCGTCGCCGCAGCCCCGAAGGTGAAGTTAAGCTCATCCTAGAGCGCGCCAACGCTTCGGTGCTCTCAAAAGTAAAGGCTGGCGATGAAGCCGACCAGTTCAAGGCCGTTCCCTTAGACGATCGGCTGCTGTTTGAGCTAGACATTACTGAGAGCGAAGCCAACCTTTCTGAAGCAATTGACCATCTCATTCATGTTGAAATCACCCGCTATCCACTGGCTCAGAACCCGCCGCAGGGCAAAGTTTCTCGCATTTTAGGCAGCGACGCAGAGGATGCCGCCGACATTGACATTGTGTACTGCAAGCACGACCTGCCGCAAAATTTTCAAGAAGAGGTTTTTATTGCCGCTCGCGGCCTGCCCAACCGCGTTCGCAAAGCAGACACCAAGGGTCGGCTAGATCTGCACAATCAAAATGTGATTACGATTGACGGGCCTGACGCCAAGGTAATCGACGATGCGCTTAGCCTAGATATTACTGACGACGGCTATCGTCGGCTAGGCGTGCATATTGCTGATGTTTCCTATTACGTAGCGCCGAACGAACCCATTGATCGAGAAGCTCGCAGGCGAGGCAGCGCGGTTTTCTTAGGAGATGAGGTGGTGCCGATGCTGCCGCCGCCTATTCCTAACGCGCTGTGCTCGCTGGTACCCGATAAAGATCGGCTGGCCATTTCGGTGCTCATTACTTTAGACGACGACGGTCAGGTCATTGAGTACGAAATTCAGCCCAGTGTGGTTCAAGTAGAGCATCAGCTCAACTACGAGCAAGTTCAGGGAATTTTGGCGCGTGATGACGAAGAAGAGCTAGAAAGGCTCGGCGTTGATTCGGACGATTTGGAAGAGTTTGAACCCGTCTTTGATTTGCTCGATAGCCTGTTTCAGCTTTCAACAGAAGTTAAGCGGCGGCGGCACGAGCGCGGGTCTTTTGAGCTGAGACTGCCCGATCATGTCTTTCCGCCCGAAGCAGAAGATTTGGCGGAGTATCTATCGCCTAAGTTTCAATACGACGATGAGGGCGCTTTAGGGGCAACGGTTGAGTCGGCTCAGCTACCTGCGCGCGCTATTGTCACCGAGTTTATGCTGCTGGTGAATCAGCTCGTAGCCAAGCATATTCAGGAGCTGGGCATTCCAGGGCTCTATCGGATCCATCGCCAGCCAGATCTGAGCGATGTGCAAGAGCTGATTAAGCTGGCAAACAACATGGAGCTAGATTTAAAGCTTGAGAACGAGGAGGAAGTGCAGGCTAGCGACTATCGCAATTTTACAGAGCAGTTTGCTGAGTCTGACTCTGAAAAAGTGCTGACATATTTGCTGCTAGCAACTTTGAAGCCGCCAGCTTACAGCGCTCAGCCAGGGCCACATTTTGGCTTAGCCATAGAGGACGCTTATACCCATTTTGCCTCTCCCGTGCGCCGATATCCTGATTTGCTGGTGCATCGGCTGCTGCACGCGGTGTTTGAGCATGGGCGCGATCGCCGCTCAACCCGCTCAAAAGATCGCGTTAACCTACGGCACAGCTCCTGTCATGGCCAAATTAACTGGAGCGTGCTGCCCCCTGCCGTGCAGCAGGAAATGGAAGATTTGCTATCGCGCGCACCGATTAAGCTCACTGAGCGAGAGCGCATTGCTCAAGATGCTGAGTCAGACTTAGAAGGGCTTAAAAAAGCGGCCTTCATGCAGGCGCATACGGGCGAAGTTTTTCAGGGGCTGATTACGGGCGTGCAGTCGTACGGCTTTTTTGTAGAGCTAGAAGAGCTGCTCGTAGAAGGGCTCGTGCATGTTAGCTCGCTTAAGGATGACTGGTATGAGTATCGCTCGCGTCAGCAGAAGCTGGTGGGCCGAAAGAATCGTCAGCAGTATCGTTTAGGCGATCGCGTTGAGGTGCAGGTCAAAAGCGTAGACTACTACCGTCAGCAAATTGATCTGGTGGCCGTTGGTGGGGGCAGTGAGGCTGGTGAAGACGATGACGACGGCGATAACGAAGATTTCAGCAGCGAGGAAGAGTAAACATTACGCTATCAAAAGAACGTATTGAAGAAGAACGCCCTGAAAACAGTTCTACGCAAAGTCCTCTCCGTTTAGAAAAGACGCCGCAACCCGTTATTTTGGGCGTGAGCGGGGCTTCGGGATTGATTTACGCAGTGCGATCGCTTAAGCATCTTCTGAGCGCAGGCTACACCGTTGATCTGGTGGCCTCACGCGCCTCACATCAGGTATGGCTCAAGGAAGAGGGCATTCAAATGCCGACTAGCCCAGCGCAGCAGCAGAGCTTTTGGCGAAAGCAGGCCGATGTTCCTACCGCTGGAACGCTGCGCTGTCACGCTTCAGGCAATGTGGGCGCAACTATCGCGAGCGGCTCATTTAGAGCGCTGGGTATGGTAGTGATGCCCTGTAGCATGAGCACCGTGGGCAAGCTGGCGGCTGGGTTGAGTTCTGATTTGCTAGAGCGGGCGGCTGATGTGCAAATTAAGGAAGGGCGATCGCTGGTTTTAGTGCCCCGAGAAACGCCGCTAAGCCTCATTCACCTGCGCAACTTAACCACGCTAGCCGAGGCCGGGGCTCGCATCGTCCCGGCCATTCCTGCTTGGTATCACCGACCTGAGTCTATTAATGACCTGGTTGACTTTGTCGTTGCTAGAGCCTTGGATCAGCTTGCGATAGACTGTGTACCATTACGACGTTGGCAAGGCTAAGAGGTAGTTAAACCATGCCCCGACTGATTATCTTGCTGTTGATTTTAGCGGCGCTGGCAATACTCGCCGTGCAGAATCTTTCTACTTCCATTTCATTGGTTATTTTGGGCAGCGCCAGAACGCCAGAAATCCCCTTCGGACTGCTTTTGCTGGGCGCTGTGTGCATCGGTGCGCTGGTGACGCTCATTCTTTACGGGCTAGTGGGCTTGCAGCGATCGCCCGAGAGCAAATATCGGCCTATTGGCAGGCGGGTTCCTTATCCCGATACCTCAGGTAGCTCGCTGCCGACTTCTAGCCCGTCTTATTCACCAGCGGAGGCCGCCACGCCTTCGGTCGCTTCATATGGCGCAGCGAGTAGTTCTACAGCTTTTGTTAACGAGCCAGCGCCCCCGCCGCCTCAAGATTCGTTTAATGTAGGGCAGCCGTCTTTTACGCCAGAGCCCATCAGAGAGAACCCCGAAAAAAAAAAGAGTAGGTTTGGCCGTCAGTCAGACCCTTTAGAAAGCCGAAAGGCTGGCGATGACTGGGGTGAGATAAATACCACCAAGCAGCGTGATAGCTGGGATACCGAAAGCGAATTGAATCGTGAGCCTGGTATTGCTGGCGTTAAGCAAAGCTTGTTTGACTTCATGGGCATCAAGCAGTCTGCTGATGGCTCATTGGGGCAGGTAAATGCGGGCGATCGCAACATTGATGATCCAGACGATGATCTAGACAGCGGCTGGGAAAATGTAGAAGGCTACGACAGCAGCAGGCCGCTACCTTCAGAAAACTCAAACAGTTCTTCAGACAGACGCTTATATCGAGATGGGCTCTACGGCGATGGTGTCAGCTCGCAGAACCGCTACGAAGATGAAAGATATGAGTACGAAGGCTACGAACGCGAAGGGTACGAAGACGAAGGCTATGAAGATGACAGCGTCTACGAGGCAGATTATCGGGTGATTGTGCCGCCCTCTCAATCCTTGGATCAGCCGCCCTCTCAACCCTTGGATCAGCCGCCCTCTCAACCGCAAGACAGGCGTGAGGAAGACTATTCCTAGCTAGCTTCATATCGCCTCAAAACGTCGAGCTTCTGGCGTTGCCATATTAGTAACCAAACCGTCTGTAAAGTAATTTGTCGCTATCCTGTTATGGCGTCTCTGTAATCCCCCAATGGCAATGCCAGCTACAAGCTCCCTTCAAAAACGCTATACCGTCGGTAGCTGTACGCTTGAGGTAAACTGGCAGCTATCGGCCCTGTCCCGGTGGTACCCTCAGCCAGTTGCCCAAGAGCTGCACTTTAAGCTGTGGACGACTGACGAGCAGGGCGACGCTTCAGCAGCTAGTTCAGAGGCCAGTTCGGAGGCCAGTTTGGTGCTGGTGGCCGAGGGCGATCGCGCCACGCTCCAGACAATCGCACAATATATATCACAACAGGTGCGGGGGATTTTAGCAGCCGCGCCGCTCTCCGGGCGAATCATGCCTTTAAGAGAGCTGAGGGAGCGCGATCGCTCAACGACACTTCAGCTCCCCCCTATACCGCCCAGCCTACAGCTCACGCAGCCGCTCAGCTATCTTCTGCTTTGCGATCTCAATTCAGTGCTACATCAGTGCGAGCAGGCCACCTCTACGCTGCCGATAGCACTTTCGACCTCGCCCCTGACCTTGCTTGAGAGCAAACCTAACGCGCCCAAAGCTAGCAACGTTATTCCCTTCATCGCCCTGCGCCGCTCTATTCGCCGCCAGCCTGTAGCGTGGGCCAGCTCAGCCGCTGCCGCCCTACTCGCAGTGGGCCTGACAACGACGCTGTGGCCGAGCACCAGCTATCAAATCAGTTCAGAACCTAGCGCCACAGCCGACCAAGAACCTGATTTTTCAAACGCTGACCGGGCACAGCCCCTGCCAAATCCAGATCTTTATACCATGGCTCCTGATGCGGGTACGGCGGTAAAACCTAATTTCGATCCTGCCGCTCCGAGCAACCCTTCTCCCAACACCTCAGCAAACTCAATCAAACCCGCTACCCCCTCCTCTAACTTAGAGCCGAGCTTAGAGCCGAGCTTAGAGCCGAGACGACCGAACACCAGCACAGCAGCGACTGCCGAACGGTCGCCAAGCCAGACAGAGGCTCCTGTACGCTCACTCGTCAAACCCACCGCCAAGGCACCGCCTCCCGACCCAGAAACGGCTGTTTCACCGCCTGTACCTGCTGAGCGTCGAGATACTTTACCTCAAGCCTCAC
This sequence comes from Phormidesmis sp., assembly GCA_049646385.1. Classification (GTDB taxonomy): domain Bacteria; phylum Cyanobacteriota; class Cyanobacteriia; order Phormidesmidales; family Phormidesmidaceae; genus Phormidesmis. The sequence goes on along the minus strand of JBARVS010000441.1, from coordinate 966 downwards.
AAAATGAGCCAGAAAGCTTCAGCGCAGCAGAGCGGGCCAGTGCGCCTGCTGTTAGTTCGGCTCCAGAAGCGGCTTCATCCTCTGCACCTGAGAGCATCAATAGCCAAAGAGATCTCAGGAGAGCGCCTGATGCTGATGCGGCAGCTAGCGGCGCTGATAGTAGTTCAACCGTAGATTCGGCAAGGCTGCTAGAGCCCAGGGCGATCGCTCAAATCCAGCGCTACTTTGAGGCCAAGTGGCAAGAGAACGGCCTAGCGCTATCAGAGCCGTTGAGATATAGCCTCCAGCTTTCTACAGCAGGTGAAGTCGTTAGCTTTACCGCCCTTAGCAGTGCGGCTGAAACCTATCGCGATCGCCTCATATCCAGCGAGCAGCCTTTAAAGTTTTCTTTAGAGGGCGCAGCAGAACGCATGACAGTTCAAATAAATATCTTACCGAGCGGGCAGGTTCAGGTTTTTAGGCGCTAGGTCGCGATGAGTTAGCCTCTGTGCTGTTCTTCGCTTTAGATGCCTTTGTCGCCCTTTGCTTAGCCTTCAGCCTGCGCCTTTGTACTGCGGCCACGGCTTTATCTGCGGGGAAGCCAATCACAGGAATAACTTGATGCTGGCGATCGCGCTCTAGCTGACGCAGCTCGGTATAGTCCACCTCATGAATGCAGTCTACCGGGCAGGTGTCCATCGCCTCTTGAATCAGCGCCTCCGAATCGCCCTGCTGACGCACAACTCGCGCTCGGCCATAGTCAGGCTCAATGTAAAACGTATTGCGAGCGACATGCGCACAGTGCGTACAGCCAATGCACCTAATTTCATCAACATACACACCCGTTTGACGCAGGTGCCCTCCCAGCTCAGGCTCTAGTCCCGTTCGCGCCTGTGAATCTCTCAACAAGCCACCCAGCTCAGGCTCTAGCCCAGAACGGCTATCAGAACGGCCATCAGCATCGTAGTTAGAGGTGTCCATCTTTTC
>JBARVS010000440.1:0-1951 GCA_049646385.1 Phormidesmis sp. | reverse complement strand
GCTAACGATTCATCTGCCGATGATTCATCCACCAATGATTCATCCAATGACGATAGTGGAAAAAATCGCTCCGATGGGCCAGATGACTCCGGTTCGGGGCCTCCTTTAGAGGGTTCAGAAGCGGGTTCAGACCCCGCCGATCTCGCTACCCTAGAAGGTGATAATTCACTCCCTGGCCCGAGCAGGGGCAGCACAAGCGAACAAGTAGCCTCACTCAGCGTAATCCGCACAAGAGTGGATGTAGCGCAAGATGTGAAGGATGTCTCACCAAAGCTATTGGGCCTTAACAACGCGATAGAACTTCAGCCTAATTCGCTGGGCTGTGACCCAGTAGATTTTTCTCGGCCTATACAGACCTTTCGGCTAACAATTAACGCGGAAAATATCTTGGAGGGGGTTTATCCGCTCACCAGCAACGACTCAGCGGCGGTTGCCTGCTTAATACAAAGAGCTGGCTTTACATTTGAAGCAGGCATTTCCGACGGAACGCCGACCAGAGACGATAGTTTGCTAATTACGGTAGAAGTGATTGAGTCATCATTAGGCTCCTCAACCAGTGGAGGCAACGGAGGATTTTGACTAGCTTTTGAAGCGCTGCTGAGAAACCCATAGACCGATGGTTCAAAACCGTGATAGGCTTTCTAAGCTAATATCTTAAAAGATAGCCTGCGGGTGTAGTTTAGTGGTAAAACCTTAGATTTCCAATCTAATGATGGGGGTTCGATTCCCCCCACCCGCTTTTTGAGAGAATAGTTTTTGAGCAGTTAAAGCAGACTGTTTTAAGACGGACTTAAATCACAGCAGCAGGGCGTTGCTGAGCTATAGACTATTGCTTGCCCAGCAATGCCTATGTCAGTGTCCCTATTGGTTTGGATCCATACCGCAGATGGTAAATTCAATTGTTGTATTTATCCTTGGCTTATTTGGCGGGAGCCTAGCTACCTATTTTGGCGTTAGGGCTGTTTGGGTGGGGCGGTTAAAGGCTACTCGGCAGATGCTGTTTAATCAGTACGACAGTGAGCTTAAGGTCGAGCAACAGCAGCGGCGACGGCTAGAAGGACAGATGGAAGCTCGTGAGGGCGACTGGCTGAAGTGGAAAGCAACCTCAGCGAGCAGGGCGTTAGATCTGGTTAAGCAGATAGAAGAAGAGGAGCGCAATCGGCGACAGTTACAGGCTAACTATGAAGCACGCTTGGACAATGCAAAGCAAGCGTATCAGCGATCGCAGATAGACTATGAGGCACAGCTAGAAAGGGAAAAGGGCGATCGCCTACGACTACAAAACGAATACCACCACTACAAGCTTGAAGCAAGAGCCAACGTAGACGAATCGCTAAAAGAAAGTGAAGCTGTTGAACAGCGAAATCAGAGACTTAATGAGCTTAACCAACAGATAGAAAACAAGAAGAACGCGCTGGAAGCCACCCTACACCAAGAGAGAGAAGAACATCAGCAGCAGCTTGCGCAAGCCTACCGAGAAGCAGACATAGACCTTGGCAAACTCATCAGCGAGCTGTTTCCAAAAGTAACGCTAGTGCGAGATTCGCTCAATGAAATAAACAAAAACAAAGTCGATGCTGTAATCATTCTCTGTCGGCTTCAGGCCCTTGACAAACGAGATTTTGCCTATTCTAAAAAAATACACGCCACGTCAAACGGATGGTCGGAGTGTAGAGCCCCGCATATGAAGCTACTGAGAATTTATTACCGCAAACAAAAGGCGGAGAGCAGCCTCTGCGAAGTGCTTGTTTCTTATAAAAAAGACAGCAAAACTCAAGATAAAGATTTAGCTTGGCTGAAAATGCAGCCCAAGTAGCTGAACTATTTTGACTACGGGCAATGTATGACTCAGCGGCACTTTCTATTTTACAAAGCTAACCTAGCCGAAAATCACGCTTACGAAAGCATCAGAAAGAATAAAGAATTACAAAAGAGTAATAAATCCAATCTC
>JBARVS010000439.1:0-5368 GCA_049646385.1 Phormidesmis sp. | reverse complement strand
TCCGCCTGCCGCTGAACTTTTGCTGAAGTTGAGCTTATCTGCTTTTTTAGCTTGCCAGCAGTTCATTTTTTTCCAGCACCTGTCAGCTTCTTGCTGTAGCTGCGACAAGCTCATATGCTCGCCTACGCTCTGCGGCGCTGTTCTGGTTTGCCCGGTTAACATAGCCATGCCTGCAATTGAAGGCATGGCTAAAAAATCTTTGAGAGGCAGGCTAACACAGTGCTTTTTCTCGACATAAGAGATTAGCTCCATGGTTTGAAGCGAGTTGCCACCTAGCTCAAAAAAGTTGTCGTTTATCCCAACTTTGAGAATGCCTAACACCTTCGACCATACTTCTGCTAGCTCTGCTTCAAGCGGGCTGCGAGGGGCTGCGTAAGCTTCAGCTAGGGCCGGACGGTCTACAGTAGGGGCAGGTAGAGATCTTCTGTCTACTTTGCCGTTGGCGCTCAGCGGCAGGGCTTCTAATAGTAAAAAGGCGGTGGGCACCATGTAGCCGGGGAGCTTGCCCTGCAAATGGGCGCGCAGGCTAGGAACTTCGCCAGAGATGAGCTGAGGCAGAGTGCGCTCGGCGCGAATCTGTTCGTTGAGCACCACATAGGCCACCAAGCGCTTGCTACCGGGAAAGTCTTCTCTGGCCAGCACAATTGCCTCTCGCACTTTAGAATGCTGCTCTAATACGGTTTCAATTTCGCTGAGTTCTACGCGAAAGCCGCGAATTTTCTCTTGGTTGTCCACTCGGCCTAAAAACTCTAGCTGGCCGTCTTCTCTTTGCTGCACGCGATCGCCCGTTTTATAAAGTCGAACCTTACTCGCCCCTGCAATAGAAAGATACCGATAGCTTTTGGCCGTCAGCTCAGAACGATTGAAATAGCCGCGAGCTAGGCCACTGCCGCCAATGTATAGTTCACCAACCGATCCAGCAGATACAGGCTGAAGCGTTTGATCAAGAACATAGGTTTGAACATTGTCGAGCGGCTTCCCAATCGGCAAAATCCTGTTTTTGTCAGTGCGAACCGCGTGGGGGCCAGCGAGATCGCATAAGGTGGTCACCACGGTCGCTTCTGTCGGGCCGTAGGTATTAACCAGCCGAACGTGAGGCGGCGCGTACTGCTGCCAAAGGTTTAGCCATTGAGGAACAGCGCGTTCTCCCCCAATAATAACGAGGCGCAAAGCGTCAGGGAACTTAGCCTCAGCTAGCTCGGCGCAAAGCCTGTGCCAAAAGGCCGTTGGCAAATCGAGCACTGAAATTTGCCAGTCCTGACAGGCTTGTAAAAAGGCTGAGGTTGATCGCAGCATTTCGGGCGATCGCAGCACCAGCGTCGCCCCGTGAGTCAGCGTTGCAAAAATCTCTTCAACCGAAATATCAAAGCTAATCGAGGCAAACTGTAGCACCCGATCAGCCGATGACAGCTGATAAGTATTTCCCACTGATTGGACAAAGTTAATTAGCCCTTGATGCTCAATCATCACGCCCTTAGGCTTACCCGTAGAGCCCGAGGTATAGATAATGTAGGCAAGCTGTTCAGCACTTAGAGATAGCTCTAAATTTTCAGCCTTCTGTTGAGAAATCATCCCCTGATCTCTCTCTAAGCAAATGACATCCGTGATTTTATTGAACAAACTTACAGCCGCTAAGTCATCTACGATCAGTACAGGCATCTGCGCATCTTCTACGATCAAATCGATGCGCTCTTGAGGATAGTCTGGGTCAATCGGGACGTAAGCACCCCCTGCTTTAAGAACGGCTAATAAAGCAACGATCGTTTGGGGCGATCGCGCCATGCAAATCCCGACCAGGGTTTCTGAGGTAACGCCTAAGCCCTGGAGGTAGCGAGCGAGCTGATTGGCTTGGGCGTTAAGCGTTTGGTAGCTGTAGGACTGGTTTTTGTAGATGAGGGCGATCGCCTCAGGATGAGCGAACACCTGCTGCTCAATCCAGGTGTGAATGCCCGCGTGCTGACAGCGGCCTGTTGATGGAGTCATGATACTTAAGATAAAAACACGGGTTCTACTAACTTTTGCTAGCAGTAGATGATCAACAAAATCGCTTCACCGCTTTGTCGGCTATGAAACCTTATCGACAAAAGCAGAAATAAAAGCAGTCGGGAAATAACAAGGCAACGCTTTAAAAGCCACTATAAATACACTGCCCATCTCCCACCAACACTTCAACATCTTACAAATCTGCCATTCTCGTACATTCACGATTAAACCAAGCATGAATACTCAGGCTATACAGCTAACTTATGAAGATGTTACCGCTGACAAATTTGGGAATATTATGCCAAGTCAATGGAGTATCAGCGTTTTTTGCATTTAGCGGCGAGTTTTACCTGTAGTCATTTGAAATTTAAGAACCATTCTAAAATTGTTGGACGGATCAATGTTCTGCCTTAAGAACAAGTGTTTTTACTCTGGTAAAACAATCTATTAGCTTCTTTCCTTTCAGATAGAAGTAGATGAGAAAATACTGCAAGCAACAAATCAAAAATTTTACTCTAGGAACAGGTTTAATGCTCTCTTTCGTCGACTCTCAAAGAACTGCTCAGGGGACTTCTCAGGGAACTTCTCAAGATATCTCTCAGAATGCTTTTCAAGATGTTTCTCAGAACACTTCTCAGAGCATTTCTCAGAGTATTACTCAGAGCATTTTGATTGTCGATGACAATCCGACAAACTTAGAAGTGCTCTCTGAATCGCTGAGCGAAGAAGGCTTTCAAGTAGCAGTAGCCATTGATGGCGAGAGCGCATTAGAGCAGGTGAGCTATCATCGGCCCTCGCTGATTTTGCTAGATGTGATGATGCCAGGAATTGACGGCTTTGAAACCTGTCTGAGGCTAAAAGAAAATCCGGACACTCGTGACATTCCGGTCATTTTTATGACCGCTCTATCGGATAGCGAGCAGAAGGTAAAAGGCTTGTCAATAGGGGCAATTGACTATATAACTAAGCCCTTTCAATACGAAGAAGTCATGGCACGAGTGCGGGTGCACCTAAAAATAGAACACCTGACGAGAACATTACAGCAGCAAAACCAAGCTTTGGACGAGGCCAATCAGCAGCTAGAGCGGCGAGTAGAAGTACGGACGCAAGACTTGTCCGCTGCGCTCAAAAAAGTTCAGCAAACTCAAGTTGAGCTGGTGCAGCGCGAAAAGCTGTCCGCGCTCGGGCAGCTAGTGGCAGGCATTGCCCACGAAATCAACAATCCAATTAACTTCATTCATGGCAACATTGAACATGCCAGCGACTATACTCGCGATCTGCTAGAGCTAGTCAATTTATACAAACAGTATTGCCCAGATCTACCACCTGAGATTCAATCAAAGGTCGATAGTATCGATCTGGATTTTTTATTGCAAGACTTGCCAAAGCTTTTGCACTCTATGCAGGTAGGCACCGATCGCATTCGGAGCATTGTCTTGAGCCTGCGCATTTTTTCGCGGCTAGATGAAGCTGAAGTTAAAGATGTGGATTTGCACGAAGGCATCGACAGCACTCTGCTGATTTTAAACAGTCGGCTAAAAGCGCAGCCAAATCGAGCTGATATTTCAGTTATTCGAGAGTATGGCAGCTTGCCCATGGTGAAGTGTTACCCTGGCCAGCTCAACCAAGTTTTCATGAACATTTTAAGTAATGCTATTGACACCCTAGACGAGCAGTATGAAAGCAGCCATACAGGTGAGAATAGCGACAGCAGTTGGCCACCTGAAATAAAAATTTGCACGGAACTATCTGCGCCCAATAAAGTCAGCATCCACATTTTTGATAATGGTACTGGGATGTCAGAGTTGCTGCGAGAAAAAATATTCGATCCCTTTTTTACTACAAAAGCGGTGGGTAAAGGGACTGGCTTAGGGATGTCTATCAGCCATGAGATTATTACTGAAAAGCATCATGGTACCTTGAGCTGCTGCGCCTCACCTCCAAGGGGGACGCAGTTTACCGTGACGATTCCTACTTTTCAAAAAGTGCTCGATTAGGCCAGGATCAATTAGGAAACAGATGTCTCAAAGGCTTTGCGGTTTTCATATATTTGAAAAACCTGATCCATGCTGGTGAGTTCAAAGAGCATTTTCACCTGTGGATTAATGGAGCACACCACCATTTCACACTCCTCGGCTCGTACTTTTTTAAGCACAGAAACCAACGTGCCTAGGCCGGAGCTATCGACGAAGGTTGTATCTTTAAGATCCATCAGCAGCGTTTTAGCGCCCGTAGCGAGGGCACTATTCACCTGAGTGCGCATTTCTTCGGCCTGGGTGCTGTCCAAAATCCCAGAGGGCGCTAGCACCTGAATGGCTGTGTTCGTACTCATTCTTTCACACCTAATAAATCTTCTTTAATAATGGTTATTCTATGCTGCCTAGAAAGGCATCTACCCGTTAGACAGAAATGACGTTCGTAGCTTTACGCATAGCAGTGGCTACGCTTTATAGTTTACTGTGTGCATTGGGTCATAGTGCCCAAATTTGGGTGAGTAAAGCTCGCCCAGCGTGTGGTCTGCCTCAATGGTAATGACCAAATCGGCCGCAGGGCTACTAGCAAGCGGTGTAATGAAAAGCTCAGGATGCAGCGCTTTCCAAAAGTATTCGACGAACTCAGCAATTTCTGCGCCGGATAAACCGGGCTTACCTTGCGCCCTCATGTCGCGCTCTGCCTGCTGTCGCCACTGCTGCGAAAGGCGATAGTCTTGCGGGCTCATCACAATCAGGCTATCTAAAAAGTTCCATAGCGGGAGATATTTTTGCAGCCTGTGGTTGCTGTCTCTGGCAAACTGCCGATCGGCTGGGGTAACGATAGGGCAAGGCAAGGCTGATGGGTCGGTAGTAAAAAAGGTGTCTGCGATGGGACGCGCGCCGACTAGCCAACCTTCAAATAGGATGATGGTCGGTGCGGGTTGAATGAGTGGAGACGTGCGATCGCCTAACCCCTCAAATAAAGACTTATCAAACTGCGGCACGCTTACGTCAGTTCCAGGCGCTGCAGTTTTGAGCTGGGCTAATGTTTTTATTCCTAGCTCGATATCATGGGTGCCGGGTGGCCCTCGCCAAACTAATCGAGGATCCTGCTGCTGAAGCTGATGCCGCTCTGCATGGGTCAAATACAAGTCATCAATTGAAAGACTTACCGCTGTCTGACCAAGCTGCGCCAAGATGAGCTGAAGCACGTGAGTAAGGGTGGTTTTGCCCGTGCCCTGCCCGCCCAAAATGCCCTGAATAAAAGGATTGCCTAGCGCTTTTTGCTGGCTACTTAGCTGCTGTGCCAAGGGCAGCCAGAGTCGCCAAAGCGGGACTATCCAATCTATCCAGGTTCCAGGGAGAGGAAAGGCTGAAGCGGGCGTTTCTTGGCGTACCGCTTGCAGCAGCGT
>JBARVS010000438.1:0-2451 GCA_049646385.1 Phormidesmis sp. | reverse complement strand
GCACAGAGAATACAGCTATTCAGGGAGGAAAACCTATGAATCTACCCGGCGATGATTTAGAAGAAGAAGTAACGGTCAATATTTTGCCGATGATCGACGTTATCTTCGCGATTTTGACCTATTTTATTATTTCTTCTCTCTTTCTTACAAAGTCCGACGGTTTGCCAGTGACGCTGCCCAGCGCCGAAACTTCACAGCAGCAGCCTGAAGCCAATTTTACGGTCTCGATAAATCCCAAAGGAAAAATTACGCTGAACCAGGCTACCATTCAACCCTCAGAAATTCAGAGCGCTATTAGGCAGCAGCTCGATCCTGGGCAGGAGGCAGTAGTGACCATTCGCGCTGACGAAAAGGCGCTGAACGGCGATGTGGTTGGCGTGATGGATGAGGTGCGGCAGATTGAAGGGGCAAGATTGGCGATCGCGACTCGGCCCGAAGCAAAAGAATAGTAGTTCTCATTAGTCTTTTGTATAAACTGCGGTACGCATTTTTATTTTTTCAGAATTATTACTGACAAAAGACGACGAGCCGCTCTATAATCAGAATATGTTAATGAGAATTATTGCCAGTATTTAAGCAGTGTACCTGTGAACCACCTAGCCAGCCGTCAGCCAGTCAGCGACCCGCCATCATTAGAAACGACAATACCGTCTGCAACAACGCTTTTAGAGCGGTTACGCTGGCGTGCGGTTCATCAGCCCGAGCGAGTCGCCTATCAGTTCTTGGCCGATCAGCCGCTGCCGGTTGCCGAATCGGCGATAACGGTGTGGACGTATGCTCAGCTATACGAGCGGGTGGCGGCGATCGCGACCCAACTCCAACAGCAGGCAAGAGAGACAGGCCGCGATCTCAATCAGCAGCCTGTTCTGTTGGTGTATTCGCCTGGGCTAGAGCTGATTGCGGCTTTTTTAGCCTGTTTATGTGTGGGTGCGATCGCCATTCCCGCCGCCCCACCCCGCCGTCACGAAAGCCTCGCCAGATGGCAGCACATCGTGACGGACGCCAAAGTTGCAGGCATTCTCACAGAGCAAGATCTGCTAGAAGATTTAGAACCTCTGATCGGCAAGGAACTGTTTCAACAACGCACTGATTCTCTATTTTGCTTAGCTACAGATCGGCAGAATAGCCGTCTTATTGAAAACGCTTACGGCTCTGAGCGCTCTTTTCTAGACAATTTATTAGACACTTTGCTAGCAAAAGGCTCACCCCAAGAAGTCGCCTTTTTGCAATACACATCAGGCTCTACTAGCCAGCCCAAAGGGGTGATGGTTACCCATGCCAACCTAGCCCACAATCTCCAACAGATTCAGCAAGCCTTTGGCCATTCCGCAGACACTCGCTGCGTTATTTGGCTACCGCCCTATCACGATATGGGACTCATCGGCGGAATTTTGCAGCCTCTCTACGGCGGCTATCCGGTCACTTTAATGTCACCCGCTGCTTTTTTAAGAAATCCCTATCGCTGGCTCGAAGCGGTCTCTCACTTTGGCGGTACAACCAGCGGTGCGCCTAACTTTGCCTACGACTACTGCGTTCAAAAAATCTCCTCACAGCAGCGCCAAAGCTTAGATCTAACAGCCTGGACGGTCGCCTTTACCGGAGCCGAACCTATACGTTCTCAAACCCTCGATCAGTTTGCAAAAGCTTTCTCTAGCTGTGGCTTCCGCCGCCGTGCCTTTTACCCCTGCTACGGGCTAGCTGAAGCGACTCTCTTCGTCTCGGGAGGATTGCCCCAAGCGCTGCCAAAGGTGGTGTCGGTAAGCGCTTCGTCGCTGGCTGAAGGCAGGGCTGAGGAAGCGGAGGAAAATGCTCAAGCGGTGCAGCTAGTAAGCTGCGGTCAATCGAAAGAACAGAAAATTGAGATTGTCGATCCTCAGACTAGATTGGTTTGTGATGAAGGGCAGGTGGGTGAGATTTGGGTGGCGGGTGAGAGCGTTGCCGCTGGATATTGGGGGAAAGTGGCGGCGACCAAGGAAGCCTTTGGCAATGAGCTAGACGGTAAATCGGGTGCTTTTTTGCGGACGGGCGATTTAGGCTTTTTGCGTTCGGGAGAGCTGTTTATTACCGGGCGGCTAAAAGATTTGATCGTCGTTCGAGGTCAGAACTACTATCCTCAAGATATTGAGCTGAGCGTTGGGCAGGCGCATCCTAGCCTACAGCCAGCGGGGGCGGTCTTTGGCCTTGGCCCTGATGAGACGGGTACGGATAGAGAACAGATTGTGGTGGTGCAGGAGATTACCCGGACGGCGGTGCGATCGCTGCGCAAGCAAACCCTACAAGTATCAGACATTGTAGAAGCTATTCGGTCGGCAGTCTCTAATCAGCATGGATTGCAGGTATGGGCGATCGCCCTTCTCAAGCCCGGTCATTTGCCCAAAACCACCAGTGGCAAAGTGCAGCGCCAGTCCTGTAAATCTCAGTTTTTAGCAGGCAGCTTAGACGCTGTTGAAC
>JBARVS010000437.1:0-13772 GCA_049646385.1 Phormidesmis sp. | reverse complement strand
TAATACTACAGGGCTCGATACAACGGAGCTAGCTTCGTACTAAAATTTGCCAATTCAAATTGCGAGAAGCTGATGGCATGGCGATCGCAAGATATCTCTATCAGCCTCGCTGTCCAACCGCCACTATCTGCTCAATTCTCTTGTCCTCAGCTTCTACAGGCAAGGGCTGTACCATCGCTAAAATTTGCTCGGCGGTCGTTGGCCTCACCGTCGCGGGCTGAGCGGCAATCGGCGTGAGCTGTACGGCGCAGGCTTTTAGCTCGGGCTCTAAAGAAATGGGGCAGGCTTCGGGGTGGGTAAGGGCGTTGACTTCGGCATTGTTGGCCCACAGAAAACCCCAGTGCATCGGCATAAATACCGTGCCTTTGGCGATGTTTTGGGTGACGAGAATAGGGAGATTAGCAAAGCCTCGGCGCGATCGCACCTCCACCCAATCGCCCGACTGCACCTGCAAGCGCTGCGCATCGCGAGGATTCACCTCCAGCGTCGGCTGCGAATACTTTTGAGCAATTTTTTCAATCCGGCCCGTGCGCGTTTGCGTATGCCAGTGGCCCAGCAGCCTGCCAGTCGTCATCACCATTGAAAATCTATCATCAGGTGGCTCAGCTAGCCCTTTGTGATGAAACGCCGCGAACTTAGCCCGACCGTTTTCGGTTAAAAACTGATGGTCACTATACAGCCGTTTATCAAACTTAGTTGCCGCCGTCTCAGCTGTTTCGCACACCGGAATCGGCCATTGAATTGGCCCGGCGATCGCCAAGCGCTCATGGCTGAGGCCGCTCATATCGCACAGGCGATCGCTCGTGAGCCGCACAAACTCATCATATACTTGGGCGCTATCGGCAAAGTCAAACTGCTTTTCAAACCCCAGCCGCCTGCCGACTTCAGCAAAAATCGCCCAGTCAGCCTTGGCCTTACCGACCGGATAGCGAAACGCCTGACACAGCGTCACCATCCGCTCAGAGTTAGTCATTACCCCCGTTGCCTCACCCCACTGCGCCGCCGGCAGCACAACATGCGCATAGGCCGCCGTCTCAATCGGGTAATAGGCATCCTGACAAATCGTAAACGGCGACTTTAACAGCGCTGCCTGAGTCCGCTTAATATCCGGCATACTCACCGCCGGATTCGTGGCGGCGATCCACATCACGCCTACCGCCTCTTGCTCTAACGCTAGCATCATGTCCCAGGCAGATAGGCCGGGATTCGGTGAAATGCTGCCTTCTGGAACCTGCCATACCTGCTCTACCACCCGCCGATGGTCAGGATTATTCACCAAGCGATAGCCCGGTAAAATGTGAGCTAGCCCGCCCGCTTCTCGCCCGCCCATGGCGTTAGGCTGACCCGTCAGCGAAAACGGCCCCGCGCCGGGACGCCCGATTTGCCCGGTCATCAGATGTAAATTGATAATAGTGCGGCACTTAGCGGTGCCTTCGGTTGACTGATTCACGCCCATTGACCACAGCGAGAGCACTCGCCGCGAGGCTATCCACATCTGAGCCGCCTTTTCTACGTCCGCTTGAGGAATGCCGCAAATCTGGGCGACGCGCTCGGGCGGGTACTCGTTAACAATTTGAACGTAGCTCGCAAACCCATCTGTGCAGTAGTCAATAAACAGCGCGTCGTGCTGGTTGGATCGCAAGATTAAATAAGCCATGCCGTTAAGCAGGGCAATATCCGTACCGGGCTTAATCGCTAAATGTAAGTCTGCATCTTTCGCCGTGGCCGTACGACGCGGATCGACCACAATGAGCCTGACGTTTTTATTTTTTTTGTGATGCTTTTTGAGCCGATTGAACACAATCGGATGGCACTCGGCGGTGTTGGTGCCAATTAAAAAAGCGCAGTCGGTTTGCTCTAAGTCGTCGTAGCAGCAGGGCGGGCCATCGGAGCCAAAGCTTTGAATGTAGCCAGATACGGCTGAAGACATGCACAGTCGCGAATTAGCGTCAAAATTGTTGGTGCCAATGCAGCCTTTGATCAGCTTTTGCGCGATGTAGTAGTCTTCGGTTTGAAACTGCCCGGAGCCGTACATGCAAATGGAATCTGGCCCGCGCTGGGCAATAGATTTTTGAATTTCTGAGGTGATGCGGCTAAAGGCGTCTTCCCAACTCACTTCTTGAAATGGCTGGCTTAGTGACTCGCGCATCATCGGCACCTTGAGCCGATCTTTGTTGAGCGATTCGCCAACCGATGCGCCTTTGATGCACACCTGGCCTTTGCTAGAGGGGTGAGTGCGATCGCCCGTCGCCTGCCAAATGGGTCTACCCTCACTATCACGAGTCACCCCACGCCCTTTTCTAGCGGGGGGAAAAACTTCTAAACCGCAGCCCACACCGCAGTAGGGACAAAGCGTTTTGGTAGATAGTGTTTCAGATGAAAGTGACACTTAAAATAGCCTCTCTCAATAAACGTTTGAACAAATGCCTGTTAGCAGGCCGAAAAAGCAGACCGATAGGAAGCAAACAAATGCCTCCTATCGGTTTAGCGGGAACTGGGCGGTAAAACAGTGTCAAGGCTTACCGTTCAGCCATTACTAGCCCATTACCGAAGCATCAGCCGGGGCCACAGGCGCAGCAATTTCTTCTTCACCCTCATGCGCGTCAGCAAAAGAACCCTTCGGCTCTTCTAAGAAGAAGGCACACAGCGAAGCTACCACTAAGGCCGCAACGCCTAGCACCTGGAAGAAAATCGTATTTGCCTGAGCCGTTCCTGCTGCAACCAGGGCCGGATCAGCGCCGTCACCCGCAGGCACCAACGCCTGACTTACCAGCAGCAAAATAGTGAGGTAGGCAACCGCGCCGACATTGCCATAAGCGCCGACGTTACCCGCAACCTGCCCCGTAATGCGGCGTTTCACCAGTGGTACTAGGGCAAAGGTGGCACCTTCTGCGGCTTGTACAAAGAAAGAGCAGGCCATCGTTAGCAAAATAGCCGCCGGTAGTGCCCAGTTGCTACCCACCTGACTAAAGAGCAAGTAGCCAATGCCCATGCCGCCGAGCAGAATAGTCAATGTCCACTTACGACTGCCGACAGAATCGGAAATTATGCCGCCGCCAGGACGGGCCACTAAGTTCATAAAGGCAAACGTCGAGGCGATAATACCTGCGGTTGCTTTGTCTAGCGTAAAAGTACCTTCAAAAAAGGCGGGCAGCATGGTCACAACCGCTAGCTCAGAGCCAAAGTTAACGATGTAAGTAAGCTCTAGCAAGGCTACCTGCTTAAAGCGATAGCGATCTTCTGCGGGGTAAGTTTTTCGGCCTGAGAGCAAATCTTTATTGACTATCCAGCAGTTGTACGACTGAAAGGCATAGAGCCCTAGCAGCGCGATTACCGTAATTACTAACGCGGATGGGGAGAGAAATTCAACCTTGCGCAAGCGCCAAGCCAGCACGATTAAAATCGCGGTGAGCGGGATGTTCATGACCATCAAGAACCAGAAGTCGCGCACGGTCGTCACTTCTATGCCGCGAGCGCTTTTGGGCTTGCGATAGACTTTGCCGGGGGGCGTGTCGGTCACGTTGAAGTAATAAAACGCGCCGTAGAGGGCGGCAACGATGCCAGAGCCTGCGATCGCTGCTCTCCAGTTGAGCACTTCACTATCAAAAGTAGCGCCCAGCACATTAAAGGTCTGTGGCTCACCAAAGTCGAACGAACCGGGGAAAAAGCTTAGGGCCATGGCAAACAGCACCATTGTGAAAGCGGCAAAGGCAGAGCCAAAGTTGCCCCACCCCCCGTAAATGCCTTCAGCCGTGCCGACTTCCTTGGGCGGAAACCATTCGGCGGTCATGCGAATGCCAATTACAAAGCCAGCGCCGACAATGCCCATCAGCAGGCGACCCGCCACGAGCTGTTGAAAGCTGGTTGCCGTTGCAAAAATTAAGCAAGGAATTGCCGCATACATTAACAAACATGAATAAGTAATGCGAGGGCCATACTTATCGAGCAGCATTCCAATGATGACCCGAGCTGGAACCGTTAAAGCAACGTTACATAGGCCAATCGTACCTGCTTGGGCGGGCGTTAATCCAAACTCTTGAACGATGGTTGTTTGAAAAGGCGGAAAGTTAAACCAAACGACAAACGATAAAAAGAAAGCAAACCAGGTCAGGTGCAATATTTTGTACCGACCTTGAGTGGGCTTTGTTATCAACTCTCCAATCATCTTGCGCTATGCTCCTAAGTGTATGAATAGGTTTTGCGCTGGCCCTGCTTTGCCTGATTTAGATAGCTGAGGTTAGACAGCTAAAGTCAGATAAAGGCTTGTCCCAAGCGCAAAGCGATTTAATCGAAGCCTAAAGGTTGCCGCCTTTGGGCTTCTTTTTTGGTGGCCCAGCAGGGTCTGCAAATGGGCAGATGCTAGGCCAGGGATCAATCAATTTGAACGCAGCCGTTTTTGGTGCGAAGCCTTACTTGGCTACCGCACCGAACTTTTCTTTGAGCAGGCCAGAGACGACTTCTGGTAAATCTTCACAGGGCACGGCTTTCATGACGCGATCGCCGAGCTGAGCATGTTTGCCCACCTTGCCGCCCATGTAAATATCAACCGCCTCAACCGACTTGCCATCTTTACGCGCTTTGGTGCCCAAAAAGCCAATATCAGCGACCTGAGGCTGACCGCAGGAGTTAGGACAGCCCGTCCAATGCATTCGCACGCCCTCAGGCACCGTCAGCATCGCATCTAGTTCTTGAGCCAGGGCATGGGCGCGCTGCTTAGTTTCAATCAGTGCGAAGTTGCAAAACCGTGAGCCCGTGCAAGAAACCGCTTTGCGTACTAAAGGCGATGGATCGATAGAGAACTTTTGCACGGGCGCTTCCTGCAAAAAGGCGTCTAAGCGAGCATCGGCAATGTTGGGGACAATCAGGTTTTGCTCTACGGTCAGGCGAATTTCACCGTTGCCGTATACCTCTGCTAGGCGAGCAAACTCAAACATATCCTCAGCGTAAATATGGCCGACTGGCACATGCAGGCCAACGTAGCTTAGTCCGGGCTGCTTTTGCGCGTGAACCCCTAAGTGATCGCTTTTGCCTTCTTCGGTAATAGCATCTACGGGCGCAGCAGGCGCTAAAGTTTGGCCCATTTGGGCTTCTATAGCAGCTCGAAACGCTGGCAGGCCCATGGCCTCGATTAGCCACATCAGTCGAGTTTGCTGTCGGTTGCCACGAGAGCCGCGATCGCGAAATACCGTTAAAATTGCCCTGCAGATTTCGACAACCGTATCGTCAGCAGGCACCCAGGCATCTAGCGGAATGGCAGAATCGCAGCGCCTAGCTGAGAAAAACCCGCCGACTAAAACGTTGAATCCTAGCTCTGAATTTTCTGTACCATCCTTAAAGGCTGGAATAAAGGCAATGTCGTTAATTTCTGAATGAATAGAATCTTCTCGACTGCCTTCTAAAGCAATGTTGAACTTGCGCGGCAGGTTAGTGAATTCGTAGTTACCCTCACTGTTGTTGGTAATCATATCTTGCACTTTAATCACCAGCGCTTGGGTATCTATTAGCTCGGTAGCAGCAATGCCTGCCACCGGAGATCCGGTGATGTTGCGCACGTTGTCCATGCCTGACTGAATAGAAGTAATGCCCGCTCGCTTGAAGCGCTCAAAAATATCGGGCATGTCTTCAAGGCGGACGCCTCGTAGCTGCAGGTTTTGGCGGGTTGTAATGTCGGCGCAGCCATCGTCGCCATAGCACTGAACAATTTCAGCGAGGACACGCATTTGATCGCTCGTGAGCACGCCGTTGGGCAGACGCAGGCGCAGCATAAACTTGCCCGGTGTCACTTCGCGATGAAAAATTCCTAGCCACTTGAGCCGACCCGTTAAGTCGGTTTTATCAACCGCTTCCCAGCCCATGGCCGCAAACTTTTCAAGCTCGTCCTTAACCGCCAAACCGTCTTTTTCGGCCTTGTATTTTTCAAACTTATTCAGCTTTTCTACTTTTTCGATAACGCTGGGTGAAGTAGACATGCAATATCCAAACTATTAGTAATCGCGGATAAGAATCCCAGTTAACGCTTCATCAATCAGTCGCTGAAGCCACTACCTTAAAAGGTGTCTTAAAAGGCGTAAAGAAAGGGGTAGATACGGTTTTATCAAAAGACCTTTACGAAAGGAGATTGATGAGCGCATCTACCAACCACGCTTATAAGGAACCGTTTTAGGGTTTCGTGTAACTCACCTGCTGTTGAGTTGTTCCTAACATATGGAAGATGCGCTTAGCTTTTTGTATCGTTTAATACTGTCTATGGGTCTTCCACCTCAATAATGTCGTTTACTGCATTCCTTCTATGCAATAAACGCAAGCCGTTTTCAATTAAGCTGGGGTTGCAATACTCGTAAGACCTATAAGTAAATAACTAGAAAGATCGAAGATTTGGAAACGTTTTTAAAATAGCTTCTCAGGCCAAAAGTCGCTGCTTTAGCTGTAACAACTTCATTTGTATTTTATTGCTATGTCTCAAATATCTAGAACAGAAACGCAGAAACAGATTGAGGGAAAAAATGAGCAAGTGGCTGAAGCAGTCAGACCTAACGGGCCGATTGAAGCAGATATTGAGCAGGCGATCGCTCCCCTCATCACAGGCGACTTCCACAGCAAGTGGAGCCATACCAAACAGTTTTCAAAAGAGTTTTCTCACCTGGGCGATCGCCCCATCTCTTCGCTTATCCACCATCTGCACAGCAGCTTAGATCCTGAGAATCAGTGGTTTCTCATCCGCACGCTGGGCCAATACGATCATCCCATCGTGGTAGAAGCGATCGCTAACTTTTTGACCATCACGCCCGTTGAAGCGCTACAGCTAGAGGCAACCAAGGCGCTGACAAGCCTGGGAAATAGTGCGATCGCCACCCTCACCCATCTGCTCAACAGCGACCTGAGCCAGCAGAAAATACTCGCCGCTCGCACCCTAGCCAAAATTCGTCGAAGCGCCGTCATTGAGCCGCTGTTAGGCATTGTTGAAGATCCTAGCGAAGCGCTGCGAGCCATTGCCATCGAAGCCTTGGGCAGCTTTCACGACCCGCGCGTTACGCCTGTTTTGTTGAATGCGCTCAATGACGAACCGCCTATTGCAGTTGAGGCCGTTCGCGCCCTGGGCCGTCGCTTCGACTTGCTGGCCACCACTGACCTAATGGCGCGGCTGCATTGCTGCTTGCAAGGCGCAGAAGTAACGGTTGCCTGTGAAAGTGCGATCGCTCTGGGCCGATTAGGAGGTCGATCAGGCCAGCACGCAGCTAAAGAATTCGCCGCTGAGAGCTTGGGAAAGTTCCTGATGCAGCCTGCGGCCTCTCGCACTAAGGTCGCAGCCGTTCGCGCCCTGGGCTGGCTAGAAACCCCTACAGCTACCCTTCACCTCACCACCGCTTTTGCGCGTCCGTTTCCTTTAATCATGCCGGAGGTCAGGCAGGAGATTGGGCGATCGCTCGGCCAAACCCGCTCTACTACGCTTAAGCCAATTGCCGCCCAACCGCTGATTAACTGGCTGCAAAAGCAAAATGCCAATCTCGATGCCCTTTCGCTCAAGCAAACCGTTATCTCGGCCCTAGCTCGGCTCGGCGCAGTTGACGCCATTGACAGCCTGATTCCGCTGCTAGCCGATGCCGACGCCCGCATTAAAATGAACGCCCTTAGCGCTCTCAAGCAGATTGATCCCAAAGCGGCGCAGGCTAAAATTCAAAACTATTTGCTCAACGAGGCAGTCTCTCGCCCGTTAAAAGCAGACATTACCGACACGCTCAAAGCTTGGTAAGGCGCTTACAGCCAGATACTCGCGGATCAAACTAGGACTCATATAAAATCAAGCTAAGAGGCGATCGCTACAGCTCAAGCAAACAAAAAGAGATAGCAAATGAGTGACCGATTAGATCGAATTGAAAGTTTGTTAGAAGCAACGGCAACCACGCTTGGCGTCACCACAACGCGACTTGACCAAGTAACCGAGGGACTCAACCAAGTAACTGGGCGACTTAATCAAGTAACCGAGGGACTCGACCAAGTAACCGAGGGACTCAATCAAGTAACTGGGCAACTCAATCAAGTAACCGAGCGACTCAATCAAGTAGCCGAGCAGCAGCAGCGAAATACAACAGATATTGACAATTTGCTCGGCGCTATTTCTACTACCGATGTTGAAGTGCGAGCAATATCTCAATCTGTAGCCGCCAACGAGCAGCGCTTTAACATCTTGATTCAAGAAATGCGCGCGGATCGGCGAGCATCGCAACAGGCGTTTCAAGCGTTGCTTTTGCCGCTAGCCAACGTCAACGGACGGGTGGATGATTTGGAAGCCGCTGGCTAACGGGTACAAATCAGATCGCTAAAACTTACGTCGCTGGTAGCAACCCCTACAAAAACGGCTTCGGCAGCGCATTACAGTTAGCCCACAGGTTGATATGGCAATTCCCCGTCACTTTGGTTAACTTTATCCTGCGTGACCTATGCGCCTAGAGCAGTTACAGGCTTTCTTAGCGGTGGCCGATACCGGTAGCTTTCAGGCGGCTGCTCGGCAGTGTAGCGTCACCCAGTCAACCATTAGCCGTCAGGTGCGCTCCATTGAAGACGATTTAGGGGTGTCGCTTTTTCACCGTACGGCCCAGGCCAAGCTCACCCTCGCGGGCAGCAGCTTGCTCCCTCGGGCGACGCGCATTTGTCGCGAATGGCAGCAGGCGCAGCAGGATGTCAGCGACCTGATTAACGGTAAGCAAACCGAGCTTTGCATCGCGGGCATTCATTCGGTGTGCGCTTATTTGCTGCCGCCTATCGTCACTCAGTATTGCAATACTCACCCGGACGTGCAGCTTCGGGTCACAGCGCTAGGCAGCGATCGCTCTCTAAAAGTGCTGCGCGATGGCCTAGTAGATGTTTCCATCGTCATGCACAACCCGCTGCTGACTAGCAATCAAGAAATGGCGGTGACTCCGCTTTACGAAGAGACGGTCGAAGTGCTGATGGCCGCAAACCATCCCCTCACCCAGTATGAGGTAGTGCCCTGGGCCGAGATTGCCCGCTATCCACAGGCCGTATTTAAAGACGGCTACGGTATGCAGCGCATTGTGCAAAATCAGTTTCAAGATCAGGGCACAGAGTTTAAAATTGCCTTAGAGCTAAATACGCTAGATGCCTTTCGCGGCGTTGTTCGCCAGGGCAATATGATCGCCCTATTGCCCCGCTCGGCGCTGGCGGAAAGCCGTCGTGATTTGGCTTTGGCCGTGCGCCCGACTCATGAGCCAGTTCTGTTACGCAGGGTGGTCATGGTCACCACTCACGATAGATTGCTGATTCCACCCATTCAAGAGTTCTGCGACCTCGTGCGAGAGCAGGCCAAAAGCTACGCCCATCATTCGCAGAACGTCTCTACGCTACCGACCGCTAGCTAGTCTTTTTTGGCCTACTTTCTACCTGTTACCCGGCCCTTTCTCAGGCTTATGAGTAATTCTCAATCTACTGATCCCTCTCCTGAACAGTTTGCTAAATCCTCTGCCGAACAGTCCATTGCGCAGTTTAGAGATCTGCTTAAAAAAGTAGGTAGCGGCACCCATACCTCAAAGTCGCTGAGCCGTGAAGAAGCCGCGATCGCCACCCATCTAATGCTCACCCAAGCCGCCACCCCCGCCCAAATTGGCGCATTTATGATTGCCCATCGCATCAAGCGCCCTACGCCCACCGAGCTAGCGGGAATGCTCGATACCTACGATGCGCTTGGCCCTCAGCTCAAAGCGATTGAAAGCCCTTACCGAGTAACGGTTTTTTGCAATCCTTACGATGGCCGATCGCGCACCGCCCCGATTAATCCGTTAACCGCCCTGATTATGGCCTGCGCCGATGCGCCTGTGATTATCCCCGGCAGCGGTCGAATGCCAACCAAAATGGGCTTGCCTGCCGTAGAGATCTTCAAAGGGCTAGATCTCAACTGGGCGGCGCTGAGCTTAGATCAGCTACAAACCGTTTTTGCCCGCACCTATTTGGCCCTGGTTTATCAGCCCGTTCACTTTCCTTTAGCCGAAGGGCTAGTTCCCTACCGCGAGCAAATCGGCAAGCGCCCGACTTTTGCAACGGTCGAGATTATGTGGTCGCCCTACGCGGGCCGCAGCAACCTAGTCAGCGGCTACGTCCATCCCCCGACTGAAGAACGTACCCAAAATGCTTTTACCCAGCGCAACACGCCTTTTTTCACCACCGTTAAAGGGCTAGAAGGAAGCTGCGACATTTCGCGCGCGCGCACGGCTATTTTAGGACTGCATGAGCTAAAAAATGACAAGCTAGAAATTGAACGGCTGTTGCTACATCCGCGTGACTATGGATTTGACGGCCCTGATGTGGAACTCATGTCTACCGAGGCGCTGCTAAAAGACTATCGTGAGGCGATCGCAGGCAAACCCAATGAAATTGCTCGCTCGGCGATCTGGAACAGCGGCTTTTATCTGTGGCGGGCGGGCCGAGTAGAGAGTATTGAAGCGGGGTTCGAGCTGGGGCGATCGCTGCTAGAAACTGGCGCGGTTGCTCACAAGCTCAGCAGCCTCAAGGCCGCAATCAATCAAGCTATCAAGACAGCTCGCTAATCCCTCACCTGCTAATGATCTAGCAAAATGATGAAGCGGACGGGAATATTGCCCTCAGATAAGACTTCTGCCATTGCGATCGCGCCCTTCATTTCCGTGAGCACCTGCGCGCTACAAGCCTTATATTCTTTAGCAGCCTTTTTCACGCCCGCCTTAAACCCGGCCAAGTCCAAACAGGTCGCTACGTAGTAAGCAATTCCCTTTAGCCTAGCGCTAACGCTGCCGCTACAGTCATCCGGCAGCGCCGGAAAATCGTCTGCCTTTTTGGGCAGCGGCGACAGGTGGGGGTTTTTCCACAGCAGGTAATGATTGAATTTGGCATCGTCGCAGGTGGGCAGGTGGGAAAGCAATCGCCAGCGATCGCCATCATGGGCCTCTAAAATCACCGTTCGATATGTAGACATAGCACGTTCCCTTTACAGCTCAACCATGCAGCTTAGCGGATGCACCACTAAACGCTAGCGCCAAGGATGTATAGTTCTTATTCTACCGATTGCCGCCGCAGTTTCAATCTATCGAGTGGTTTACGCTGGCTCAATTCGGATGAGTAGTTGGCATCGTATCGATAGGATTTGCTGATGCTGATGTTGCCAATTCCTCCGCTAGCATCTCCTCATAAATCTGCGGCAGCAGCGCCGACATGCTGTTATCTTCAATGCCGTAGCCTAAGCTCGTCCAAGTGCCAGAAAGCAGCTTTAGCACCGTGGTTACCTGCCCTTCACGCAGCAGCGTAGAAAGATTTACCCCCCAGGCCGTCGGATCGTCTAGCCAGCCGTACACCACCGCATCTTGATACACTGGCTCAAAGCTAGGCCGCTCCCAGGGCTCATACCAGGCAGGCCGATTAGGATGATAGAGCCTTGCCTCATGCTCCCAAGTAGAGGTTAAAAACTGATATCGCCCTGCCGCCGTTGTGCAGTCGTCTTCATTTGGCCCGTTGACAATGCGGATGCACTCGTCGGGATGCACTTTTAAGCTTTTGACGCGATCGCCCCCATACAGCAGCCGATACGGATCTTTTGTATTGGACTCCGCCGCCGAAATCGTTCGCATCAGCGCTCGCAAATACGGATCGCCGCCCTTCATCTCCAGCGGCAGCGGCGAAGCTACATAATCAGTTGGCCCCAGCTGCTCTAAGGCTCGCTCAGAAAAAGGTAGCCACTGATGCAGCAGTCCGGCCACCCCTAAAAACATCACCATCGTGATGACAATCGGCCCTAGTCCGTCATACGCCGACTGACGACCCGACGGCTTAGCAGGCTTTTTGGTCGGCTTTTTTGATGGCCTTTTTGAAGAAGTTTTTTGAGTCAAGCGAAATAAGCACTAGGGACGACGGTAAATCGGCAGACAGCTGGCAGAATAGATCCGTTAACATGTTTTATAGTAACGACTTTAACGGTCTGCGATCGCTACATCACGAGCTGACCTAATTCCTGAGATCTTCTTACATTAATCCATCTATTTAGTTTATCTAGCCATGGCACCCCTCGAATCCAACGAAAATCTAATGATCTTTCTTATTTGCGTGGTGCCCATCGCTGCTCTTATCTACTGCGGTTTGACAATTGGGACAATGCTGACCGTTCCGATGGCTAGAAACTATCCGCTCGTCTTTGGTGCCATCTTTGCGCTGATTCCGCTGGTAACGGGCGCAGCTTTTTGGGTGGGGCCTTTTCGGAAGTAGGAAAGCTACGCTAGCGCCTCTTAAGAAGAGATCGTTCAATCATTCACTCTGTTTTCGGCTTCTGCCGCTTGTATCTTCGGGAAGAAAGCTGCTGTAAGCTTTTCGTACACATCAGGATCGCCTACATTCGCAATAATCTTGCGGGGCTTGGCGTTCAGCCTGTCCATGTAAGCGTAAAAGGCTTCCTGGTCATTTCGATGGCGTAAAAAATACTGCCTCAGTGCCTTGTCGGACATCGCTGCATAGTCAATTTGACTCATCAGAAAAATTCCCGTTGAGTAAAACTTGAATCTCTAAACTTTCGGTAAGTCCTGCTAGTACGTATAAGTTATTAGTACGCTCATCAATACAGACAAGGTGTATCGGCTGAAGCATTAAGTAGGTTATCCAATAGCTAACTACATATAAGCTCTCTAGTTGAGCGGCGGTAGGCATTTGAGTTGAGCACTCCTCATGTTTACTATCCTAACATTGCTCTAATTTTTTCAGTATTCTCAGATTAGCTCAAAGGCCAAAGAGTATGCTGATCGCAGGCAACAGCCCATTACAGGCCGTCACGAATTTTGTCGCTGCCCCTACCCCCACTGTCATTCCTTTTAGTACGTTGAGCGATCGCTTCGCCGTCGCCTTCATTGGCCCATCTTCAGGCGCTTGTCCCGCTTTCGCAATCTCTCTCACTTCCGCTAGCGCCTCAGTTTTCTCTCCTTCACTCAAACTCTCCTCAGTCTCAATCGCGGTTTGAAGCTGCGTTAGCAGATCTTTGAGCTGCGTTTGCGTGGATTCGTCGCTGAGCTGGGCAATTTGGTTGTTTACCTGTCCACTAATGTCACGAAGATTAACAACAGATTGATTGGCACTAATGTTGACATCGCCGCTAAACGTTTGGCTTTGATCGTTTCCAGTCATGGCTTGATTCCTGTTTTGATTATGGATAGTGATCGGTCTTTTAACGGCAAGGGCGGCAAAAGCCTTAAAGTCTTGAGCGCCCTCCAAAAGGCCAGCATCACGGCCTGCCTTTAATCCAGCCTGATAGCCATTATCCCAATCGCGCTCAACCTTGGCTTTGTCTGTACCTTCAGGAACTTGCAGAGTGACTAAAACATCTTCACCCTGTTTCTCAATCGCTTTCACGGAGTCTTGCGTGATGTCAGGGTTCTGTTCCATGATGTTTTGCAGGGCTGCGCGAAAGGCGTTGGGATCTACACCGTTGCGAATGAGAATTTGTACCTCATCGAGCATTTCTTTAAAGAACTTCTCGAAGTCGCCCGGTTGAAAGTCTTTGTTAGGATTGTGCGGACGGCGCTCTCGGGAACCTCTTGCGTCAGGCGTTTCGCGTAAAAAGACATGTTGACAGTCAACGTTTTTGAGCGTAGTTGTACTGTCGATATTCCAGGCTTCTAGTGTTGCTCCGGTTAGGCAAGCACCCGTAAAGTCAGCGTTTACGGCCTGTGCTTCTGTGAGAATGGCATCTTTGAGAATGGCATCGCTTAAAAGGGCATCGCTGAGGATGGCTCGTCTGAGAATCGCCT
>JBARVS010000436.1:0-2287 GCA_049646385.1 Phormidesmis sp. | reverse complement strand
GTATTTAACTGTGCTGCCTGTAAAACATTGCCGCTAAGCATAACTAGATCGGCAATGTTGGCAGTATTAGTCTCCTGCTGCGCCCTCATTGCGCCTATTCCCTCATTGGTAGCGGCGATCGCCCGAGCGTTGCTTTCGCACAGCGCTCTTAACTCCTCATTAGTCATTGCCTGAGTCCTCAGTCCCCGATTGAGTGCGATTACCGCCGCGCGTCTCTCCCGGTGGAGTGTAGGACGGCGGCACAACGTTATTAGCGATTAGATGAGCTGCTAATAGTCTCTCAACGTAAAAGCTGAAAGACGGCTTCTCTTTTGAAATTGAACAGATATGTTCAATCCCATCAATCACGACCTCATCTAAAGACAAGTTTTTGCGCTTACGCGGCATATCAAAATAGATCACTGTGCTAAGTCCTCCTAATATCGCATACTGTGCATTATAGCTATCAAAACGTACGTTTTAGTATATGACAGACTTATCTGAAAGCCTCAATCAGATAATTAATATAGCTGAATAAAATTAATCAAAACGTACGCTTTAATTTGCATCGGGTTCACAGGCAAGGCGAGTGAACCGTGAGTAGAGCATTCTTTGGAGTGCGAAACCGAGTGGCCTGCTTGTATAGCAATACATCAAGGCATTTTTGATGCAAACAGCAGTTAAGCCCAAAACGCTAAAAACGCAGGGTACTCCAACGGCTAGAACTCTTGTAGTAATTGACCTTGGCAACGGATTTGTTAACGCTTTAATTCGCCCTGACGGGTCAACTAAGTTTGAGCGAGTTGCCTTTCCGTCCTACGTCGCCCAGACCGAGCAATCAAACAGCAACTGCCTGCGCGTTCTTCAAGGCAAAGCCCTCACGACTTACCTAGTCGGCGAGCAGGCCGCAGTCATTCCGATGAGTCACACCGGTAAAAGCGAGCAGGGCAAAGCGGCAAACGCCAAGCTGCTGTTAATTCAGGCGCTGCGCCTAGCCTTTGGCGACAACGCTAAAACCATCCACTGCGACCTAATCTTCACCAGCCCATCCAACAAAGCATACGGCTCAGAAATTAGCGAGCAGCTACAAGGCGTTCACCCGGTCACGATTCCGGCAGATGCTGAAGTCATTGGCTCTGAAGCCAAAACGTTCACCGTCGTTGTTCACCGCGCCGTGCCGCAGCTCGAAGGGCACTACGCCTTCAACATGCTAAAGCTGAAGTCCGACGTCTGGATTATCGACTGCGGCAACCGCACTTTGATTGCGACAAAAGTTCGAGCGAACGGCAGCATCATCCAGTGCCGGTACTTTGGCGGCTGCGGCGTTCGCGGGATGGCCGAGCGCATTACCGCCCGCGAAGCGCTGACGAGTCACTTTCGAGAGCATACGGCAGAGCGCGTGATTGATTTCCTTTTGGAAAACCCGCCCGCTGATGTAGCCGGTGCGATCGCCCTAGACGTATCGGCCTGCGCCGCTGAAGCCCTCGCGTTCATCGGCACCGACACCGCGCCGCGCCATCTCATTGGCGGTGGTGCCACCGTCCCCGGACTCGCTGAGCTGCTAGGGGCGAAGGTGGCGAAGAACGCGCAGTGGCTAAACATCCAAGCGCTAGCGGACATCTCCGAGCAGATTTTAGGGGCGAAGTAATGACGAGCATCTCAATCCAAGCGCGGATCGACTCAGCGGTATGGGAAGCGATGAAAGCGGATGGCGAGACGAACACGCAGGTTCTACAGCGGATCTCGATTCACTACCTAGCCACGTCAGGCGACGAGCTCTCCCAGATAGCGCCGACGCCAGCCGCTGCGGTCGCGGTGTTGTTCAACTCTCATCGGCTACTCAATCAACTGCTAGCGAAGGGTGCGATCGCCCTGCCGGAAACTTCCACCGCACCAGCTCAACAAGTCAGCGCCTCAGCTCCAGAAGCCGCGCAGAGTGCAGACAACTGGTAAACCCCTCAACTCGATTCAACCACCAGGAGGCTAGACCGATGACCATGACCGCAGAGCAGTTAGAACTGCCTTACTTCATCCCCACAAGCGAGAACGTCTCACAGATCCTAGCCGAGCTACGCGCCGCCGAAGCCCCTAGCGAGCCGAAGCCACTGGCTCAGGAACCGCCGCAAGAACAGCCCGAGCTAGACCTAATTCTCGAAGATGCTCAGAAGTGAGCCTTCTGTTGAAGCAGAAGACTCACCGATTGCCCCACCGAAACCATCACGTAACGAAAGGACTGGACTTATTATGACCGCTACTGAAATCCGCGCACAGCTAGAACAGCTCGCCGCCACTGGCGCAACCGTTGAAC
>JBARVS010000435.1:0-11600 GCA_049646385.1 Phormidesmis sp. | reverse complement strand
CAGCAGATCTTGAACCTGACCCAAAGCCGCTCTAAAGATGTTGAACCCAGCCCAGCTTGCAGCAATGATTACAGGTGCTAGAACCAGAACGACGCGAATATCCATTTTGAGCCCTCTTGAAAAAAGTAGTAATGCTTAAAAGGTTGTAATAATCCTCTCATATAATCTACATCATCCTTACGCAAACGACGTGAGCGATCGCTAAAAAGTTATGACTTCTCCTATGACTTCTCCTACGCCTTCTTCTACACAAAAACCCGTCGCAATCGTCACAGGTGCCTCTAGCGGCATTGGTTTGGCGATCGCCCATCGCCTTGCCGCTGAAGGTTACAACCTAGCTATTTGCGCCCGTCGCGCCCAGCCGTTAAGCAAAGCCGCTGAATCGTTACGCCGCCAGGATGTTGACGTGCTCTCTCAAACGGTAGATTTGCGAGACGAAGCGCAGATTCTAAGCTTTTTTGCAGCGGTAGGGCAGCGCTGGGGGCGTTTGGATGCTTTGATTAATAACGCTGGGCTAGGTCATAAAGAATCGCTGATGAGCGGTAAAACCGAGGCATGGCGCGAAATGTTTGAGGTGAACGTGCTGGCGCTGTGCATTTGTACCCGCGAAGCTATTAGCCTAATGCAGACGGGCGCTGAGCCTGACACCGGGCATATTTTGCACATCAGCTCGCTATCCGGGCATCGGGTGCCTGAAATTACGGGCGTGTATTCGGCGACTAAGTTTGCGGTGCGATCGCTCACCGAAACCCTCCGCCGCGAGCTGCGCGCCGCCAATAGCCACATTCGCGTTACCGCAGTGAGCCCCGGCATTGTAGAAACCGACTTTGCTGAGAAATATCACCAGAGCGCCGCCAAAGCGCAAGACACCTACGCTCAGTTTCCGGTTCTACAGGCTGCTGATGTTGCTAGCGCCGTTGCCTACGCGCTGAGCCAGCCCGTCCACGTCGAAATCAACGACATTTTAATCCGCCCCACCCAGCAAAAATCGTAAGATGGGCCCTGCGCACCCTACGAGATGAGTTCTAATTCGTCTTCATGCAGGTGGGCTTTGAATGGCCGCTTGGCACCTTCTATGGCAAAGGCCGTGACGACTTTATAGTTAGCGCTAATTGGCCTCCCCTGCCAGTCTTCTAAAATGGCATCAATCGTGCCTTCTAAGCCTTGTACGCTAAAGGGCTGATTGCGGTGCTGAGGATGGTTAAACAATGTCAGGGGAGCTTTAACGCGAACGCGATCGCCGACTTTCATAACGGGGTATCAAAAAAACAAACTGTGAGGAAATTATTATCTCACAGTATTATCTCACAGTGCTGGCCGCTCTATTTCTACGGGCTCCGGTCTTTTGACAAAAGACTAGGCTGTGAGCTGAGTTTTGGCAGCAAATAGAGAGATCTTTGGCTGCTATGCCTTTTCTGCTCAGTTATCGATGCCGTCTGGGGCGGGTTGTTCTGAGGCTGGCGGAATAATCGACTTGGATGCTTCAAAATTACGCCACAGCAGCCAGCCCACCGCGCCAATGACGCCTAGAATAATCGCCGCTAGGATGACGGTGACTAACTTTTGCGTGAGCGATCGCCCCGTTTTGGTATCGGTTTCAACGGCAGCTCTTTCTTCTGCGGTCAGCGGCGTATCGTCATCATCATCCTCGCCGTATAGCAGCGCCCTAGAAGCTGCCGTCATTTCCTCATCAATTTGTTCTTTGAGTGACTGAGGCGGCACAGCACCAGCTTGCCTAGAGGCCGCTGCCCTCCCCCCTTTAAAGCCTGCCACTGTTTCAGACCCAGTGCCTGCTTCCAAAGCATCCTCTTCTGCTGCGGTCAGCCGCTCTACGCTCATCAGGGCCACGGCCACGTTGTCATGCCCATTTTTTTGATTGGCTAGCTCTATCCACGAGTCTACGGCGGCGTCTAGCGGCACAATTTTTTTGATAATCAGCTCAGTGTAATTCGCCCAGGAAGCTTCTACCTGATAGTTATCGCTCAGGCCGTCGGAGCACAGCAGCAAAACGCCGCTCGTGGTGAACAAAAAACGCTGGGTATGAGGCCGCAACTGCTCATACTCGCGTACGCCAACGGCCTGACTGAGCGCCTGAGCATCTGGCCGCTGGCCGGCAGTGGCGTAAAAGCTATGGCCTGCGCTGACTTCGCGCCCCGCAATATCATCGTCTACCGTGAGTAGCTGGCAGTGCTCGGGCGTCATCCAATAGGCCCGACTATCGCCAATGTGAGTGAGGTATAGCTCATTGACCTCGGCAGGGCCAGCCGGGGTGTCGATCTTTTGCGGTAGCACCAGCGCCATTACCAGGGTCGTGCCCATGCGCTGGCGGTCGGCGCGGCCCTGCTGGTCATTTTGCTGAGCAACCAGGTTATTAGCCACGCGAATGGCGGCCTCAATTTGCTCGACCACAATATGGGGCGCAATGGCCTGCTGCTGTTCCATCGCTTCTGCTAGGAGGCCGCGAAGCTGAAGCTGGAGCGATCGCACCACCATTTGGCTAGCCACTTCACCGCCTTCATGCCCGCCTACCCCATCGCACACAATCGCAATTCGAGGTAGCAAAGGCAAATCAGCCGTACCCGTGCGCCGCATTTCTAGCTGGCTAGGGTAGCAGGCGTCTTCATTACGAGATTTGCTGGGCCCGCTGCTGGTCGCGCCCGCAACCTGAAGCTCAATCGTTTCTCCAGCCGCTTCAAGCAGTAGCTGCGTATTTACCTGCTCTTTAATCGCCTGAAAATCAGGGTTAGGACTACGCAAGCCCTGGCATACGGCGGCTATAAGCTGGGAAATTGCGGGTTTTGCCCCCGGTAAGTAGGTGCTCTCCCAGGCATCGGCTAGGTCTGCCTCGGTGGGCTCAGCCGGATTGGTCGATAGCCCAATCAGCCGCACTCGCCACGACTCCACTCTAATATTGCTTTTTTTAAGCAGGCTAGCCGCCGCGTTAAAGCCCTTGAGCGGTTCCCACAGGCCGATCATTTGCCAGAGCCAGTAGGCTTGCAAAAGCGCCGATGACTGCGGCCAAACTTTAGCGATCGCCGGCATCAGCTGCCCCTGATGGTTCACGGGCACATTGCTCAGCAGCAGCACCGCCTCGCCCGACGCCTGATGGCAAATGCCATACACCCCCGGCAAATTAAGCTGATAGGGATGGGCCTTTAAATAAGGTAGGGCGAAATCAGGCACAGGTTCTGGCACCTTGGGCGGCAGCTCCGCTCGGGTATCTAGCCAAATAGAAGGCGCAGCGACCTGATAGCGCCCATCCACCAAGTCGCCAATTGGAATTTTGTTCGTCCCTTGCCCCAAAGCCCAGACGTACTGTCTAAAAGGAAATTTGCCTTCGTCACCGCCGGCGTCGTTCAAGGGTGTATTGATGGGGCCAGATAGGGGGCCAGTTGTGGAGCTAGTGGTAGAGCCATTCATGGATTGTGGATGCGGTTGAGCGCTGCTGCTAGACAAAGTTGCCAAGGCATATGCCATTAATTTAGGTCAATGGTAAGGGAAAAGGGATTTATAGCAAATATATTTGATATATACCGCTTCTTCCTCTGGGGCTATAGGCACCCAGCTAATTTATGACTCCTGCCTTAATATGGGTAATCATCGGTGTTGTGCTCTGCCTAATGGAGCTACTGCTGCCAACGGCTTTCGTTGAGTCGGCGCTGGGCGTCAGCGCTTTTTTGGTGGCCTTGCTATCCGTTGTCGTTCCGAGCGTAAACTACCAGATTGCGCTTTGGGTGCTGTTTTCTTTGCTATTGTTTTGGGCGCTCAAGCGGTTTGTGCCTAACCGGACTGCGCCTGCTTTGCGTGAGGCCACCGAAGCAAGAACGACAACTGCGATCGCCCCAGGTCAAATAGGCCGAGTCATCTACGAAGGTAACTCATGGCAAGCCCGCTGTAGCGACGATCAGGTTTCTATTGAACCCAACCAAGAGGTTTTCGTTGTAGAGCGCAAAGGTAATACCCTTGTTGTCATCCCACTCAGCTCCTTTCAATAAACTATTTTTCTTATGAATCCTATTGTTTGGCTTGTCCTTTTGGCTCTTGGCGGCAGCGTTGCTGCTAAATCCGTCCGCATCATCAACCAAAGTGACGAAGCCTTGGTTGAAACCTTGGGCCGCTATAGCGGTAAAAAGCTCAAGCCAGGGCTCAACTACACCGTGCCTTTTATAGATCGCGTGGTATACAAGCAAACCGTGCGAGAAAGAGTGCTCGACGTGCCTCCCCAGCAGTGCATCACCCGCGATAACGTTTCGATTAGCGTGGACGCGGTTGTGTACTGGCGCATCGTAGATTTGGAAAAAGCCTACTACAAAGTAGAAAATCTCCAGGCCGCGATGACGAACCTCGTACTCACCCAAATTCGCTCTGAAATGGGCCAGCTCGAACTCGATCAAACCTTTACAGCTCGCGCCGAAATCAATGAGCTGCTGCTGCGTGAGCTAGATGTCTCTACCGATCCTTGGGGCGTAAAAGTCACCCGCGTAGAGCTGCGAGACATCGCGCCTTCTAAGGCCGTGCAAGACTCTATGGAGCTGCAAATGACTGCCGAGCGGCAAAAAAGGGCCAACGTGCTCACGTCAGAAGGCGAGCGCGACTCTGCGATTAACTCTGCCAAAGGCCGCGCCGAATCAGCCATTCTCGACGCTCAAGCCCGCCAAAAGTCTGTCATTTTAGATGCTGAAGCTGAGCAAAAAACGATTGTGCTACGGGCGCAGGCGCATCGGCAAGAGCATGTGCTGCGGGCCCAAGCAACCGCCGAGGCCGTAGACGTATTGGCTAAAAAAATAAAAACTGACCCCCACGCTCGCGAAGCCCTACAGTTTATCCTCGCTCAAGAATACCTAGCCATGGGCCGCCAAATTGGTGAAAGCGAGAGCAGCAAAGTTATGTTTCTTGACCCACGCAGCATTCCGGGCGCGCTAGAGAGCATGAAATCCATTGTAGGCAACGACAATGAAGGCGCTTAAATCCCAGATGATTATTGGGAAGATGCCTAGTTCTGAATAGTTACAGCAAAATTAACGATCGCCTTTAAGCACTCATAGGCTCTGTATAGCCTTGAATATTCTCCGGCTCAAACCTATCAATGACGCGAGTAGCCTGCCGAATCACCGCTTCAGAGCCTTTTACAATAATCAAATACTTTCCGGCATTCAGGCGATTGCGGTAAGGCAAAGCATCGCCGCTACCCACGGTAAGCCCCACGCCGCCGCCTACCACGTAAGCACCTAATCCACCCGAGGCAGCGCCTAGCAATCCCCCAAAAACATGATTGCCCAAGCTACCGACCGGAATGGCCTCAATGCCCGTAATCACGTTGAAAACATAGCCCGCCGCAAAGCCAAAGGGCACTAGCCAGTAAGCCTCACGCTTAGCGCCTTTAGCTGCCTGCTCCTTAGGATCGATGAGGCCGTACTCGTCGGCGTCTTTGTGGCCATCGCCTAATAGGTCAAACTGGCCGTTTGGTAACCCTTCTGTTTCTAAGGCAGAGTAGGCGGCTTCTGCCTGCATACGATTGGGCAATACGGCAACTAAATAGTTCATGAGATGTTTTTTCCAGTCGTTCAAGCTTGGTGCGATCGCATCAATTCTAGGAGGATTCTCAAAGACCTTCTTCCTACCAGCGAGAGGTTTCACCTATGTCAAGGCGGCAAAAACAAAAAAACGCAGGCACATTGGCTGCGCCTGCGGGAGATTCACTTTGGAAAAAAATTAAACAACAACGTCGCTAGGAGCGCTAATCGCTATGGACACTAACGATTTAGCTGGCAAGCCTTAGTTCAGCGACTCTAAATAATCGCGAACGCGGTTACGGCGCTTAGGCTGACGCAGCTTTTGCAGCGCTTTAGACTCAATTTGGCGAACCCGCTCGCGAGAAAGCTCTAGCGTACGGCCAATTTCGGCCAGGGAGTAGGGCACGCCATCGTCTAAACCAAAGCGCAGGGTGATGACTTCTTGCTCGCGAGTGGTGAGGTCGGTCAGTAGCTGCCGTAAGTCTCGCTTGAGCGACTCTCGCATCAGCAAATCTTCGGGGGAAATGTCGTCTGTCTCTAGCAGCTCGCCCAGCTCTGTATCGCGATCTTTACCAACTTTAGTGTCTAGCGAAATCGAGCGGGGCACCTTTTGCAGCACTTCACGCACTTGAGCGGGCGTCATGTCTAGCTCTTTGGCAATGTCTTCTAGCTTGGCGGTGTGGCCCTGAGCTTGGGAGATTTTGCGCTGGGCTTTTTTGATTTTGTTGAGCTTTTCGGTGATGTGAACAGGCAGGCGAATGGTGCGGCTTTGGGTGGCGATCGCCCGCGTAATCCCCTGACGAATCCACCAGTAGGCGTAAGTGCTAAAGCGATAGCCCTTAGTCGGGTCAAACTTTTCTACCGCTCGCTCTAGTCCTAAGGTGCCTTCTTGAATCAAGTCCAGTAGCTCTAAGCCACGGTTTTGATATTTCTTGGCAACCGATACGACCAGGCGCAAGTTGGCCTTAATCATATGCTCCTTGGCCCGGATTCCTTCAGATTGCACTGCCATTAGCGCATCAACGCTCAGGTCGGCTTTTTGGGCCCACAGGCGCTTGCCTTCTACCAGCGTCGGCTTGAGGTCGCTCACCGCAATGCCCGCCGTTTGTGCCCAGCGCTCTAAAGAAGGCTTGTGGCTGAGCTGAGCGGTGAGCTGATCGCGGGTGTTCAGCAGGTTGACATAAATTTCTAAGGTGCCGCCACTTTCGGCTGCGGCCTTGTCGCGCAAGCTTAAAAGCTCCATATGCTGCTGTACGCGCTGGGCTTCGGCCACCTCTTCATCGCGCTCTAGCAGGCTAACGCGGCCAATTTCTTGCAGATACAGCCGCACCAAATCGGTGGATCGCGCCGCGCGAGGCTTGGTGTGCGCTTCAGAGTCCAATCCTTCGATGTGCACCTCGCTACTCTCATCCGCCTCGGCCTGCGACAGGTCAATGACAGAAGGCTCACGCAGATCAAGCTCATAGTCACTGTTGTCAACCGACATGTTTGTAGTGCTTGTGTCAATGTATTCGGACGTAGCTTTCATGATGGTGCGAAGGTGCAGGACAGGTGGAGAATCGGTGATGCTTCACCCCTTGTTAGGTAGTGTTCCCCGCCGATAGGGGCATAGAGCCAGAAGGAAAAGCCAGAAAAAGTGAGAAGAAATCAGGCGGAAGGTATCGTCAGCAGCGCCTCTACGGAGCTATCAGGTGAGAAAACGCCTTTTATGCAAACTGTTTTTGAATGAGGTTATAGATGAGGTTATATAAGTTATGCTTCACACCTTTTGGCCTTTCTTCCTGACGTTTCAAAGATCAGGAAAGAAGAGAATATGCAAAGAACAGGTTGAGAGATTTGTTACAAAACAAAATCTACTAAATTGCCCTATTAAAGAAATATCAGGTTAATCGGCTTCAGATTGAGCGGGCTATTCCAGGTTTGTCAGTGGCACAGAAGGCACAGAAGAGGGCACGGGAATAGCACAAAAGATACCAGGGCAGTAACTCACGGCAGCAGACAATTGTCAGGGTAGAAGCACGGAACTATAGGGAGGATTCCCAAATCAGAATAAAATGCTTAGATTGGCCGTAAAAAGAGGGCGTAGGGATTTGGCCAAGGTTTTATTTAAGGCGGGGGGCTTACCCTTTATTCGGGCTGCTGCTGTGGAATCTGGATGGTAAAGGTGGTGCCCGAGCCTGCTGACGAAGCACAGGTAATTGAACCACCGTGACGCTCTGTCACAATCTGATAGCTAATAGAGAGCCCCATGCCCGTCCCTTTACCGATGGGCTTGGTAGTGAAAAACGGATTGAAAATTTGCGATCGCACCGCCTCCGGCATTCCCATCCCGTTATCGCTAATTGCGATCGTTACCTGCTCGTCTGCAAACTCAGTCGAAATCATTAGCTGAGGAGAGTGCGCCTCTGCCATGGCATCAATCGCATTGCCTAAAATATTCATAAATACCTGGTTGAGCTGTCCGGCATAGCAGGTGACGGGCAGTCGGTGGCCATAGTGCTTAACCACCTTAATCGCCGCTCTATGCTGCTGAGCCTTTAGCTGGTGACCCAAAATTAGCAGAGTGCTGTCGATGCCTTCATGAATATCAACTGACTTTTTGTCGGCCTCATCTTTACGCGAAAACGTCCGCAAAGAAGACACGATCTGCCGAATTCGATCAGCGCCTAGCTTCATAGAGGCCAGGAGGTTCAGCAAGTCGTCACTAATAAAATTAAAGTCAACTTCTTCTAAGGAATCGGCTATTGCTTGGGGCGGGTTGGGATAGTGGATTTGATATTGCTTTAGTAAGCTCACTAGGCTAGCGGCGTAGCGAGTGGCGGGTTTTACATTGCCATAAATAAAGCTGACCGGGTTGTTGATTTCATGAGCAACCCCGGCAACAAGCTGGCCCAGGCTAGACATTTTTTCGGTTTGGACGAGCCTGGTTTGGGCCTGTTGCAGGTCGTAAAATGCCTGCTCTAGGTCTTTGGCCTGCTGCACAAGGCACAGCTCTGCCCGCTTGCGCTCGGTAATGTCGTTGTGAATCGCCACATACTGATAGGGACAGCCCGCTTCATCTAAAAAGGGCACGATGGTTGTATAGACCCAATAGAAGCTGCCGTCTTTGGCGCGGTTTTTGATTTCGCCTAGCCAAACGTGGCCGTTGCTAACGGTGTGCCACATCTCCTCAAAGAATTCGGGCGGATGATAGCCAGAATTAATTAAGCGATGGGTTTGATCCATCAGCTCGGCGCGGCTGTATTGAGAGATGTCTTTAAATTTATCGTTGACGTAGGTGATGTGGCCGCGATAGTCAGTAATGGCGACGTTGGCAGAACAGTCGAGGGCGAATTTGACATCGGCTAGCTCTTTGAGCGACTGATTGAGCTGGGCTTCGATTTGTTTGCGATCGCTAATATCACTTAAGCAGCCATACCAAACAATTGATCCATCTGGCTGAGCCTGCGGCTTGGCTGATGTGCGCACCCACCGCAGCTTGCCAGAGGGCAGCCTTACTTGGCATTCATACTGATATAGCTTCATCGTTAGCGCAGAGGCTTTGATCGCTGCTTTAAAGCCCTGCTGCTCGTCGGCATGAACCATCTTGAGCAGGTCAACACCGCGCTGCTGAAACGTCTCTGGCGACAGGCCCAGCAGCCGATAGCTATCAGAAGAGACATAGGGAAAAGAAACGTGGTCGCCGTTTAAGCGCATTTCGTAAAGTAAATCTGGTACGTTGTCGGCCAGCTTTTGCAGACGGGTTTGGCTAATGGCTAGCTCAGCGGTTCGCATTTCTAAACGGCTGGAGAGGGTTTGGTTAAGCTGTTTGGTGGCTAGCTCACACTCTTTTCGGGCGGTGACATCTTGAGCTACTGCGTTCCATAAAATAGTGGCTGCATCAGGCTGTACGGACGCAGGCTGCACGCTAAGGGCAATCCATTTGATTTTGCCGCTGGTGAGCGTGATGCGGCCTTCCCATTCCCAAAAGCGCGGTGACTGAGCGGCGCGGGCGATCGCCAAATGAAAGGGCTCGCGATCTTCTAGCCGAATAGCATCAAATAGACAGTGGGCAGGCTTTTGCGCCTCGCTTGCGTTTTTGGGAATAGGCACCTCTAGCAGCTTGTAGCAGCCCGCGCTGATGTAGGGATAGGCAATCACTAAACCTTTAGGCGAAGTGATCAGTTGAGAAACCGCCCCCGGAATGCCGTCTATCCAGCTTTGATAATTGTCGGACTGAGCGGCTCCGCTATCTTTGGGAGCTGGCAAGGGGGGAGCTTTCATCACAGGCTATCTTATAGAGAAACCACTTGGGTTAGCATTCCCGAGCCGTAAAGCCAGCCAAGACGGTATTCTTACGGAAGTACGTGAGTGTAACTAGCGCTGCGACATAGGCTGTGGCCATAAGGAATGCCTAGCTCCTTGTGAAGAAAATCATAATTGCTGCGAGTTTGCCGCATAGAAGCTGAAGACTAATGGCTAAAGAGAAAACTGAAAGAGAAAAGATGCTCGCTAACGAGCTGTATTTTGCCGCTGACGATGAGCTAGCAAAAATGCATCGGGCGGCTCGCCAGCAGCTTCATGCGTTTAACTTTTCACTGCCTGATGAGATTGATCGGCGGCAGGCCATTATGCGCGGCTTGTTGGGAGCGATGGGGACTAGCTGTGTGATTAGGCCGCCTTTTTACTGCGACTATGGCTGCTATATTTTTGCGGGCGATCGCCTGTTCATTAACTACGACTGCACCATTCTCGACTGCAATACGGTGCATTTAGGCAACGATGTTTTAATCGGCTCCAAAGTGCAAATTTATACGGCCTATCATCCTACCGATCCTGACATTAGGCTGACCGGAGAAGAACTCGCCGCACCGGTTTCTATCGGTGACAACGTTTGGATTGGCGGCGGCGTGATTATCTGCCCTGGGGTTTCAATTGGCGCGAACGTCACCATTGGCGCAGGCAGCGTAGTGACCAAAGACATTCCCAATAATGTTGTTGCAGTGGGTAATCCCTGTCGGGTCATTAAAACGGTTTGATTAGGCCAGATGATTAGGCCAGATGAATGGGCCAGATGAATGGGCCAATTGCATAACTCTCACGCGCTGGCGCTATTCTCCTCATCTTTTCTCTATTGTTGAAACTATCACTCACTGTTTCATAGTTGGTTTCACAACATGGCCGACAAACTAAGCGCCTTCTTGATCAAAGGCTTTCTCACGGCTGGCATTCTCGCTGTATTCTCCGGCCCGATCTTCTGGGGCTTCATTTTTTTATGTTACTTATTCCAGCCGCCAGCGCCAGCTTACGAGCCCTGGGATGGCTGCGCAGACCCTACCTCTCAAGCTGAGCTAGATGCTTGGATTGCCCATTCGCAGGCCACAGGCACATCCCTTTGCGATCCAGATGTTGTGAATATGACGTTTGATGAGCCGCCGCAGGAGTGAGGGGTTGTGCCTCACACATCCAGGCAGATTTGTCGGATGTGTAGAGGGACTGCTGAAAGCCGATGAACAGTTGGCTGATGTGGCTGATACTGCCAATGGCTGAAATGGCATTTTGGAGGGCGCGGTATTTTAGCTCTAGCAGGTGAGGAAGTTTGTTCTAGTTAAGCTCGCCAACGCATTTGCTCGAACATATCATCCCGCTAATCGCATCGCCACCGACCCCCATATTACCTGCTCTTATTTACCGCAGGGCTGAAAGTTTTCGCAGCCGATAAAGTCGGGCAGCGGCGTGGTAGCGCCCGTTTGCGGCCAGCCCTTTTGCTCAAATTTGCTTTGCAGTCGGCGGATGCGATCGCCCGACATCGGATGCGTTTGCTGCCACTCGGCCACCCGGTTAAACGCCCCCAAATCCAACCCCAAATTACGCTCAAAAAAGTCTAGGCTGTGGCTACCGTGCCCATAGTGCGCCACAATCAGCGCCTGAGCATAGTCGTCGGCAGCGGTTTCTTGCTGGCGGCTATAGCTGAGTTCAGCGAGGTTGACCATACCGGGCAGCGCGCTGGTAGATTGGCCCATACCTAGCAAGCTGCTGAGCGTGACAAATACGAGCGATCGCCCCAACGCCCGCAGCGGATCGCGATGCTGCAAATGCCCCATCTCA
>JBARVS010000434.1:0-4715 GCA_049646385.1 Phormidesmis sp. | reverse complement strand
CCATCTTCTACATTATTAGGAGCTGTGCTGCCTACAAAATAGGCTGGAAGCGTTGGCGATACTGGCTGAATCTTTTCAACTGAGAGAGCGTAGTTTCCCTTTTGCACTTGTTCTTTTTTCATGATTGCTGATCGGCTATCTCGATAGCCGTGCTATTTTCTCGTTCAAGGATCTGATCTCTGTTTGCTGTTGTTGAATAATATCGCTCATTCTCGCTAGGGTTACGTGATGATCTTTAATCACTTTGGTCAAAACTGCTGTGATATTGAGCGGGCTCACGGCCTGATGATCGGCAGAGGCCACTGCATCTGGTACGGTTTCGGCAATAAAGCCTGTGCGAATAGCCTGATTTTCATCGGCGCGATCGCTAAATTTGACCGGGTTGAGCTGTCCTAAAAGAACCGCCGCCTCCTGACTAGAAAGGTCAGAGATATTGTTTTTTAGCGTTTGAGACGATAGCTGCGCGATAGATTCGCTGGTAATATTTGTTGCAGAAACTTTGCCGTTAACATACAGCTTGACATTTGTAGGGGGTGAATTAGTGAATAAATTATTTGGAACAATCGGCCCGATGACGACGTTACCTTGGGCCGTTAGCGTTAGCTGGTCTGTCCCGGTGCTATCGCTAAAGCGAGCAATCGGCGATTGTCGTCTGTATTCAAACCTATTCTCTGACAGATCAGACGGGAAGGCAGGCATCAGCGAAACTTTTTTCAAAGGTTCTGTATTATCTGCTGCATTGCTGAGCGTTTCAACTGTCGTTACGAGCTTTGTTTCTCCTGATGCCAGCGTAATGCTATCACCTGCGGCTAAAGGCTCAAGCGTGGTGATTTCATGTTTGGACGGTAAGAGAGTGCCGGAGACAATAAACGGTGATTCACCAAATCCTTGCACCTGCAAACGAGCGGCGGTTTGAAGCGCCGTGTCTGTTGGAGACTCTGTTTGAATTAGAAGGTTGTGGCGAGCAACTAAGTTTTTGACCTTAAAGTCACGACCATTAGAGCCCGCTATGTTCGCTTTTGTAAGCAGTGCTCCTGTGAGCGCCGACTGCGAAACAAATGATTGAGCATTCAAATCTTCTATCGCTGTTTCTACGCTTGCTATGCGATTTTTAAGGCCCGGTTCGCCAGAGGGTGCAGCGCCGTCAATTGTTTGGTTGATGTCGCTGATGTCGGCTTGCAAATTGGGTACCGTTTGATTCAAAAGCGTCCCAATAGATTGGGTGTTGGCAGCGATCGCCCCGTTAACAGTCTCAAATCGCTCAATCGTGAATTCTGTTTCTCTCTTAAGCGCTAAGTCAAGTTCCTCAACGCTTCTCTCAATCGGATCTACTTTTCCATCCACATAGGTTTGAACATAGCTTTGCACGGCATGATCGGTTGGCAGCGTGGTTTTATTATTAGTCAAGGCATCGGTAGAAATAGCTGTCATTACCGCTGAAGTGCCTAGCTGCAAAGCCTCAGCGGTCAGCTTGCCTGCAATAAAGCATTGCGCTTCACCATTAGGTACAGATTTTTCAACGTTGAGCGCACCCCCTAAAAAGTTAAACTGTTTTTCAGCTGGGCTAAGCGCTAGGGTCAGCGGCTGATCGGCAGCTTGAGCGGTGAGGGTAAGTTCGCGGCTTTTGAAGGCGATCGCCCCATGAAAAGACTGACTGTTGATAGTTGTCAAATCAGGATCAAACAGCTTTATTTTACCACTGACGGCTAAAGGTGAATCAGGATTAGCTACGCCTAAGCCCAAATAGCCCTTGGCATTAACCACCGTCCGGTAGCTGTTGGAACCCTGCCATTGCTGAAGATCGCCCGCTTGCTGGGCAGCGGCCTTAATCATTTGGCCGATCATCTGCGGCTCTTTAATCTCTACATGCACCCCAGCTTGTGGATTACGCAAGCCTACGCCTAGCCGACCGTATACTAGCTCGCCTTTTTCATCTCGACTTTGCGTAATAAAGAGATTTTTCTGAACTTCCAAAGACCCCTGAACAACGCCGCCAAAGCTGTCCAGGCAGCGTGTTAAGGCTGGAAAGCTTAGCCGATAATCACCTCTAGCAGGCAGTGTGTTATCTTGATTGACTTCAGCTTGAGTTTGTAAAAGGCTAAATTTAGCAGGCGTTTTTGTCTCTTTGTTAGCTGGTTTGTAGTTCAGCAGGGCGAGCGGTGCCTTACTGTGCCGAATGCCTTGAGGCGATAAATTAGCTGATGTGCTGCTTTGTAGCTGTGGCAAATCAGGCTCGCCAGATCGTACCGGAATAATCCAGTAGTCTCCAGTGTTATAAAATCGGACTGATTTTTCAGAAGACTGAGATTCTAACGTTTTCGCTACTGGAAAGCTGATTTTAAAACCGCTGTCGGCCAGCGTCATTGGCAGTTTAGCATCATCGGTTGAGAGTGCTATTTCCTCCCAACGTCGCACCTTAAAAGTATTTTGAGAGTTTGCTGGATTGAAGTCTTCTATCGCGACCGGATTATCTTTTGCGGCGCTTAGCGTGGCCGGATCAAACACTAGCTTACTGTTGGTGGTGCGCTCTGTGAGGCGAAGCAGCAGCCCTGGCTCGCCGCGTAATTCGTGGGCAGTGTCAATTACTTCTACCCAGTCTCCTGACGAAAATCGATTGACCTCGTCAGGAGCTAGGTTCTCGATAGTCATAGTATTGTTGGCAATCTCCAAAATTCGAGCGACGACAATGCCGTTGTTCTTTGACCATTTAAAGGTTGCCGTTCCTCGCGGGCCAGAATTGTGAATCTCTACGCGATAGAGAGAATTTCCCATAGACTGAGCGCTGTCGGCAGCGGCGTTGCGTTGCTCACTTCTAGTAATCGTTAGCTGCCCTTTTTTCGGGTCTTTTAGGGTGGCGATCGCCTCATCTAAAGAAATTCCCTGCTTAGAATCCTGCGAGAGCGGCATCAGCTTTATCTGCCACATCGTTTTTACTCGGGTGGCGGTATCCGGTACGCTGGTAAGCGCCCGCTCGCGAATTTCGGGATCGTCAAGGGCCGTCACGTGGCGCTGCCATACGTCCAGATAAGCTAAGTAAGGCCCCTCTTCTTTTAGGTCGGCGGCGGCGGCGTTGGGATAGTCCGGCTGATTGAGATAGCTCAGCGGGGTCGTCAGTTCACACAGAACGCCATCGACATAAATGTGACCGGGGGCAATCGCAATATCAGCCCCCTGCTTCTTCTCATTTTCTCTCGCTTCTGGGTTTGGATCGAGTCGAAAGTTCTCAAATACATCGGCGTTTTCACCTTCTGGCCTGGTTCGAGGCGCGGCGGCCATCGTCGCCCGATTTTCTGAGCTGCCGCGCAAAATAAGCGCTTCTGCGGCTTGAGAGGCAGGCTCAGACACCAGCATATCCAACGCTTGAGCCTCCCGCAAGTAGGCATTAATGTCCGCCTGTTCATTCCAGTCTGCATCAATCTGAAGTCGGCCCTGCTGCATCCGAACGCTGCTATAGTGCTTGCTAGAGCGAAACGTAGACCGCGTAAAATCGCCTTTCATAATAATTCTCCCTTATTTGAACACAATAAAAATCAGGTGAGATAGAACAGGTTAGCCATCATGCCAAATCGCAGGTACTCGTCTAAGCTGGTGAGTAAATTAGCCTCCCGCTGAGGCTGTCGTAGATAGTTAAACGCGCCCATTTCAGACCCGTCTTCTGCCCCGGTCAAAATCTCTTTTGGCGCACTGCGCATCAGCTGACCAAAACCGGGCGGGCCGTACCGACTCGCTGTAAAGCTGGGCTGTAGCCGCATTAATATCTGTAGATAAGTCTCCATTTGAGGTATTCCCTGATTTTTAGTCATCCAGTTTGCTGCATCGCCGCGATCGCTCGAATACAAAAAACTACCTAGCGCAGTGCCTAGCAAAATAGGCTCTACCTGCCCCTCAAAAGCGTCCTCTTCAAAAGACTTTACCCACGCTAGCGCCTTCACCTGGGCGGTTGTCGTCCCTTTATTGACGCGCTCCCAAGTTTCACCTAAATCTTTTGAGCGAAAAGTTCCGCCCTCTTGCGTACCCGCTATTATCACAGTGCTTTCAAACGTTCCTTTGAGACCATCGCTTTTCTCCTCTGATCTGCTAGATAGCGGACTAAGGGATGCTTCGTTCTCACTGCTATTTGGCAATATATCCGGGCAAAATGGCTGGGTAATCGTCAGTGCCGAATCATCTTCAATGCTTTTAATCAGCCGAGTTTGATTTTCTATGGTGAGGCCATCTCCTGGCTTTAGCTCCGTCATGAATCGGGTTTGATTGCCGATGACGGTGCCCCCGTTACTGCTAAGGGTGCCGCTAGCTGGGCGACGTTTTACAATCAGCGAAGTGATGGGCCACTGGCTTAATCCGGCTTGCCGCCAGAAAAGGCCGCTGTTTGTATCGCGAGAAGTAGGGCCAGAAGTAGAATTGTGCAAAGTAGAGCGGAAAATGCCGTGCTTTGCAGTGCCTGCAAAAATTTGGGCGGAACCATCGCTGCCTAGACAGGTAATTGCCACTGTCGGCAGTCCTTGATCTACCGCTTGCCAACGCTGTCCGCCGTTTTTGGAAATAAACAGTCCGCTGCTGGTTCCAGCGAATACATGACCATTTTTCATTGCTAGCAAGCAGGTTATCTGACGCTGCGGCAGACTTAGCCAGTCCCAAACCTGACCCTGATTAGTCGAGCGAAACAGGCCACCGCCTGCGGTTCCAACAAACCATGTTTCTGTTTGCTGTATATC
>JBARVS010000433.1:0-13209 GCA_049646385.1 Phormidesmis sp. | reverse complement strand
TTGCTAGCCCACTTGCTCACGCACCAAAGCGCTGATTGCGCGCCCGCAAACTTACGCAGCGTGATTTTGGCGATTGGGCCAGAAGGCGGCTGGACACAAAGCGAGATTACGGTTGCCATGGCCTGCAACTACAAACCAGTCTCCTTGGGCTCCGTAATTCTACGGGCTGTGACGGCACCTATTACCGCATTATCGCTGGTCACAGCAGCAAGAGACCTATTGATATAGCTTGATTTCATCGTATAAGCTCGGATGGCCAAATTGATTTCGCTTGTTTAAGCTTGCAGTATCTAGCGTCACATGGGATTGCCCAGATGCGCGGATACATCGGAGCTATCTCAAGTAAATCTTAAGTATTACAATGGCTAAATCATCAGATACCGTCTTCTCTGG
The DNA here is from genome assembly GCA_049646385.1 of Phormidesmis sp. Classification (GTDB taxonomy): domain Bacteria; phylum Cyanobacteriota; class Cyanobacteriia; order Phormidesmidales; family Phormidesmidaceae; genus Phormidesmis. The sequence continues at coordinate 12,816 of JBARVS010000433.1, read as the reverse complement.
TTTTCACGCGCTTTCAGAGCCCATTCGTATTCAGGTTATCGAGCTACTGCAAGAAGGCGAATTTTGTGTGGGCGATATGTGCGATCGCCTCTGCATCGCTCAATCCAAGCTGTCTTTTCATTTAAAAACGCTCAAAGAAGCCGGACTTGTGACGGCTAGGCAGCAAGGACGCTGGATGTACTACAGCCTCAATGCAGATCGTTTCAACGCGCTTGAAGGCTACCTCAGCGGCTACGGCGAATAGAGACGAACCGCATGGGCGATCGCATCTAGCATTCAGCCTCATCCTTAGCCCGACGCATCCAGCATATAGTTTTCCGCTCCTAGAGAATACGACGATCTACAGCTTTCTAATGTAGATGGTCACAACGAGAAGTTTGCCTTTCATTACTCGCTGCTTGAGCGGTAATGTAGGCAATTTTTTTGTAGAAATAAAACGATTTAACGGCGATGGGCGATGAGGTCTAAAATCTTGGAGGTTGTCGCCAAGCTTTCTTCAAACAGCACATCTTCGCCCCATCGCTGTAGCTGTTGGCCCAGCAGCAAATCTGAGCGCTGATCAGACAGCGAGGTCACTTCTTCAACCAGGCTGCTTTGCGCGCTACCGCCCGACTCCATTCGCATACAGCCCACCGTTTCCGAACACAAAATCGTATTGCAGTTAGCCTGAGGATTTGTCGACTGCAGGCGCACGCCCGTCAAATCTCCCATCACTTCGCCTTGGTCAATCACGGGCACCCCCGCTAGTTCGGCCTCAATTTTGCGACCGCCCTCACCGATAAAATAAACCCTTTCAACGTCATAGTCACCGCCCTCATACTCGTAGGTTTTTAGCTCCCAGTCCATCCGACTCGCTAGCCAGCCCAAAAACATCAAAGCCTGCGCCGGATTGCCCTTTTCATAGTCAACGCCCACTCGGTCAACCTCTTTTAAGGCCATTCGTCGCTCAGGTGGATCAAAAGCGGCGGCAGCTAGCTCCTGCCAGGGCGCTAGCCGATACCAGTTAAGATCGGCAATATTGGTGTGCTCGTCTACCAGCTTTTGAATTTTGACAATCTCAGAGCCCGCATCGCCGTAGTAGCTCGAATCCAAAATCAAACAGCTACTGGTCAAGGCCAAAGCCTGAAACAGAGCTTGCTCAGGATTAGGCGTACCCTTCCACCACACAAACTTAGGCAGCCCCTTTACAACTAGCGAATTGACCAAATCGCCGACGCCTTCCAGCGCTTCTTTGGTGCCGCGCAGCGTAATATACTCGCAGCACACCAGCTTGCTATCGCTGTTTTTTTGCACGGGGCAATAGGCTGATACCTGCGCGGTGACCCCTTCGTCTTCCCCAAAGGTAGGGCATAGCGTAATCACTCGACCTGGATTTTGCGCAGCTAAAGGGCCATCAAAGTTAAAGCCGCGAATATCAGGATTTTTGAACTGGCGCTGCTCAGATGGCAGGCTGCGCACCTCTTCTCGCAGCCTCGCGAGCGTTACGTTGTTCATTTGTCCGGTCAGTCTCAAATCGTATTCTTTTTGAGCTGCCAAAATAGCTTCTCGGGTTTCTGTGCGGTGCAGGCCGTCAATATCGTTGGTGTAAAAGCCTAGCGTTCCTAGCAGCTGCTGAATTTCTTCTGGCTCGTAAATGATAATAGTAAAGGTCGCGGCGCGGGTAATCACAGGCGTAGCGCGATCGCCCACTTGGGCCTGCCAAATGTCATGCAGTTCGGCTTCAATTTCAGCTAGGGAAACGTTTTTAGGCTTTTGAATAGCCAGCGTCGACGTGGCTGCGGGCGGTTTGTACTTGTCCATACGAGTGCGAAAGAAAATAGGATAAGAGAACAAAAAGGCACTGATTAAAGCACTGAATTAAGGCACGGATTGCTTACAGTCTTCGCCAGCGGCGATTCGTTCGATTCAATAAAAGTTCGGCCTCAATGGGCCCCCAGGTTCCAGCTTCATAGAGCGGAATGCTATTAGGCGGGGCGGGCGCATCCCACACCTCTAGCAAAGGCGTCAGCACCCGCCACGACTGCTCCACCTCATCACCACGGGTAAACAAGGTTTGATCTCCCAGCATGGCGTCTATGAGCAGGCGGCTGTAGGCGTCGGTACTGGGCTGACCAAAGGCCGCATCATAGCGAAAGTCCATTTCTACCGAGCGCGTCCGCAGCGAAGATCCTGGCGTTTTCACCTCAAAGCGCATCGCAATGCCTTCGTTGGGCTGAATGCGTAAGGCCAAAATATTGTTGCTGAGCTGCTTAGTAGCAGACTGAAACATCAGGTGGGGCACAGACTTGAAGTGAATAGAAATTTCAGAGACCTTTTTGGGCAAACGCTTGCCCGTGCGCAGATAAAAAGGAACGCCCTGCCAGCGCCAGTTGTCTACTCTCAGCGACAGCGCGGCAAAGGTATTGTTAGTAGACTCTTCAATGCCTTCTTCTTCCTCTCGGTAGCCAGCCACTTTTTTGCCCTTCATCCAGCCCGCTGAATACTGGCCGCGAACCGCAGACTTAGACAAATCGGTATCGTCTGCTAGGCGAGTGGCCTGCAGCACCTTGACTTTTTCGTTACGGATGCTGGCGGCGTCCAATGAATTGGGCGTTTCCATCGCCGTCAGGCTAAAGAGCTGCATCAAATGGTTTTGCACCATGTCACGAATCGCGCCCGCTGTTTCGTAATAGCCTGCTCTCCCTTCAAGGCCGACCGTTTCGGCGACCGTAATTTGCACATGGTCAACAAACTGCCGATTCCATAAAGGCTCAAAAATTGCGTTGGCAAAGCGGAAAACCAGCAGGTTTTGAACCGTCTCTTTACCTAAGTAGTGATCGATTCGATAGATTTGCTCTTCTGCGCAGACGCTACGCACCTTGTAGTTAAGCGACTGAGCAGACGATAAATCTCGACCAAAGGGCTTTTCGATCACAAGGCGCTGCTTGCTCGGATCGGCGAGCATTCCGGCACTGCCAAGCTGCTGAGCTGCTTCAGCAAAAAATCGAGGCGCTACCGAAAGATAAAATACGCGGTTGCCCTGAGTGCCTCTTTTTTCATCGAGTTCGGCTAGGAACTGCTTGAGTCGATTGTAGTCTTCGGGTTTATCGAGGTTGCCAGGGCAATAGAACAGTCCCTTAGCAAACTCATCCCAGGTTGAGACATCTGCGCCTAAGCCACCGCCAAATTCTTCGATTCCTTCTTTAAGGTGCTGGCGAAAGTAGTCATGGCTCCAGTCGCGACGGGCCACGCCCACAATGGTGAGTTCGGGTGGCAGCCGCCGCTCTAACCGCATTTGATACAGGGCAGGCACTAGCTTTCGCTGGGTAAGGTCGCCCGAAGCGCCAAAGATCACCAGGATTTGGGGGGCGGGAATGCGGTCGTGCTGAAGACCAACGCGAAGAGGATTTTCTAGAAGTGAAACCATATTGGAGGGCAGCTTAGAATGATTGGACAAAGGCGATTGGATCAGATTTAGACTGTCAAATTTGGAGCACCTCTTAAGGAGCGAAGCTATAAAATAAAGTTACCTAAGTTTTATAGCTTGTGTCTGTTGTCTTTGTGTCCTTTTTCGGCTGAACTTGTTAAGAAAATCTGTCCATCTTTATTTCGTCTGCGCTTTAGTTAAGAGGGAACGCTGACGGGCAAAGAGGGGTTCTCTCGCGATCGCTCTTGCAAAAACGATTCTACTAGGCCAACATCCTCACGGCTACCAATAATTAGCGGCGTTCTCATATGGATTTTATTGGGCTGCACATCTAGCACGTCTTGATCCCCTATGATTGCTCTGCCGCCCGCCTGCTTAGCCAAAAACGCTAAAGGCGCAGACTCATAAAGCAAACGCAGCTTGCCCTCGGGCTTTTTAATTGTTCCAGGATACAAAAACACGCCGCCCTGCATCAATATGCGATGAAAGTCGCCGACTAATGCGCCGCTGTAGCGCCCCGAGTAGCCTTCGTGACGATGCATGTAGCGAATGTAATCGCGATAGGGCTCTTCCCACTGCCAAAAGTTTCCTTCGTTGACACTGTAGTTAGAACCATGCTCAGGAATTTGAATGTTTTCGCTGGCTAAAATAAACTCACCCAGGCTAGGATCAAGCGTGAATGAGTGAACGCCTTGACCCAGGGAATAAACAAAAACCGTACTAGGGCCGTAAAGAATATAGCCAACCGCGAGCTGATCGTGCCCCGGCGTGAGCAAATCTGCCCCCGTTTGATCCAGATCGTCTCCCTGCTGGCGGCGCAGGGCAAAAATCGAGCCGACGTTGAGGTTAATATCAACGTTAGAAGATCCGTCAATTGGGTCATAGAGCAGCGTATAGCGACTCGTAGAGCAGCTTTCGTTGAGGTAGTAAATGTCGTCCATTTCCTCGGAGACTAGCCGACAAACTAGACCGCTCTGCTGAAACACAGAAATAAATACGTCGTTGGCATACACATCCATTTTTTTAACGGACTCGCCCTGTACGTTTTTACGGCCTGTAAAGCCCATGGCGTCTTCAACCAGGCCCGCTCGGGTGAGCCTGCGGGAAACCAGCTTCCCGGCAAAGGCAATGCGGTTCATAATGGCGCTGAGATCTTGCGCATCGGGGCCAAAGCTATGAAGCTGCTGAAGCACGTGCTGCGAGAGCGTCATGCTGTCGCGGCCCAGAGAATTATCGGCTTCGGGCTGGTAGTTGTCTGCCATAGCATTCCTAAGATTCTTTTTGTTACTCTAGCTTTTTTGTGCCTTTATCTTAGGAAATCCTTTTGGATTCGGAAATCAACCTTTAGACGAACTATAGAAAGTTTGGCCAGCAGAGACTTTTCTTAATGAGAAAACTCATAAACCATTTTTTAGCTATTTTCTCTCAAATATTTTGGTTTCCAGCCGGGGAGTGTTTTTTGGGGCGATCGCGCCACTACCAAACAGTCCGCCTCTACGTCTTTCGTCAGGGTTGAGCCAGCGGCAATAGTAACATCTTCGCCGATAGTAATGGGGGCAACGAGTGTTGTGTTTGCGCCAGTTTTGGTGCGATCGCCAATCATCGTTTTATGCTTGTTTTTCCCATCATAATTAGCCGTAATCGTCCCGGCTCCCACATTCACCTTTTCACCTAGCTCTGCATCTCCGATGTAAGAAAGATGCGCCATATTTGAATTTTCACCAATCACCGAATTTTTAATCTCAACAAAATTACCGATCCGGCAGCTCTCTTTAATTAATGCCTTGCCGCGTATATGAGCAAAGGGGCCAACTCGAACATTGTCAGCTACTTCGCTATCGGTAACAACAGAATGTATGAGCGTTGTATTCGCACCGATGATGCTGTTTTCTACTAGAGAGCTAGGCCCGATTATACAGCCTGCTTTAATCACTGAGCTGCCGCGCAGATTCGTCTGTGGCTCAATGGTAACGTCGGGCTCAACGGTAACGGTTGAATCAATTGTGATGCTGCCAGCATTAATTAGCGTGACGCCTGAAAGCAACAGATTATCTTTAATTCGCTGTTGCATCACGGCTTCTGCCTCGGAAAGCTGCTTGCGATTGTTGATGCCTGCTACTTCAGCTGGTGAAACATCCATCGCCATCACCGGAGAGAGATCTTTAATCACATCGGTAAGATAGTATTCATTTTGATCGTTGTCAGACTTTAGATGAGGCAGAATGGTCATTAGCGCCGACCAGCTAAAGCAATAGATGCCAGCGTTGGTTCTGTTGTTTTCTCTTTGCTCGTCGGTGCAGTCGCGATGTTCAACAATTTCTTCTACAATTAAATTGTCGTCGCAAAAGACGCGGCCATAGCCAGTCGGATCGTCTATCTGCGCGGTCAAGATAGTCGCTGCGTTACCGTTGTCGCGATGAGTTTTCAACATGCTCTCGATTGTCTTAGGCGTGAGCAAAGGCACATCCCCATTTAACACGAGCAGATCGCCTGCAAAGCCTTCGAGCGCCGGAATGACCTGCTGCACGGCGTGACCCGTGCCTAGCTGTTCGGTTTGTTCAACAAATTCTATATCAGGCACTTCGGCCAGTGCCGCTTTGACCTGTTCGGCTTCGTAGCCGACGATGGCAATTTTGCGGGTAGGATTCACCAGCGCGGTGCTAGCCAGTACGTTTTCAACTAGGGTAAGGCCACTCAGCCGATGGAGCACTTTGGGTAAAGCTGACCTCATGCGGGTGCCTTTGCCCGCTGCTAGGATTGCGATCGCCAGTGAATCTGCCATAAATTCCTCAAAATTTGCTCGTGAGTGTCAACAGTTTTTATAACCAGAAGCGACTAGCTAGGTACCATTGCAATACACTCAATTTCAACTAGCACATCCTTCGGCAACCGCGCTACCTCCACACAGGCTCTCGCCGGCGCATTCTCATCACCAAAATGCTTGGCATACACCTCATTCATCGCCGCAAAATCGTTCATGTCTTTTAGAAACACCGACGTTTTAACCACCTGAGATAGGTCTGAGCCTGCTGCTTTAACAACTGCTGCCAGATTTTGCAGTGATTTTGCAGTTTGCTCAGCCACCGTTTTGCCCACTAGCTTGCCCGTCGCTGCATCCAGCGGAATTTGCCCCGCGACAAACAGCATTGCACCCGAGGCTACGACGCCCTGATTGTACGGGCCTACGGGAGCAGGAGCCTGATCGGTCTGAATAATTTTGCGCACAGTATGTCTTATGTAAACGGGTCGAAGCTTATTCTAAAGGGGGAAGGGCGGCATCGCAATGCTGTGAGCTAGAGGACACATTGAGGCTATTGTGTCCGCCCAAGAACAACAGTCCGCCTAAGAACAACTGCGGCCCTAATGTCGAAAGTTGCCTAGTTATTTGCGGTTATTTGCGGAAAGGTGCTAATTCAAGCGCGGACGGTGGCCGTAGTGCCGATAGCGCCAGTAGTCCTGAAGGATTTGGCCATGGTCGAAGCACAGCGGATCGGGGATTTCCCAGGGGTTGACGATGCTGAGGCTTTTGGCGTCGTCTTGAGCGGTGGCAGTGCCTGTGGCCGTGGCGATAAATACGATACTTAGGGTGTGCTGCCGCTGGTCGCGATTAGGAGCAGAGTAGACGTGAAACTGCTCTATGAGCGTGACGGCTAAGTTGGTTTCCTCTTTGGCCTCTCTAATGGCAGCAGTCTCTACCGATTCGCCATAGTCAACAAAGCCACCCGGCAGCGCCCACCCGTAGGGAATATTTAGCCGCTCTATCAGCACGATGGGGCGATGCGGGCGATCGCCCATTTCAATAATCAAATCCACCGTAGGCGCGGGGTTGCGAGGGTTATTTTGCTGAGCCATAGTTTATTTTACGGTTCGATGAAGCACCGCATCGAATGTATTCAAGTATCGACATTCTCCCACTCATCTTTCCAAAAGCAGAGTTTCGCACTTGGCTACCCGTGATAGAGTTCTGAGCAACGCTACAAAGTAGGATATGTCTTTTTCCAGATCCAGCGGTATTTTGCTACATCCCACCTCGCTACCAGGCCGCTTTGGTATTGGCGATCTGGGCGCACAGGCATACCGATTTGTCGATTTTTTAGAGAACAGCCAGCAGACGCTCTGGCAAATTTTACCGCTTGGCCCGACGGGTCACGGCAATTCGCCCTACATGGCGTATTCAGCTATGGCGGGCAATCCTTTACTCATCAACCTAGAAACGCTTCAGGCCAAAGGGCTGCTGAATGAGGAAGACCTCAGCATAGATCGAGGCTTTAGCGATAGCGTCGTGGACTATCGAGGCGCTTATGACTTTAAGTTAGATCGGCTACGGCGGGCCTCGGTTCGCTTTAAAGATATTGCTGGCGGCGACGATCGCGAGGCTTTTGATAATTTTCGTAAGGACTGTCGTAGCTGGCTAGAGGACTACGGCCTGTTTATGGCGCTTAAAGATCACAACGGCGGCGTGCCTTGGACGCAGTGGGATAGAGCGATCGCCCAGCGCGATTCGTTCACGCTTAATCAGGCGAGGGTGGACTTAGCCGCTGAAATATTCTTTCACGAGTATATGCAGTTTGAGTTCTATCGTCAGTGGTCGGGCGTTAAGGGCTATGCAAACGCTCGCGGCATCCAAATTGTGGGCGATATGCCAATTTATGTAGCGCACGACAGCGCCGACGTGTGGGCTAGGCCAAAGAACTTTATGCTGAATGAAGAAACGATGGAACCCTCGCAAATGGCTGGGGTGCCGCCTGACTACTTCAGCAGCACGGGTCAGCTATGGGGCAACCCTACCTACAACTGGGAAATTGTTAAAGCCGATGGGTTTGGCTGGTGGCTAGAGCGCATTCAAACGCTGCTCGATCAGGTCGATATTATTCGGATTGATCACTTTAGGGCGTTTGCGGCTTTTTGGGCCGTGCCCGCCGGACATGAAACCGCTATTCATGGCGAATGGGTTGACGCGCCCGGTGTGGCCTTTTTTGAAACGGTGCAGGAGAAGCTAGGCAAGCTGCCCTTTTTGGCAGAGGATTTGGGGCTGATTGATGAAGACGTGGAAAAGCTGCGCGATCAGTTTGACTTCCCTGGGATGAAAATTCTTCAGTTTGCCTTCGGTGGCGATCACAAAAACCCTTACCTTCCGTTTAATATAGACAGCAACTTTGTGGTGTACAGCGGCACCCACGACAACGACACTACCGTTGGCTGGTTCAACAGCGCTCCTGACTATGACAAGCAGCGCTTGGCGGCTTATGTCGGCGCGTTTGACCCAATTAACGTGCATTGGGAAATGATTCGGTTGGCGATGGCTTCTACCGCAAATCAAGCCGTTACGCCGCTGCAAGACTTGCTCGGGCTGGGCAATGAAGCGCGGATGAATACGCCCGGTGTCGGTGAGGGCAATTGGGAATGGCGCTATACCGACGCGATGCTAACGCCGACCATTTGCGAGCAGCTTAGGCAGCTAACAGAGCTTTATGGGCGATCGCGCGATCAAGACACTGACTAAACTCCCCAAACCTCACAACCGAACCCATAACCGAACCCCATAACCGAACCCTCGGAGTCGGCAGGCTTTGCTACGCTGAGATCAAAGGTTTTTATCGCAAAAGGTTTATCCAAAAGGGAGGCTAAATATGGCTGCAACTGACTTCAAAGACTACTACGCCATTTTGGGGGTCAGTAAAACGGCGGATGCAAGTGACATTAAAAAATCATTTCGCAAGCTAGCACGCAAATATCATCCTGACGTAAATCCCGACAACAAAACCGCCGAGGCGAAGTTCAAAGAAGTCAGCGAAGCTTACGAAGTGCTCTCTGATGCCGACAAGCGCAAAAAGTACGATCAGTTTGGCCAATACTGGCAGCAGGCAGAGCGAAGCGGCGGGGCGAGTCCGGGCGGCTTTGATGGGCCAGGGGCAGCAGGTGGCTTTGACTTTGGCGCATATGGCAGCTTTGATGACTTTATTAATGAGCTGTTGGGTCGCATGGGTACGGGCGGAGCGGGAGCCCGTCAAACCTATGGCTATCAGCAGCGGCCCAGCGGTTTCAACACAGACGGCTTCGGCAGCAGTGGCTTTGGGTTTGACCCTCGGGCCGCCGCGCGCGCTAGCCGATCTGCTCAAGGTGCCCTCGATCAAGAAGCGACCCTCAAGCTCAGCCTATCTGAAGCATTTCACGGCGCTAAAAAGCGGTTTACCATTGGCACCGAAGCTATTACGGTTCAAATTCCAGCGGGCGTCAAGTCGGGCAGCAAAATTAGGCTCAAAGGCAAAGGCGCAACTAATCCACAGACGCAGCAGCGCGGCGACGTATATCTGATTGTTGAGCTGTTGCCCCATAAGTTCTTTGAGTTTGATGGCGATAACTTGGTGTGTGAAGTGCCAATTACGCCCGATGAGGCTGTGTTGGGTGCCAAAGTATCGGTGCCAACGCCCGATAGTAAGGTGACAGTGAGCATTCCGGCGGGCGTGAAGTCGGGTCAGTCGCTGCGGCTGCGCGGTAAGGGATGGCCTCAGAAAAAAGGGCGCGATCGCACCGACCTGCTCGTAAAAGTAGCGATCACACCGCCCAAAGACTTGAACGCAGCAGAAAAGTCTCTTTACGAAAAAATTCGCGACAGCAGAACCACCGACCCAAGAGCCGAGATAGATAGCATTAGGCTTTAACAGCAGCGCTGATGACGTGATATTGCCGAGCGACCTTATCTAGAACGGGAATGATAAGGCTGAAAACGTTCGTTCTTTAGGCTCACTAATGAATAAATCGCAAGCGCACCCATCAGTCGGCATTCAAGAAGGTTTGCTGCACCGAATTGCCAACCGCATCCGCCAATCTTTAGAGCTTAAAGAGATTCTAGACGCCATGGTGGTAGAGGTACGAGACTATCTAAAAATTGATCGCGTTAAAGTTTATCAGTTTAATCCTGATAGCAGCGGGCTAGTGGTTGCCGAATCAATTTATGGTCACCGACTGCCCTCATTGTTAGGCTTAAATTTCCCCGCAGACGATATTCCACCCTATGCCCGTGAGCTATTTTTAAGAGCCCGTCAGCGTTCTGTTGTAGATGTTAAAAGTGCTCAAATTGGCATTGGCCCCTTAGACGATATAGAAACCGGGCGATCGCACACTGAAAAAACCTTACGCTATCGGCCCTTAGATCCTTGCCACGCCGAATATTTGACGGCGATGGGGGTGCAGTCTTCTATAGTGGTTCCGATTGTAATAGAAGGCTCAACAACAGATAAAAAGCCGTTTACATCTTTAGGATCTTCAGCCAAACTATGGGGGCTGTTGGCCTGTCACCACAGCGATTCACGACCGACCACAGAAGCAGAGCTTCAGTTTATTCAGGCGGTAATTGATCAGGTTGGGGTGGCGATCGCCCAGTCTATTTTGCTCGACCAAATGCGAGCCCAGGCCCAGCAAGAAGCTAACATCAACCGCGTTACCAAACTCCTCCACACCAGTTCTGACCTTGAGCTACAAAGCGCCCTAGAAGAAGCCGTTGAAACCTTTGAAGGCTCCGGCGGCAGGCTGTACCTCCTGCCCAACGAGCATCAAGAAAGAGAGCTACATACCTGTGGAGAACAGCCCGCCTCTATAGATGAGAAAAACGGTCGAACTGTTGAAGAAAACTATCTTTGGAAAAGCTTTGTCTATTCAGTTATTGAACAAGGTTCTGATGGAACTGGCTACAGGCCCTGGTCTGTAGAATGGATGTGCGCCACCTACAGCTTAGAGCCTGAGCCCATAGTGAGTAACCCCTACCCTCACCTTTGGGCCATTGATGATATCTACCGCGAGCCTTTATTTCGCACCTTAGCCCCCTTTTTTGAAGCCACTTCAGTGCGCGGTCTTTTGATCATACCGCTGCGCCACGGCACCGACATTATTGGCTGCTTGACTATTTTTCGTAACGAGGTTGATACCGACATTATGTGGGCTGGCTGGCACAATCCTGATACCCGGCAGCTAATGGCCCGCCAGTCTTTTGAAGTGTGGCGACAGGAGAAAAAAGGTCAGGCGCAAGCTTGGACAGAAGCCGAAATTAAATATGCTCAGGCGCTAAGCGAAAGATTTTCGACCGCCGCTAAACAGTACAGACTTTATCAGCGGGTGCAGGTACTCAATAGCAACCTAGAACAGCAGGTAGAAGAGCGGACACAGCAGCTTCAGCAAAAAACAGAGCAGCTTCAGCTGGCAAACTCAAAGCTGGCAAACTCTTTTTCTCGGCAAGAAGCCCTAGTTGGCATCGTCGCTAAAATTCGCGAGTCGCTTAAAATTGACGAGATCTTTCGAGTAACCACCCGCGAACTTAGCCAGATTCTCAAGTCGGATAGAGCCTCTGTGTACAAATTCGACGCTGACTGGGGGGGAGAATTTGTTGCAGACTACGATTGCATTGTACCTCAGTGGAAAGAGATAGGCACGCTAGGGGTAGACACCGTTTGGAACGATACCTATCTGCAAGAACATAAAGGAGGCCGATATCGCCAGGGCGGGACGTTGGTGGTTGATGATATTTATCAAGCCGATTTTTCTCAGTGTCATATCGACATGTATGACCAGTTTAAAATCAAAGCATTCATCACCGTTCCTATTTTCGTTGAGCAAAATCTTTGGGGCATTTTGGGCGTTTATCAGCATCAAGCAACCCGGCAGTGGGAAGCCGCCGACGTTGAGTTTGTTAGCCATACGGCTGCCCAGCTAGGCGTAGCGATGCAACATGCCTCTTTGCTGGCTCGCAACCTGCAAAAAACAGAAGCCCTTTCTGGTGCTTTGGCTAACTTAAAAGAAGCTCAAACCCAGCTCATCCAAACCGAAAAGATGTCTGGTTTGGGCCAGCTGGTAGCAGGCATTGCCCATGAAATTAACAATCCTGTTAACTTTATTCACGCAAACTTAAATCATCTTAATGACTACTCAGATAGTCTGCTCAAGGTGGTCGCTAGCTATCAGCAACAGTGCCCTGAGCCCTCTAATGAACTTAAAGAACTCATTGAAGAAACAGATCTTGAGTACATTGCTAAAGATTTACCAAAACTCTGTTCCTCCTTAGCTGTTGGGACTCAGCGCATTCAGTCAATTGTGTCATCTTTGCGGAACTTCTCTCGCCTGGACGAAGTTGAAATGAAAACCGTTGACATTCACGAGGGAATTGAAAGTACGCTGCTGATTTTGCAGCATCGCTTGAAGCTAAGTGATACTAAGATAATTATTGAGGTAGTGAAAAACTATGGCGAGCTGCCGCTAGTAGAGTGTCATCCTGGGCAAATCAATCAGGTGTTTATGAATTTGCTCTCTAATGCGATTGATGAGCTGCTTTCGGTAGAGCCTGTGATTGAAGAAGATAGGGCTAAGGCGCTAACGATTACTAGCGAGCGGATGGGTGTTGATTGGATAAAGGTTTCTAT